>JAGXAF010000058.1 GCA_018971675.1 Bradyrhizobium sp.
TATGTGTTCGACTACGATCCGCATTCGACCAAGGCGTCCTGGGCGCAGGAAACCCTGAACTTTCCGGCCGGCAGGCCTGATGCCGGCGATATCACCGGATCGGTCGACGAGAAGAAAAAGGAAGAAGAGAAGAAGGACGACAAACCCAGGGAGGAAGCGCCGAAGCCCGACGCTCCCGCCGCCGAAGCGGTGCGGCCGGACGGAGCCGTGCTGTATCCTGCACAGGGCCAGCCCGTATCGGCGTCTGAACGCGCGGTGCTGGAGCGGCTGCAGGCGCGGCGGCAGGAACTGGATGCGCGCGCCCGCGAGATCGATATTCGTGAGAGCCTGCTCAAGGCCGCCGAGAAGAAGGTTGAGACCAAGGTCGAGGAGTTGAAGGGCGTCGAGTCCCGGATTTCGACCGCGACCGAACAGAAAAACGAAATGGATGCAGCCCGGTTCAAGGGGATCATCACCATGTACGAGAACATGAAGCCGAAGGACGCCGCCAAGGTGTTCGACCGGCTGGAAATGCCCGTGCTGTATCAGATCGCCTCGCAGATCGCGCCGCGCAAGATGTCCGATATCCTGGGCCTGATGTCGCCGGATGTGGCCGAGCGGCTGACCGCCGAAATGGCGCGCCGCGCCGGCTCCGACAAATCCGCTTCCGCCGACGAACTCCCCAAGATCGAAGGCAAGATGCTGCCGCAGAAGCCAATTAGCCGCGATAATTAATAAGTCCTTAAATCGCCAACTCTAGATTTAAGCGCGGGTGAGGGTGCTTCGCTGCCGACCGGGCCGGTGAACCGAGAGACCCGGAGCAGGATGCGGAAAGGCGGATGCCGCTTTTTTCCGGAAAGATCTGCTCAAACAAAAAGGATAGGGCGGGATGATGATTCGAAGAGAAATCATCGCGCCCCAGAGATAATGGCGCGAATGGCTGCCGCTGGATTTTGGTCGCTCTTGCGCGCATCGGCGCGAGGCGTCCGGTGCTGGCTGTACGCGGCCTCATGCCTTGCCGCGATATTGATCCTGATCGGATCGACGGCCTCCGGCCGTTGCGAGATCGCTCCGGTCAAGGGCGAAGCGACGTTCTCGGCCGCCGGCGGCTACGCCAGGCTGGTGCTCAAGCTCGCTGACGAGGTCGATTCCGAGGTGACCGTGGCCGGCACCATCCTGGTAATCCGTTTCAAGCAGCCCGTCGATATTCCGGTTGATGAGATCGCAGGAGCGGTGCCCGACTATGTTGGCTCGGCGCGGCGCGATCCCGACGGTATGGCGATTCGGCTGTCGCTGTCGCGCCGGGTCACCGTCAACACCATGACGGCCGGCGAGCGGATCTTCGTCGATCTGCTGCCCGATAGCTGGTCCGGCGCGCCGCCGAGCCTTCCGGCCGACGTAATCAAGGAACTGGCCGAGCGGGCGCGTGCGGCCGAGCGGGCCTTGCGTACCCAGCGCGCCGCCGATGCCGCGAAGAAGCGACCTCCCATTCGCGTTCGCGCGCTGGTGCAGCCGACCTTCGTTCGCTTCGTGTTCGAAATGCCCGATGGCATCAACGTCTCGTCGGTCCTCAACGAGCAGAAGCTCACGTTGTTCTTCAATGCCGTGCTCAATTTCGACCTTGCCGATGCCAAGATAGCGGCGCCCGCGAACGTCGCCTCGATCAGCGCGAAGGTGGTCGGCGAGCAGTCCGCGGTGGAAATCGCACTGATCGGCGATGCCGACGTCCACTCCTTCCGCGAGGACAGGAACTACAATGTCGACGTGGCGTTCCAGCCGACTGAAAAGCCGGCCGCACAATTGCCGGCAGCATCGATCGCTCCTTCCGCGGTTCCGCCGGGGCTGGCCGTCGCAACCCCGACCGAACCAGTCATGGCAGAGCCGGCAGCTGCCGCGCCCGCGCACACCGCGCCGACCAGATCAGCCGCAGCCGCTCCAACGACCTCGCCGTCCTTACCGGAGAAGCCTGCCGCCGAAGCGCCGCCTCCGCGGCCCACAAGCGAATCCGCGCCTTCCACGCCGGAGAAGCCCGTCCAGGCAACGGGAGGCGACGTCAAGCCCCAGGCAAAGCCCGAGAGCAAGCCGGAGATGAAAACGGATGCGGCGCCATCCGCCGTGCAGCCCGCACCCGAAACGCCGAAGCCGGAAATGGCCAAGGCGACTGCCGATGTGCCTGCGCCCGAATCGATATCCGGCGAAAACGCGGCAACGGTGAGCGCGATCCGCGACAGCGAAGGCCTGCATGTGAGGTTCTCTTTTGCCGCCATGACGCCGGCGGCCTTGTTCCGCCGCGCCGACACCGTGTGGCTGGTGTTCGACACTGCGAAGCCGCTCGACGTCGCGCCAATCCGCGCCAATGGCGGGGCCATCATCGCCGAGGTGAAGCCGTTTCCGCTGGACAAGGGGCAGGCGATCCGTATCCGGCTCAACCGCCCGCAAATGCCGTCGCTGACCAGCGACAATATCGACGGCAGCGCCAACTGGGTACTCACCTTTGCCGAAACGATGGCGACGCCGACGCAACCGCTGACAGCGAGCCGAAACATCACCGATCCCGCGCTTGCCAACGTCACGGTGGCGCTGGCGAAGCCCGGACGGTTGCATCGCTTTATCGATCCGGAGGCAGGCGATGCCTTGCTGGTCATCACCGCGCCGCCGCCGGTTCGCGGCTTCATCAAGCGGCAGGATTTTGTCGAGCTGTCGATTCTGGAATCGATCCACGGCGTCGCGGTTCGCCCCAACGCCGACGATGTCTCCGCCGAACTCGCCGCCGACAAGATCACGCTCGGCCGACCCGGCGGCATGACGCTGTCATCGGCCAACGCTGCCTCCGAGCGCGCACCGAAGATGGCGCGGGCGATTTTCGATGTTGACGAATGGAAGAAAAACCGCGAGGGCATCTTCAATACGCGACTCGACGCGCTGATCGAGGCGGAGGCCGCGCTGGACGCTGACCAGCGCATGCCGGCACGGCTCGACCTGGCGCGCTTCTATCTGGCGCGCGGATTTTACCCGGAAGCCAAGGCCGTGCTCGACACGGTGCTGGCGGACGCCAAGCAAGGCGCGGACGATCCGGTGGCGCTGATCCTGCATGCGGTCGCGAGCATCCTGATGGGCCGGCCGTCGCTCGGGCTGAAGGATCTCGCCAATCCGGTGGTCGGCAACAACTACGATTCGCAGCTGTGGAAGGCGCTCGCCTTTGCCCGGCAAGGCCAATGGGCGCAGGCGCGTGAGAAATTCAAGAACGTGGAATTCGCGATCACCTCGCTGCCGATCGATCTGCAACGCATCGTGATCGCGGATGCGATGCGCGCCTCGCTCGAGGTCAGGGATTATTCCGGCGCCGACAAGCGCTCGAGCGACCTCGGCGTCATCGGCGTTCCGCCGGAACAAAAGCCCGCGATCTCGGTGATGCGCGGCCGGCTCGCCGAGGCGCTCGGGCACGACCAGGACGCGCTCGGCGAGTACAGGTTCGCGGTGGCCTCGTCCGACCGGCTGGCCGCGGCCGAAGCGAAGCTATGCGAGGTGGCGCTGCTGCAACGGCGCAACGAGATCAGCCAGGAGGATGCGCTGCGCCAACTGGAGACGCTGCAGGTGTTGTGGCGCGGCGATGGCCTCGAGATTCGCGCGCTGGAAATGATGGCGCGTATCTATTCAGAGACCGGTCGCTATGGCGAGTCGCTGACGGCGGCGCGCACCGCGACCAGGCTCGATCCCAATTCTGAACTGTCGCGACAGGGCCAGGATGCCTCGGCGGCGCTGTTCGCCCAGATTTTCCTGGGGTCGAAGGGCGACGACCTGCCGCCGATCGACGCACTCGGGCTATTCTACGAATTTCGCGAATTGACGCCGATCGGCCGGCGCGGCGACGAAATGATCCGCCGCCTCGCGGACCGGCTGGTCGCGGTCGATCTGCTCGATCAGGCCGCCGAATTGCTGCAATACCAGGTCGATCATCGGCTTGAGGGCGCGGCGCGTGCGCAGGTCGCAGCAAAGCTGGCGATGGTCTATCTGACCAGCCGCAAGCCGGATCGCGCGATTGCAGCACTGCACACCACCCGCATCGCCGATCTTTCCGGCGAATTGCGCCAGCAGCGGCTGTTGCTGGAGGCGCGCGCGCAAAGCGATGTCGGTCGCCATGATCTGGCGCTCGACATCATCTCGAATCTCACCGGCCGCGAGGCGATCCGGCTGCGCTCCGATATCTACTGGGCATCACGGCGCTGGCGCGAGGCGTCCGAACAGATCGAACTGTACTATGCCGACCGCTGGCGCGACTTCAAACCGCTGAACCCCGCGGAAAAGAGCGATATCATCCGCGCCGTGGTCGGATACGCGCTGGCCGAGGACACTATCGGGCTGGCGCGCTTCCGCGAGAAATATGCGCCGCTGATGAGCGGCGACGCCGATCGCGCTGCATTCGAGACCGCCAGCAAACCGGCCGCGGCCGCCAGCGCTGAATTCGCGGAGATCGCCAAGATGGCGGCCAGCGTCGACACGCTTGACGGATTCCTGCGCGAAATGAAAGCGCGCTTCCCCGATGCGAGCGCGAAGGCGACGCTGCCGCCGGACGTCCAGAAAGCCGATCCGTTCCCCACCGGCTCGCTGCCCAGGATCGTCGGCATGAGGAAGGGCTGACGCCCGCGACGCCACCCCTCGACAGTGGCGCCTTGGCGCGGCAACCTGCGTCGCGTTGTCGTGCAAGGGAGTTCTCCGCCATGAGCAAACCCGTCAAGACCGAAGCCGAACTCATCGCGATGGCGAAAGCGGAATTGAAGGCTCACGCCGACTGTCCGGACGACATGGTCATCACCGTGCTCGGGAGCGGAGATTCCTGGGAATTCCGCGCCAGCGCCGATGCGGCGACGGCCGCAAAACCCGGCTATCCCGAATGCGTCGCGATGCTGGTGCAGGTCGGCGACCACCTCGCCATGCAATACGATCTGAAGGGGTAGGGTGTGCCAGCGCCTTGATGGCGCTGAGCCGCACGGCGACGTTGACGCGGGTGTCGTTGATGTGGATCATCCGCCCGTACGCGCTGGTCGAATATATCGACGCTGTTGCGATGCCGTCGCCGGATTGATCTGCGATCGGCGTTGACGAAAGGTGCCGGCACGTGCAAGCCTGATGACAGCATAAGTTACGCCAACGCACTTCTCTTGAAGCAACGAGCCATCGTTTTCTCCCGGGTGCGGCAAGTCCTGGCTTGTTGTCAATCCCATCCCTCCACAGGCGGAACGATGCCGAAAGGTGTTGGCTCCGGCAGAACGGACGCGGCATCGAAGGTGATCGATTTATGCCAAATTTCCGGAGAATATTGCCTGTGAGGGAGCCGGCAGAGGGATGGCTTTCGGGGATGGCTTTTGCGCGTCATGATGCTTTGGTCGAATTGTCGGACAAGCGTTCGCACGCAAAAGCAAGTTACTCAATGAATCCGCAATACGGTTTGCAGCATCATCGCATCGGACATTGAATTCGCGCGGAGTGGCCGCGCATCGAAGGGAGCAGGCAAAATGAACGCGAAAAAATATGCCGCCGAACTCATCGGAACCTTCTGGCTGACCTTTGCCGGATGCGGGAGCGCCGTGATTGCAGCTGCCTTTCCACAGGTTGGCATCGGCCTGGTGGGCGTGGCGTTGGCGTTCGGATTGAGCGTCGTGACCATGGCCTATGCGATCGGTCACATCTCCGGCTGCCATCTCAATCCTGCCGTTACGGTGGGCCTTGCCGCGGGCGGCCGTTTTCCGGCGGGACAGATCGTGCCTTATGTCATCGCGCAGGTCGCCGGCGCGATCGCGGCTTCGGCGTTGCTGTATGTGATCGCAAGCGGCGCCGCCGGCTTTGATGTCAGCAAGGGTTTTGCTGCGAACGGCTTTGATGCGCACTCGCCGGGCCATTACAGCATGATCACATGCTTCATCATGGAAGTGGTGATGACCATGATGTTCCTGTTCATCATCATGGGAGCGACGCATGGCAGCGCGCCGGCAGGTTTCGCGCCACTCGCGATCGGCCTGGCGCTGGTGATGATCCATCTGGCCAGCATTCCAGTCACCAATACCTCGGTCAATCCGGCCCGCAGCACCGGGCCGGCATTGTTCGTCGGCGGCTGGGCACTGGCCCAGCTCTGGATGTTCTGGGTCGCGCCGCTGATCGGCGGCGTCCTGGGTGGTGTCATCTATCGCGGGCTCAGCGACGAGCCGGCCGGTGTTGTCGAGGGCCGGGCCTGACCGAGATGCAAATCGGCGGTTTTTAGAGCGTTTTCGAGCGAAGTGGATACCGGTTCGCGTGAAGAACACGCGTCAAAACTAGAATCCAGAGTCTGTTCCGATTCCATCGGAACAAACTCCAGGACATCGCTCATCCCGGAAGGGCACTTGCTATCGTCACGAAGGTGGAGGCGGGTGCGGCGCGCGACGTGCCGCGAGAACGGGAAGTCATATCCTCGAAGCACGCGCAATCTCCTGGGACCAAACAGATTCGCGGGGACGACTATCCGCCCCCGTAGCTCTGCACCAGGCTTCCCGCCACCAGCGACCAGCCATCGACCAGCACGAAGAAGATCAGCTTGAACGGCAACGACACCACCGCTGGCGGAAGCATCATCATGCCCATCGACATCAGGACCGATGCGACCACGAGGTCGATGATCAGAAACGGCAGGAACAAGAGGAAGCCGATCTCGAAGGCGCGTTTCAGTTCGGAGATCATGAACGCCGGCACCACGATCCGCAGCGGCGTTTCCTCGGGCGTCGCCGGCGGTGGTTCGTTCGACATATCCAGGAAAAGCTTGAGGTCCTTTTCACGCACGTTTTTCATCATGAAACCGCGCAACGGTACCGAAGCGCGCTGCAACGCTTCCTCGACACCGATCTGGTTGGCGACCAAGGGACGGATGCCATCGTCATAGGATTTCTGCAGCACCGGTCCCATCACGAACGCGGTCAGGAACATGGCGAGTGCGATCATCACAGAGTTCGGCGGCGCGGTGGCGGTGCCGAGCGCGGTGCGGAGCAATGACAACACCACGACGATGCGGGTGAACGATGTCATCATGATCAGGATCGACGGCGCGATCGACAGCACCGTGAGCAGGGCGATCAGCTGGATCGAGCGCTCGGTGACGCCGCCATTGCCCTGGCCGAGATTGATGCTGATATCCTGAGCGAACGCCGGCTCGACCAGCGATCCGGCGGCTATCAGGGTGACAAAAAATAAAACTCTACGCGGGAGGGTCGCCGATCTCACGAAGGAGACTTCGGACGACCCAGCAGGGAGGCCATCTCGTCTTCCAGATTCTCAAACCCTGTTTTCGGCCCAGGCGTCTCAACCGGCGAGGCGGTGCGGCCCGGCGATGGCTCGGGCGCGACCGGCGGTGCGCCGACGCGCGGTTCGCCTGGCCGGCGCAGCGCTGCTTCGAGTCGTTGCGCCATCTCGGCGAGATTTTGATCCGTGCTCGACAGCGTCGAAGCGGGCTCGGGCGGGGTCGGGGAGGGCGGCGATGCCGCAGGACGCTCGGCGCGGCTCGGCGCCGGCTTTGCGGCCTCCTGCCGTGCCGGGCGCGGTATCACCGGCTCGGTGCGCGGTGGCTTTGGCGCGGCAGGTGAAGAGTCGCGCGGTCCCGACTGCGGCGCGAGCGGTTCCGGGGAGAAGCCCGTGAGCGGATCGCCGCGACGTTCGAGCCGTGGCGACGCCGAGCGGCGAACCTCGTCGGCAAAGGGAGGACGCGGCTCGGGCATTTGCGGCTCGGCATGGTCGGAGGCGTCGGATCTGGAACCATCGCCATCGCTCCAGCCGCCGTCCGGCAACGGCGCAATTCGCGGCTGCGGCTCGCTGCCGACGGAGGAGCGCGATGCCATCGGGTCACGCGCGGGCGTCGCGCGGACGATATTGGGTTCCACCACGATGTCGGTCGGGCCGCCGATCATCAGCAGATGTTCGACATTGTCGCGCCGAACCAGCACGAGCCTGCGGCGGCCGTCCACGGCCGCCGCATCGATGACCGCCAGGCGGGGGCCGCGGCCGCGATTGGTATTGGTGCTCAGGCGGTTACCGGCGAATCGGCGAAGCAACCAGGCGCCGGCGCCGATCAGTGCCAGCACGGCCACGAGCGCGAAGATAAATGTCAGTGCCTGCATGCTTGTCCCCGGCAACGCCGAACGCGGTCAGAGATCCATTGGGTCTCTTACCCGGGGGCAGAAATTGCCGCCCCAATACCCTTAATAACCTATGAATCGGCTGGGCCAAAACGACTTCTCATGTCCTGGTTGTTCCGGCAATCCGACTGGTTAACGGAGTTCCGGCGGCGAAAATGCAACCGGAACGAACCGATCGACGAGCCGGTCGCCGCTTATCTCGCCCCCGGAGGGCCTTTCTTAACCCGCTATTAACCATACAGGCGGCAAATTCTGCCTACCGAGGGCGAGGTGCCCGCACGACAAGGGAGAGTGGCAGCGATGTCCATTGGTGATCTTCCGGTGCTGTCGGCGTTGCGTACGCGGATGCAATGGCATCAGGAGCGCCAACGGGTGCTGGCGGAAAACGTCGCCAATTCCGATACGCCGAATTTCAAGCCGCGCGACCTGGTGGAACCAAAATTCGACGCGACCGGTGCAAGCGCGCCCGGCGGCGCCATCGGGACGCTGCCGATGATGCGCACCAGTGCCAGCCATATCAGCAGCTCGGGGGCGCCGGAGACTTTCGACCAAAATCGCAACGTCGGCTTCGAGACGCGCCCCGCGGGCAACGCCGTCAACCTCGAGGACGAGATGCTCAAGGTTTCGTCCAACCAGATGGACTACGCCGCAGTGGCCTCGCTCTACAGCCGCAGCCTGCATCTTCTGAAGACCGCGATCGGAAAAGCCTGAAGCGCAATAGCATTTGGAGAGTGAGACGATGGCAGACCGTCAGGTAATCGCAGATTTCGCCAGATCGATGGGGATCGCGACGTCGGGCCTGCGCGCGCAGGCGGGTCGCATGCGCGTGATCTCGGAAAACATCGCCAACGCGGATTCCACCGCGTCGACGCCCGGCGGCGATCCCTATCGCCGCAAGGTGCCGACCTTTTCTTCCGAACTCGATCACACCCTGGACGCTCAGGTGGTCGCGCTCGGCAGGGTGGTGAGGGATCCGACCGCTTTTCGCGTCAGGCACGAACCGAGCAATCCCGCGGCCGACGCCAATGGTGACGTCAAATATCCCAATGTCAATTCACTGGTCGAAATGACCGACATGCGCGACGCCCAGCGATCCTATGAGGCGAATCTCAACATCATCCACGCCACGCGTTCGATGATCCAACGTACGCTCGACATCCTCAAGTCCTGAACAGGAAAGCTTGAACCATGGCTTCACCGACAATCGCCGCCAATGCCTACGCCAGCCTTGCCCGTCTGATGGATCCGGGCGCGGCGGGCAAATCGTCCGCCGCCGCCGGCCCCTCGTTCGGCGACCTGCTGAAGGATGCGATGGGAAACGTGGTGGACAGCGGGCGAAAGTCCGACCAGCAGACCGCCGCGATGGCGACAGGCAAGGCCAATGTGATGGATGTGGTGACCGCGGTGGCCGAGACCGACGTCAAGATTTCGACGCTGGTGTCGGTCCGCGACAAGGTGATCTCGGCCTATGAAGACATCATGAAGATGTCGATCTGATTTTTCTTCAGCGTTCATTCAGCTCAGGAAACGAGTTGCGTGACGCCAACAGAGCGGAAGTGGTGAGATGACCGGTGCTGAAACCCTCGACGTGGCGCGCGATGCGATCTGGACCATCGTCGTGGTGTCGTCGCCGCTGATGGTGGTCGGGCTTGTCGTCGGCGTGGTGGTATCGCTGTTCCAGGCGCTGACGCAAATCCAGGAGCAAACCCTGGTGTTCGTGCCCAAGATACTGGCGATCTTCATCACCCTGCTGTTGGCGTTACCGTTCATGGCGGATGCGCTTCACAGCCACATGATGCGGATATCGTCGCGAATCATAGCCGGTTGATGCACTATGCGTAGATCATGCGCGTCGACATCTCATTGCTGCCCGTGCTCGCCGCCACCTTCATGCTGGTGTTCGCCCGCGTCGGCGCCATGGTGATGCTGCTTCCGGGGCTGGGTGAATCGAGCATCCCGGTGCGCATCAAGCTCGCGATCGCGCTGTTGCTGACGCTGATCCTCCTGCCGCTGCATCGCCATGCCTACCAGATCGACATGCAGTCGATCACGCCGATGGTGGTGATGATGATCCACGAACTGATCGTCGGCATCGTGCTCGGCGCCACCGCGCGGGTGACGTTGTCGGCGCTGCAGGTCGGTGGTGCCGTTATCGCCCAGCAGATGGGGCTGGGTTTCGTCACCTCGGTCGATCCGACCCAGGGCCAGCAGGGCGTGCTGATCGGAAACTTCCTCACCATGCTTGGCGTGACGATGCTGTTCGCGACCGACAGCCACTATCTGGTGATCGCGGCGCTGAACGACAGCTACACGATCTTCTCGCCCGGTGACCTGATGCCGAGCGGCGACATCGCAGCACTTGCCAGCCGCGCCTTCAGCGCCGCCTTCAAGCTCGGCATACAATTGTCGGCGCCGTTCCTGGTGTTTGGCCTTGTGTTCAACATCGGGCTTGGTGTGCTGGCGCGGCTGATGCCGCAGATGCAGGTCTATTTCGTCAGCGTGCCACTGTCGATCCTCGCGGGCTTTTTGATCTTTTCGCTGGTGCTGGTGGCGATGATGAGCGCGTTCCTCAACTATTTTACCGGCGTCATGCACGATCTGACGCCGTAAACCGAAAGCCTCGCGATGGCGGACGATCACGACGACGCTTCCGATAAAACGGAAGACCCCACCCAAAAGCGTCTGGATGAGGCGCTCGAACGCGGCGACGTCGCCAAAAGCCAGGAGGTCAACACCTGGTTCCTGATCGCTGGCGCGGCGCTGGTGTTGTCGTCCTTCTCGGGGTCGATCGGCAGCATTGAGCTGCCTTTGCGCAATCTGATCGCCAATTCGTGGATGTTCCACACCGACGGGCCGAGCCTGCTGGCGCTGGCCGGGAACCTCGAATACGTGCTGATCACAGCGCTCGGCGTGCCGCTTCTGATGCTGGTGATCTCGGCGATCGCGGGCAACATGCTGCAGCACCGGCTGGTATGGTCTGGCGAGTCGCTCAAGCCGAACCTCGGCAAGATATCCCTGGCCGCCGGCGCCAAGCGGGTATTCGGCAAGCAGGCGGCCGCGAATTTCGGTAAGGGCGTTTTCAAAATCGTGGCGCTCGGCAGCGTGATGACCATGATCCTGTGGCCGGAGAGGCTTCGCCTGGAATCGATGCTGCAACTCGGGCCTGGCGCGATGCTCGGCCTGATCGTCAGCCTGACGCTGAAATTGCTGGGGGCCGTGGTGGCGATGCTCGCGGCGGTCGCGATCGCCGACTATTTCTTCCAGTACCGGCAATGGTACGAGCGGCAGAAGATGTCGCTGCAGGAGATGAAGCAGGAGTTCAAGCAGTCGGAAGGCGACCCGCACATCAAGGCCCGAATCAGGCAGTTGCGGCAGGCGCGCATGAAGAAGCGCATGATGGCTTCGGTGCCCAAGGCTTCGGTGATCATCACCAACCCGACGCATTATGCGGTCGCGCTGTCCTACGAGCGCGGTATGTCGGCGCCGATCTGCGTGGCCAAGGGCACCGATCTGATCGCGCTCAAGATCAGGGAAATCGCCAGGGAGCACGACATCCCGATCGTGGAGAACGTGCCGCTGGCCCGGGCTTTGCACGCGGTTGTGGAGGTCGACGACGAAATCCCGGTGGAGCACTATCATGCGGTCGCCGAGGTCATCGGCTACGTCATGGGCCTCAAGCGCGGACTTTCCGGCCGGCCGGCATGAAAAGCCTGAAAAACCGGACGGAAACGCCTGCGGCCGGGGAAATACCCGGCTGATGGACTTGCGCTTGGCGGCCCGATTCAGGCACTCAGGGAACGGTACGCGAACGCGTTCCGCCCTTATCCACAGGCTGCTGCCGCTGCTTATGACCGCTCAATCCGACCACGATCCGTCACAGCCGCCGATGACCGAGCAGGAGCCGGCACGGCGGAACGGAAGCATCGTTCTGGTGCTGCTGGTGGCCGGCGGAATCGTCGCGGCCGCGCTGGCCCTGATGATCATCGGCCGGGCGCAGGCGGAGCCCTATATTCTGGGATCGCTGGCGCTACTGGCGACGGTCGGGCTGTTCAATCTGTTCGCCTTCGCTGCGGGTATCATTCGCTTCGCCGACCGCGCCACCGACGATCCGGTGATGGGGCATATCGCCGACCACGCCTATGACGGGCTTGCCGTCACCGATCCGCGCGGCCATGTGGTCTATTCCAACGCAAACTACCTGACGCTGACGGGCGCCGCGAGCGCGCAGGACGTGCGTCCGGTGGAACGGGTATTCATCGGCAATCCCGATGTTTCGGAAGCCGTGTTTCGCCTGCTCAAGGCGGCGCGCGAGGGCAAGCGTCAGCAGGAGGAAGTCCGGATCGCCGGCAATGATGGCAGCCAGGACAGTGCCCACGGTCGCTGGCTGCGGATGAGGGTCCGGCCGCTCGGCCATGGCAAGCACGAGGCGAAATACGCCGTGTGGTCGATCGCCGACATTACCCGTGATCGCGAACGCCAGGAGGATGTGTTCCAGGAATTGCAGCACGCGATCGAATATCTCGACCACGCGCCATGCGGCTTCTTCTCGGTCAATCCGGCCGGCGACCTGGTTTACATCAACGCGACCCTGGCGAACTGGCTGGATCATGATCTGGCGGAGATCGGCTCGGGCGGTCTGAAACTGACCGACATCGTGTCCGGCGACGGCGCCTCGCTGCTGACCTCGATCGCGGCGGTGCCGGGCGAGGTCAAGACCGAGGTGTTCGACATCGATCTGCGGATGCGCGGCGGCAAGGCGGTGCCGGTGCGGCTCTATCACAAGCTGGCATTCGGTGCGGATGGCGCGCCCGGCGCCTCGCGGACGCTGGCGATCAGTCGCGCGCGCGACGAGCGCTCCGATCCGCAGCGCGCCGCCGAAGTCCGCTTCGTGCGCTTCTTTGATCATACACCGATGGCGATCGCGACCGTCGACCGCGCCGGCGCGGTGGTGCGCGCCAATGCGCGCTTCGCCAAGCTTGCACAGAGCCTCGGCCTCGAAGCCTCGGCGAGTAATTCGATTTTCCGGACCGTCAACGCCCGCGACCGCGGCTCACTGATGGCGGCGATCAACCAGGCGGCCGAAGGCCAGGGCGATATCGCGCCGGTCGAAGTGATGCTCGATGGCGGCAAGGAACGGTGGGGCCAGTTTTTCGTTGCCGCGGTCGAGGCCGACGAGCGCGAAACCGAAGCGGCCATCGTCTACATGCTGGAGACCACCGAGCGGCGCGCGCTCGAGAACCAGATCAACCAGTCGCAGAAGATGGACATGGTCGGCCAGCTCGCCGGGGGCATCGCGCACGACTTCAACAATGTGCTCTCCGCCATCATGATGGCCAACGACTTCCTGCTCAATGCCCACAAGCCGACCGACCCGTCGTTTCAGGACATCATGCAGATCAAGCAGAACGCGACCCGCGCGGCGACGCTGGTGCGGCAACTGCTCGCGTTCTCGCGCAAACAGACGTTGCGGCCCCAGGTGCTCGATCTCGGCGAGGCGCTGTCCGATCTCACGATGTTGCTGCGCCGCCTGATCGGCGAGAAGGTCAAGTTCGATCCCGTGCATGGCCGCGACCTCTGGCCGGTGAAGGTCGACGTTTCGCAATTCGAGCAGGTGATCGTGAATCTCGCGGTCAATGCCCGCGACGCGATGCCCGACGGCGGCAAGCTGACGATCAAGACGGCGAATGTGTCGACGCAGGAGGCTGAAAGACTGTCGCACAAGGGTATGCCGCCGGCAGACTATGTGCGGATCGACGTCTCCGACACCGGCACCGGCATCCCCGCGGACATCGTCGACAAGATATTCGAGCCATTCTTCTCGACCAAGGAGGTTGGCAAGGGTACGGGGCTCGGTCTGTCCACGGTCTACGGCATCGTCAAGCAGACCGGTGGTTTTGTCTATGTCGACTCCGAGGAAGGCAAGGGTACCACGTTCCACATCTTCCTGCCGCGACACCGTCCGGAACAGGAGCCCCAGCACGAGCCGCAGGCGGCGAACAGCGCGATCAAGGACGCGGCCGCCGCGCCGAAGCCGAAGGCCGATCTGACCGGCCAGGGAACGATCCTGCTCGTGGAAGACGAGGAGGGCTTGCGCTCGCTCAATGCGCGCGGGCTGCGTTCGCGCGGCTATACGGTCATCGAGGCTTCGAATGGAATCGCGGCGCTGGATGCGCTGGAGGAAAGGAACGGCGCGATCGACCTGGTCGTTTCCGATGTGGTGATGCCGGAAATGGACGGTCCGACCCTGTTGCGGAAGATGCGCGGTCGCAATCCGGACCTCAAGATCATCTTCGTCTCCGGCTATGCGGAGGACGCGTTCGCCAAAAGCCTCGAGGAGAACGAGAAGTTCGATTTTCTTGCAAAGCCGTTCGCGCTCAGCGCGCTGGTTGCCAAGGTGAAGGAAACCATGGCCCCATCCTAGGCCGGGCATACCGCTGCAAACTGCCCGGTTGCCGTATCCCCGCGACCGAGCGCCGCAGACGCGGGTTCCCGACGACGGGCTTCACATTCACGCAGCGCTGCCCATCTAAAAGGGCACTTCCCCTTGCCGGGGATTTGAGGAAAGTGACATGGGATTCTCTTATCGCGCTCGCGGCATCGTCCAGGCGATTGCAGTCGTTTTATCGCTGGCGCTGCCGTTGATTTCCGCCGCTTCGCCGGCCGACGCCCGGGTTGGCGGCGGCTTCAGCTCGGGTTCGCGGGGCTCGCGGACGTTTTCCGCGCCGCCGAGCACATCGACCGCTCCCCGCACGGCGCAGCCGTTCAATCGTACCTTCAGCCAACCGGGCAGTCCCGGGATCGGCACGTCCGCGGGCGGCGGTTTCTTCAACCGGCCGGGCGGCGGCATGCTGCGTGGCTTCGCCGCCGGCTTCCTCGGCGCGGGGCTGCTGGGCCTGTTGTTCGGCGGCAGCTTGTTCGGCGGTCTCGGCGGCTTGTCGTCGCTGTTGGGCTTGATCCTGCAGATCGGCCTGATCGTTTTCGTGGTGCGGATGGCGATGTCGTGGTGGCAGCGCCGGTCCACGCCGGCCTATGCCGATACGGCGGCGGGCGGATCGGGCGGCGCATCGAACTTCCGAACGGGAACCGGTTTTGGCCTGGGGTCGGGCTTGGGGTCGGGTAGCGCGCCGCTTCAAATCATGCCCGCCGACTACGAAGCCTTCGAGCGGTTGCTCGGCGAGATTCAGGATGCGTGGTCGAACGAGGACGTCGCAAGGCTGCATGTGCTGGCGACGCCCGAGATGGTGTCGTATTTCAACCGCGACCTTGACGCGAACCGGGCGCGCAACGTCGTCAACAAGGTTTCCGGCACCAAGCTTTTGCAGGGCGACCTCGCCGAAGCCTGGCGCGAAGGCGATACCGACTTCGCCAGTGTGGCGATGCGATATTCGCTGATCGACAAGACGCTCGATCGCGTCAGCGGCGGATTGGTCGAGGGCAGCGAGCAGCCGATGGAAGTCACGGAAATCTGGACTTTCCTGCGGCCACGCGGCGCCAACTGGGAGTTGTCGGCGATCCAGCAGACCTGACCCGGGCTGCAGAGAGATCAAGTATCGGGCATCGCGGTCTGTTTTCGCGGTGCCCTTTTGGTGACAGCGACCGTCATTTCGGTGCCCTGCGCCCGAATAATGTCACGCAAGACGGGTTGATGTCTGAACGAGGCCGGCGCCTGTGCCGGCCCAAAAGTAACCGGGAGGATCCGATGCCTGTCTTCGCTTCAAACGCTTCGCGCGCGTTTTCCGGCCTCGCCGCGATCGCTTGCCTTCTGATGGCTGCGCAACCGGCGAACGCGCAGGCCGCCGCCACGACCTTCTTCGTGACCAGCACCGGCATCGGCAACGGCGGCAATCTCGGCGGCATCGCTGGCGCCGACAATCACTGCCAGGAACTGGCGCAGGCCGCCGGCGCCAATGCTTCCGGAGTCAAGACCTGGCACGCCTACCTCTCGACCCAGGAAGCCGACGGCAAGCCCGCGATCAACGCGCGCGACCGCATCGGCAAGGGGCCGTGGCAGAATGCGAAAGGCGTCGTGATCGCGAAAGATGTCGCCGATCTCCACAGCGCCGCCAACAATCTGACCAAGCAGACCGCGCTCAGCGAAAAGGGCGACGTCATCAATGGCGTCGTCGACACGCCGAACCGCCACGACATACTGACGGGATCACGGCCCGACGGCACCGCGTTCCCGGCCGGCGAGGATCGCACCTGCAAGAACTGGACGAGCAGCACGCAGGGATCGGCGATGCTTGGCCACGCCGATCGCCACGGGTTGCAAGACAATGATGCCGCGAAATCCTGGAACAGTGCGCATCCGTCGCGTGGGCCGGATGGCGGTTGCTCGCAGGCCGATCTCAGGAGTACCGGCGGTGACGGCCTGATGTACTGTTTCGCGGTGAACTGAGGCGGGCGCGGCTTGCGTCCCGGCGCCGAACCGGATGGAGAATTTCTCCCCGTCATTTCCGGATACGTGCCCGCGATCCGGAAATGACGGGGACTACCTGTTCCGCCCATCGACCGGC
>JAGXAF010000059.1 GCA_018971675.1 Bradyrhizobium sp.
CGTATTTGATCAATTCTGCGGTACGCCGCGCGGTGAACATCAGGGGCGCCTGGTTCAGCGACAACGGCCGATAGATGTCGCCGATCACCTTGCGCGCGCGCTCGTCCGAGGTACCGGCAACGACGCGATCGGGAAACTTGAAGTCGCGGATCGCAGCACCCTCGCGCAGAAACTCCGGATTGGAGGCGATCTCGACATCGGCCGCCGGATTGGCTTCGCGAATCAGCCGCTCGACCTCGTCGCCGGTGCCGACCGGCACCGTCGATTTGGTGATCACCACCGTAAAGCCGGAAAGCGCTGGCGCGATCTCGCGGGCGGCCGCGTAGACGTAGGAGAGATCGGCATGCCCGTCGCCACGCCGCGACGGGGTGCCGACCGCGATGAAGACCGCGTCGGCCTCGGCCACCGGAACGGCCAGGTCGGTCGCGAAATCAAGCCGTCCGGCCTTGACGTTGGAGGCGACCAGCGCATCAAGGCCCGGTTCGAAAATCGGGATTTCGCCGCGCCGAAGCGCCGCAATCTTGTCGGCGTCCTTGTCCACGCAGGTGACGTGGTGGCCGAAATCCGAAAAACAGGCGCCGGAAACCAGCCCCACATAGCCCGTGCCAACCATGGCAATCCGCATCAGCCAACCTGCCTGTAATGGTAAATGACGGTCCGATTTTCGGGGCGGTCTTAGAGCATTTTGGGCGAATCAGGAACGGGCTGGTTCCAGAAAAACGGCATGACGTTTGTATGAATGGAGGAGAAGAAAAACGATCCGGCCGATGATGCGGCGGGATCGCGCCAAAAAAGGACAGTGATGGCAGCAAACGGCACATCGGCCATGACAAATCGTTCCGCACGCCCGGGCGGCGAGCGCGTCGATTGGGTCGATTACGCCAAGGGCATCTGTATCGTGATGGTGGTCATGATGCATTCGGTGCTCGGCGTCGAACTTGCGGCCGGCCAGACCGGTTTCATGCACCTGGTCGTCATGTTCGCCAAGCCGTTCCGGATGCCGGACTTCTTTCTGATCTCGGGGCTGTTTGTATCGATCGTGATCGACCGCGACTGGCGCATCTATCTCGACCGCAAGGTTGTTCACTTCGCCTATTTCTACGTTTTGTGGGTCACCATCCAGTTCGGCTTCAAGGCGCCGTCCTTTGCCGCCGAAACCAGCTGGGTCCATGTCGGCTATCTCTATCTTGAATCCTTCATCGAGCCGTTCGGCACGCTGTGGTTCATCTATCTGCTGCCGATCTTTTTCGTGGTTATCAAGGCGACGCGGCGGATACCCGCGCCTGCGATCTGGGCCGGCGCGGCGCTGCTGGAGATGGCGCATGTCGCCTCCGGCTGGACCGTGATCGACGAATTCTGCGCCCGCTTCGTCTATATCTATTCCGGCTATCTGTTCGCCCCATATGTGTTCGCCTTGTCCGACCGGGCGCGGGCATACCCTGCTCTCGCGCTTGCAGGGCTTGCGCTTTGGGCGCTGGTCAACGGCGGCCTGGTCGGATCCGGCGTCAGCGAATGGCCGCTGGTGTCGCTCCTGCTCGGGCTTTCCGGCGCCTGCGCCATCATCACGATCGGCACGCTGCTGGCGCGCATGCAATGGCTGACCTTCCTGCGCTTCTGTGGCGAGCATTCCATCGTAATCTATCTTGCCTTCTTCCTGCCGATGGCGGCAACGCGGACCCTGTTACTGCGTACCGGGCTGCTGCACGACATCGGCACGGTCTCTCTTGTCGTCACGGTCGCCGGCGTGATTGGAGCGCTCCTGATCTGGTGCGTCGCGCTCGCGGCCGGCGCCAATTTCCTGTTCGAGCGGCCGGCGGCGTTCTGGATTGCGCCGAAAAAGCCCCGCGCCGCGCTGCGGGCAGCGGCGTAGTTCGGCTCCCGCCGCTCGCGCGCCATGGCCGCGTCACGGCGCCAAGCCCGGCCATGACGAGAATCCGGTGCAGATTTCCCCTCCCGAGACTGTCAATCCGCGCAGAACTCCTTAAGTTTCGGCCATGCCGAAATCAGCCCCCCAAGCCGCACCCAAACCCGTCGCCGCGAAACCTGTTGCCGCCGGGGCCGCCGCAAAGGGCGACCACGTCTTTCTGGTCGACGGCTCCTCCTACATTTTCCGCGCCTATCACGCGCTGCCGCCGCTGAACCGCAAATCCGACGGCCTGCAGGTCAACGCCGTGCTCGGCTTCTGCAACATGCTGTGGAAGCTGTTGCGCGACATGCCGCCGGACAACCGGCCGACGCACCTGGCCATCGTGTTCGACAAGTCCGAGGTCACGTTCCGCAACAAGCTCTATTCGGATTACAAGGCGCATCGGCCGCCGGCGCCGGACGATCTGATCCCGCAATTCGGTCTGATCCGCGAGGCGGTACGCGCCTTCGACCTGCCCTGCCTGGAGCAGGCCGGCTTCGAGGCCGACGATCTGATCGCGACCTATGCCCGCGAGGCCGGCGAGCGCGGTGCGACCGCGACCATCGTGTCCTCCGACAAGGATTTGATGCAGCTCGTCACCGACAAGGTCGTGATGTACGACACCATGAAGGATCGCCGCATCGGCATTGCCGAGGTGATCGAGAAATTCGGCGTGCCGCCGGAAAAAGTCGTCGAGGTGCAGGCGCTGGCGGGCGATTCAACCGACAATGTGCCGGGCGTGCCCGGCATCGGCATCAAGACCGCAGCCCAACTGATCGTCGAATATGGCGACCTCGAAACGCTGCTCAAGCGCGCCGGCGAGATCAAGCAGCCGAAGCGGCGCGAGGCGCTGATCGAGAACGCGGAAAAAGCGCGGATCTCGCGGCAACTGGTACTGCTCGACAACAAGGTCAAGCTCGATGTGCCGCTCGATGACCTCGCGGTGCATGAGCCGGACGCGCGCAAGCTGATCGCGTTCCTGAAGGCGATGGAGTTTTCCACCCTCACCCGCCGCGTTGCCGAATATTCGCAGGTCGATCCCGCCGACGTGGAAGCGGACGCCGGCAACAAGAGTGGCGGCGCGTCGTCGCCGGCCCCCGCCAAGGCAAGATCGTCCGACGGCTCCGACGATCTGTTTGCCGCGCCGGCCGCGCCCAGGCCGGGAGCCGACAAGCAGGACAAGGCGTCAAGCCCGAAGGGAACGCCGATCTCGCTCGCCGCGGCGCGCGCGGAAGCTGCGCGCAAACTGCCGGTCGACCGCGGGAAGTACCAGACCATCCGCACGCTCGATCAGCTCAAAGCCTGGATCGGCCGGATTCACGATACCGGCCATGTCGCGATCGACGCCAAAGCCAACAGCATCGATCCGATGCAGGCCGAACTCTGCGGCATCGCGCTGGCGCTCGAGCCGAATGATGCCTGCTACATTCCGCTGACCCACAAGCAATCCGGCGGCGGCGCCGGGCTGTTCGATGCAGGTCTTGCGCCCGACCAGATCAAATCGGCTGACGCGCTTGCCGCGCTGCGCCCGGTGCTGGAATCGGCCGGCATCCTGAAGGTCGGCTTCAACATCAAGTTCAACGCGGTGTTGTTCGCGCAGCACGGCATCACCCTCCGCAACCATGACGATGCGCAGCTGATGTCGTACGCTCTCGATGCCGGCCGCAACGCGCACGGGCTCGACACGCTGGCTGAATTGTATCTCGGCCACGCCACGCTGACCCATGGCGAGCTGACGGGCAGCGGCAAGGCGAAACTCACCTTCGACCAGGTCGCGATCGACAGGGCCACCGCCTATTCGGCGGAAGACGCCGACGTGATCCTGCGGCTCTGGCGGGTCTTGAAACCGCGCCTGATCGCCGAGCGCATGACAACGGTGTACGAGACGCTGGAACGGCCGCTGGTGCCGGTGCTGGCGCGGATGGAGCGGCGCGGCATTTCGATCGACCGCCAGGTGCTGTCGCGGTTGTCGGGTGAGTTCGCCCAGACCGCGGCGCGGGTCGAGGCCGAAATTCAGGAAATGGCCGGCGAGCCGGTCAATGTCGGCAGCCCCAAGCAGATCGGCGATATCATCTTCGGCAAGATGGGCATCCCCGGCGGCACCAAGACCAAGACCGGCGCGTGGTCCACTTCAGCCCAGATCCTCGATGATCTCGCCGAACAGGGCCATGAATTCCCGAAAAAGATTCTGGAATGGCGACAGGTCTCGAAGCTGAAATCGACCTATACCGACGCGCTGCCGACCTATGTGCACCCGCAGACCCATCGCGTCCACACCACCTACGCGCTGGCGGCGACCACCACCGGGCGGCTGTCGTCGAACGAACCGAACCTGCAGAATATCCCGGTGCGCACCGAGGATGGCCGCAAGATCCGCCGTGCCTTTGTCGCTTCCCCCGGCCACAAGCTGGTGTCGGCGGACTACTCACAAATTGAGCTGCGGCTGCTTGCCGAGATCGCCGATATCCCCGTGCTCAAGCAGGCATTCCGCGACGGCCTCGACATTCACGCCATGACCGCGTCCGAAATGTTCGGCGTGCCGATCAAGGACATGCCGGCCGAGGTGCGGCGCCGGGCGAAGGCGATCAATTTCGGCATCATCTACGGCATTTCGGCGTTTGGCCTTGCCAACCAGCTCGGCATCGCGCGCGAGGAAGCCTCGGCCTACATCAAGAAGTATTTCGAACGCTTTCCGGGTATCCGCGCCTACATGGATGCGACGCGGGATTTCTGCCGGGCGCATGGCTATGTCGAGACGCTGTTCGGCCGCAAATGCCACTACCCTGATATCAAGGCGTCGAACGCCTCGGTGCGCTCGTTCAACGAACGCGCCGCGATCAACGCGCGGCTGCAAGGCACCGCCGCCGACATCATCCGCCGCGCCATGACCAAGATGGAAGAGGCGCTCGCCGAGCACAGGCTTTCAGCGCAGATGCTGCTGCAGGTGCACGACGAACTGATCTTCGAGGTACCGGACGACGAGGTGGCCAGGACGCTGCCGGTGGTCCAGCACGTGATGCAGGACGCGCCATTCCCCGCCGTGCTGCTGTCGCTGCCCCTGCAGGTCGACGCACGGGCAGCGAACAACTGGGACGAGGCGCATTGAAGTCTTCCTGCAAGGGCTGGGGAAGAATTCAATCCAGCCTGGCTTCCATGCCGCGCCTGGTGGCGGGACGCGCCATCAGCGCATCATACCAGCGCCGGACATGCGGGAAGTCAGACAATTCAACCTTGTGGCGCGGGTGCCGCCACGCCCAGCCGAGGATCGCGAAATCCGCGACCGACAATTCGCCCGCGACGAATTCGCAGGTCGAAAGCCGGCGATCGAGCACGCCATAGAGCCGTCGCGTCTCCGCCATGTAGCGCTTCAGGCCATAGGCGCGGTCCCGCTCGTTCTCCAGCGCAATGAAATGATGCACCTGCCCGGGCATCGGCCCGAACCCGCCCATCTGCCACATCAGCCATTCCAGCACCGGGATGCGCTCAATCAGCGGCTTCGGCAGAAACTTGCCGGTCTTCTCGCCGAGATAGAGCAGGATCGCACCCGATTCGAAAACGCTGACGCGCTGGCCACCGGGCCCGTCGGGATCGACGATCGCCGGGATCTTGCCGTTGGGGCTGATCCGGATGAACGCGGGCGCCATCTGCTCGCCCTTGCTTATGTTGACGGGGATCACCTTGTAGGGAAGCCCCATCTCCTCCAGCGCGACGCTGATCTTGCGACCGTTCGGCGTGTTCCAGGTGTGGAGTTCGATGGTCATTTTTTGATTCCGACGCCGGGTATGCAGTAAGGGGAACCTGCGGACGCGACAACCGCCGTTTAATCGGACTTTCCCATTGCTTTTGCGCGCTGTTGACGGCGCGATATCGGCTCTGGAATGTCGCTGTGGACGCCGATAGATTGCGCCCTGCCCTGGAGCCTTTTCCTTTCCGATAGAATCGGAACGGGGCTCTGGATTGTTGTTTTGACGCGTTTTCTTCACGCGAACCGGTATCCACCCACGGATCAAGTCCGAGGGCATGCTTCGCTCGAAAACGCTCTGAAAGCCAGAGAACAAAACCTTGTCCAAGTCAGCCTCCCGCACCCGCCTCGCCGAGATCATCCGCAAGCGCTCGTTCGGCCGCGGCGAGATCACGCTGGCCTCGGGACGCAAGAGCGACTTCTACTTCAACCTCAAGCCGACGATGCTGGATCCCGAAGGCGCCGCCCTGCTGGCCGAATTGACCTATGAAACGCTGAAGGATGACGGCCTCGATTACATCGGGGGGCTCGAAATGGGCGCGGTGCCGCTGGCCGGTGCGATCGCGCAACTGTCCTGGATCAAGGGCCAACCGATCGCGGCGTTCTTCGTGCGCAAGAAGCCGAAGGAGCACGGCGCGCGACTGGCGGTCGAGGGCCTTGCCAAGGGCGAGGGCCTGCAAGGCAAGCGCATCGTGATCGTCGAGGACGTCACGACCACCGGTGGCTCGGCATTGAAGGCGGCGGAAGCCGTCAAGGACGCTGGCGGCAATGTCGTGTTGGTGCTGTCCATGGTCGACCGCGAGGAAGGCGCCACCGAAACATTTGCACAGGCCGGCCTCGCCTTCCGCTCGCTCTACAAGGCGGCGGAATTTTTGAAAGATTGACGATCGCTTGTCTTTGCCCTCGCCCCGCACTTGCGAGGTGAATGCTCCGCATTTCTTTTCGTCGCGTCGCCGCTTGCTCAACCGCTTGTTTACCATCACGAATTAAGGTGAATCAGGGCTGAAGCCACGGTCCAAAGCCACGGTCCAAAGCCTTGGGTTTGTTGCGTTCGGGTGGAGTTCGCGTTGCGTACAGGGTGTAATGAACGGCGCATGCGGCGCTGCGTCAGGCTTGTCGCCGCATTTGCGTTTGCCGGCGCAGTTGCCGGCGCGCCGCGCGCGGTGTCCGCTGAAGGACTGTTCGATTTCCTGTTCAGCGGCCTGCAGAAACAGCAGCATCAAGCTCCCCCGCTGGCGAATTTCTTCGCCGACCCGTCCCCGCAGCAGGCCGCGCCGGCCCGCACAGCCGCATCCGGCGGCTCGGGACCTGCGTTTTGCGTTCGTAGCTGCGACGGCCGCTATTTCCCCTTGTCGCGCGGCAACGCTTCCCCGGTGCAGATGTGCCAGGCGTTTTGTCCGGCAAGTCCGACCAAGGTTTTCTACGGCAGCCATATCGACAGCGCATCGTCCGCAAGCGGCCAACGCTATGCCGACAGCGAAAACGCCTTTGCCTACCGCAAGGCGCTGCGTGCGGATTGCACCTGCAACGGGCGCGATCCCGCCGGCCTCGCCCCGGTCGATCCGACGCTCGATAGTTCATTGCGCGCCGGCGACCTGATCGCCACCACGGACGGGCTGGTGGCCTATTCCGGCATCCGGGTCGGCAACAGCCAGACCGCCGAATTCACACCAGTGGCTTCCTATCGGGGCCTCACCGCCCAGGTGCGTGCGCGCCTTGGCGAGATGAAGGTGGCGCCGGTGAACGCGGACGCGATTGCCGAGGAGGCATTGTCACCCGCCGCCAATCCCCTGCCCGCGACGCGGAAATCCCAGCAGATCAGAGACCAGCGCGCCGAAGCGAATTAGGATCGTAATCCATCTCGGGTGAGGAGCATGCACCTCCTCGCAAACGGACCGGCCAATCAATCACCGTCCGACGATGACGCCGATCACGTTGGGCGCGGAAAGATATTTTTCCTCGATCGCCGCGCGCATCGCCGCGCGATTTTCCGGAGTCAGCAACCCGCGCTTCTCGGCGAGGATCATCCAGCAATAACCCCACCAGTCCGTCAGCATGCCGTTGTCGTCGATCAGGTCGTAGCCCTGCTCGGCGGCGAAGATCCGCGCATGGGCCTCGTCGAGCGTGTCGAGCCAGGCGTGATCGGCGGCGGAAAACAGATCGTCGCTGAAATCGTCAGTCGTATAGCCCCACACCGACATGCAGACCGCATTGAATTCGCGGTCGATCTGGTCGTCATCGACGAGCCGGTGGCGTGAAGCCTGATGCAGGCGCGACAACGAGCGCGCGAAATCGGCGATGCGGGTAAGGGCGAATTGGTCGAAAGCGATGGTGGACATGTAGTCCTCGAATTCCCGGATGACCCCAGATGTTGTGTCGGCCATGCGCCGAATCACAATGATATATCAAAGGCTTGCTAAAGTGTTCTTAATTTGTTCCAATTGTATCAGGTTACAGATGGGCGGGGGGCACCGTGGACGAAGCACAAGCCAGCGAAATCGAGGATCATTTGCTGTACGTCGCTTTCGCTCTGGAGGAAGCGATCGCCGCGGTATCTCATCTGCCAACGGCGGACCAGAAGATGTTGACCGCCCCGCTGCACAGGCTTTTGAATAGTCTGCATTCGGATGTTTTTCGACTGGTCTACGAGCAGCATCCCTTGTCCGAGGATTGGCCTGGCGACCTGCTTACGATCGTCTGCGATCTGCGATGGAAAGAGGTGACGCTGCCGGAATCGATTTCCGAGCAAGATCTCGACGCTGTCATCCTCTCGAAGCTTAAACCGCACGCGCTCAAGGTCGCCAAGGTGATCACCGATGTCGGGAAGGTCTTTGAAGAACGAGGGCACTCGATCGATTATGACGTGATCAGTGCGAGAATCCGCTGGCTAGACGACGTCGACCGGATCAAGAGCTTCGGCGATGTTCGCAAATGGCGCCACAGCGAGATCGCATTGAAAGCTTGACCCTACTCGTCGTACCGGCCTCCGAGCCGGGACCCATCAACGCCAGAGGTTTTCGGGAGACCGAGACTATGGGCACGGCCGGCGGCTACTACGTCTACACTCTCGCTAGCCGGCGTCACGGTACGCTCTACATTGGCGTTGCCAACAACCTGCCGATGAGACTCGATCAGCATCGCCAAGGCCGCGGCTCGGAGTTCGTCAAAATATCGTGTGCACGTTCTGGTGCATGTGGAGGAATCGCGTCGCCGCAAGAAGCGATCGCTCGCGAGAAGCAACTGAAGAACTGGCGGCGCGACTGGAAGATCCAGCTGATCGAGAAGAACAATTGCGAATGGGTTGATCTTCCCATTCGCTTGAGGCGTAGCATGGGTCCCGGCTCAAGGGCCGGGACGGCAGTGAAAATCTCACATCGCCGACAGCAGCTTGTCGCCGCAATAATTGGCGTAGAATTTTCCGCCGCATTGATGGCGGATCGCGGCGCAGCGCGCCGCGGGCGATGCGTTCGGCGGCACGCTAAACGAGCAGCTCAATCCGTCGGCGCTGTGGCCCACCTTCCCCGCGGCGAAAGCTGCGCTGGACGCGCTGATGCAGATCAGAAGTGCGGCGGCAACGATTTCGATCCGCAATCTCATGGCCGGTTCCCTTCCTGTAGCCACGCAATGATGGAACGTGGATGGCTGCTTATATCACCAAAGCTGTGCCCGCCGGCCGTGGCGATCGGCCCGGACTTGCATAAAACCTGCATAGCTCACACAAACGGAACCTTCGGCGGGTTTCGATCCAGGTGCAAGGCGGGTATCATTCGGTCGAAACTCATGTTGTGAGGTTGAACGATTGCCCGATCCATCTTTCCCGGCCAATTTTCCCGCGCTCGACGAACTGGCCCTGGTCGAGATCAAGAGCGCCATCCTCGCGAAGCTCCGGCTTGCGATCGGCAAGGACGCCGGCATGGCGACCCGGCACGACTGGTACGAGGCGGCCGCGCTGGCATTGCGTGACCGCATCGTGCACCACTGGCTGACGGTCGATAAGCAAAACTATGATGCGGGGCGCAAACGGGTCTACTATCTCAGCCTGGAATTCCTGATCGGCCGGCTGTTTACCGATGCCTTGAACAATATGGGCCTGCTCCCGGTGTTCGAGGCGGCGCTGGGCGATCTCGGCGTCTCCTTGTCGGATTTGCGCAAATGCGAACCTGACGCCGCGCTCGGCAATGGCGGCCTGGGACGGCTGGCGGCGTGCTTCATGGAGAGCATGGCAACGCTTGCGATCCCCGCCATCGGCTATGGCATCCGCTACGATTTCGGCCTGTTCCGCCAGATCATCGCGCAAGGCTGGCAGCAGGAATATCCGGACGAATGGCTGGGCTTCGGCAATCCCTGGGAATTCCAGCGACCAGCCGTCGTCTACCACGTGCATTTCGGCGGCGGCCTCGAACGCACCAATGATCCCAAAGGCCGCGAACACGTGATCTGGCATCCCGCGGAAACCATCCAGGCGGTGGCCTACGATACGCCGATCGTCGGCTGGCGCGGCGAGCACGTCAACGCGTTACGGCTGTGGTCGGCGCGCTCGCCGGACCCGCTCAAACTCGACGTCTTCAACACCGGCGACTATATCGGCGCGGTGGCCGAGGAAGCCCGCGCGGAAGCGATCTGCAAATTCCTCTATCCGAACGACGAAAGCCCGGCCGGCCGCGAACTGCGGCTGCGCCAGGAATATTTCTTTGTCTCGGCATCGTTGCAGGATCTGGTCAACCGGCACCTCGCCTCCGACGGCCAGTTGCGCAACCTCGCCTCGAAAGCCGCGGTTCAGCTCAATGATACCCATCCGAGCCTCGCCGTCACCGAATTGATGCGCATCCTGGTCGACCAGCATAATTGCGGTTGGGACGAGGCCTGGAAGATCACCGTCGATACGCTGTCCTACACCAACCACACGCTGCTGCCGGAAGCGCTCGAGACGTGGCCGGTGGAATTGTTCGAGCGGCTGCTGCCGCGGCATCTCGAAATCATCTACCGCATCAACCTCGCGCATCTGGCGCTGGCGGAAGCGCGCCGACCCGGCGACCTCGATTTCCGCGCTTCGGTATCCCTGATCGACGAGAGTTCCGGTCGCAGGGTGCGAATGGGGCAGCTTGCCTTTGTCGGATCACACCGGATCAACGGCGTCTCGGCGATGCATTCCGAACTGATGAAGGAGACCGTGTTCCGCGATCTCAATCATCTCTATCCGCAACGCATCACCAACAAGACCAACGGCATCACCTTCCGCCGCTGGCTGATGCTGGCCAATCCGAAGCTGACCGATCTGCTGCGCCGGGTTTGCGGCGATGCCGTACTCGACGATCCCTCACGCCTCAAGCGCCTCGAGGCGCTGGCCAGCGACAATGCGTTCCAGCAGCAGTTCCGCGACGTGAAATATCAAAACAAGATCGCATTGGCGCGATTGATCGGCGAACGGCTCCACGTCACGGTCGATCCGACAGCGGTGTTCGACGTCCAGATCAAGCGGATTCACGAATACAAACGACAGTTGCTCAACATCCTGGAAACGATCGCGCTATACCAGGCGATCAAGGACGAGCCGCAGCGCGACTGGGTGCCACGGGTAAAAATCTTCGCCGGCAAGGCGGCGGCGAGCTACCGCTACGCCAAGCTGATCATCAAGCTGATCAACGATGTCGCTACCGTCGTCAACAACGATCCTGTTGTGGCGGGTCGGCTGAAGGTCGCATTCCTCGCTGACTACAATGTCAGCCTTGCCGAGGTGATCATTCCCGCCGCCGATATCTCCGAGCAGATCTCGACCGCGGGCATGGAAGCTTCCGGCACCGGCAATATGAAACTTGCGCTCAACGGTGCGCTGACCATCGGCACGCTCGACGGCGCCAATATCGAGATCCGCGACCAAGTCGGCGCCGAAAATATCGCGATCTTCGGCATGGAGGCGATCGACGTGATGAGACGCCGCGAACACGGCCTTGACGCTACCGACGTGATCCGGCGCTCGCCGCGGCTGTCGCGCGCCATCAACGCCATTGGCAGCGGCGAATTCTCGCCTGACGATCCGGGCCGGTTCGAATCGATCGCACACGCGCTGCGCTATCTCGACCATTACATGGTGAGCGCGGATTTCGATTCCTATTATGAGGCGCAGCGCGCCATAGATGCACGCTGGCAGGTGATATCGGCCTGGACCCGCGCCAGCATCCTCAATGTCGCGCGGATGCCGTGGTTCTCGTCCGATCGCACCATCCGGGAATATGCCGAGGATATCTGGGACGTGCCGGTACGCGGGACACAGCCGGCCGGGTTGCATGAACCAGCCGCGCAGTTCGGCGCGACCCGCTAGACAATCTCCGCGAGCCAACGGGTCGAACGCCGGCCCGATGACGGACTCCGCAAGGCAATCCAGCACGCGCAGCCCTGGATTGCGTCGTTGTTTTGCTCCCCGCAATGACAGAAAGATGCGCTAAGCTGCCGTCCGTATCGAACTGAGAGGTTTCATGCTGACCCCGACCAATCACGTTTTCGATGACGCTGTCCGGATCACCCCCGGTGGGTGCAAGGCGTAAGCAGCGGATGGCTGAAACGGAAATTCCGCCCCGGGCGAAAATCGCACTGCTCGGCGTTCCGATCGAGATCGGCGCCTCGCAGCCCGGCACCTTGATGGGGCCGTCCGCGCTGCGCACCGCCGGAGTCGCACGGGTGCTGGAACAATTGGGGCATTCTGTCGAAGATCACGGCGACATGGCAAGGCCCGCGATTGTGGCAACCGATGCCCCGCCCGTGAATGCCAGATATTATGACGAGGTCAAGGCGTGGGTCCGCGCGCTCAGCGCACGCGCCTTCTCGATCGCCCGCAGCGGTGCCACCCCGATTTTCATGGGCGGCGACCACTCTCTCTCGATGGGATCGGTGAACGGGGTCGCGCGCTACTGGCGGCAGGAACAGAAGCGACCGCTGTTCGTGCTTTGGCTCGACGCCCACGCCGACTACAACACGCCCGCGACCACGCTGACCGGCAACATGCACGGCATGTCGGCGGCCTTCCTCTGCGGCGAACCCGGCCTCGACGGCCTGCTCGACGGCGGGCCCCGCCTTTCCATCGCGCCAGACCGGCTTGATCTGTTCGGTATTCGCTCGATTGATCCGCTGGAAAGGAATCTCGTGCGCGACCGCCGCATCGCGATCGCCGATATGCGCGCGATCGACGAGTTCGGCGTCGGTGTACTGATCCGCCGGGTGATCGAACGGGTCAGAGCACACAACGGCGTGCTGCATCTCAGCTTCGACCTCGATTTCCTGGATCCCGCGATCGCGCCCGGCGTCGGCACCACGGTGCCGGGAGGCGCAACCTATCGCGAGGCGCATCTGATCATGGAACTGCTGCACGATTCAGGCCTGGTGCGATCGGCCGACATCGTGGAACTCAACCCGTTCCTCGACGAACGCGGACGCACCGCGCGGGTCGCAGTGGAATTGATCGGCAGCCTGTTCGGCTTGCGGATTACCGACCGGGCAACGCCCAGCAACGCGGTGCTGCCGGATTGAAGGAAGTAGCGAGTAGCGATGGAGGTCATGGAGGATCGGCGCGCGCAACCGCTGTTCGCTACTCCCTGCTCGCCATTCGCTTCCTTCACGCCGCCGCGAGTTTCACTTCGGGCGCGGCGGCGCGGACATCGGCGTCGACCTGTGCTTCGAACTTGGCGAAGTTTTTCTGGAACATGCTGACCAGCGCGCGCGCGGTCTTCTCGAACTCCGCCTTGTCGGCCCAGGTCTTGATCGGATCGAGGATGTGGGGTTCGACGCCGGGCAGCGAGGTCGGCACGGCAAAGCCGAAATAGCGATCGGTGCGGAAATCGGCGTCGCGCAGCGAACCGTTCAGCGCCGCCGTCAACAGCGCCCGTGTCGCCTTGATGGGCATGCGTCGGCCAGTGCCGTATTTGCCGCCGGTCCAGCCGGTGTTGACCAGCCAGCAATCGACTCCATGCCTGGCGATCAGGTCGCGCAGCAGATTGCCATAGACGGAGGGATCGCGCGGCAGGAATGGCGAACCGAAACAGGTCGAAAACTCCGGCTGCGGCTCGTTGCCAAGGCCACGTTCGGTTCCCGCGACCTTGGCGGTGTAGCCGGACAGGAAGTGATACATCGCCTGCGCCGGTGTCAGTTTGGCGATCGGCGGCATCACGCCGAAGGCGTCGGCGGCGAGCATCACCAGATTCTTCGGATGGCCGGCGCGTCCTGTGCGCGAAGCGTTGGGGATGAAGTCGAGCGGATAGGCCGAACGGGTGTTTTCGGTCTTCGAGCCGTCATCGAAATCGGGCGAGCGGGTGTTCGGATCCAGCACCACATTTTCCAGTATCGCGCCGAAGCGCTTGCTGGCGGCATAGATCTCGGGTTCGGCCTCTTCCGACAGTCTGATGCATTTGGCGTAGCAGCCGCCTTCAAAATTGAAGATGCCGCTCTCGCTCCAGCCATGCTCGTCGTCGCCGATCAGCGTGCGCCCGGGATCGGCCGAGAGCGTGGTCTTGCCGGTGCCGGACAGGCCGAAGAAGATCGCGGTATCGCCATCGGGACCGACATTGGCCGAGCAGTGCATCGGCATCACGCCCTTTTCGGGCAAATAGTAGTTCAGCGTCGTGAATACCGACTTCTTCATCTCGCCGGCATAATGAGACCCGCCGATCAGGATGATCTTGCGGGTGAAATCGATGGCGACCACGTTCTCGGACTTGCAGCCGTGGCGGTTGGGATCGGCACGGAAGCTCGGCAAGTCGACGACAGTCAATTCGGGCACGAAGCTCGCAAGCTCCGACGCCTCCGGGCGGATCAGGAGCGTGCGGATGAACAGCGAGTGCCAGGCGAGTTCGGTAAAGACCCGGGTCTTGATCCGATGGGCCGGATCGGCGCCGCCGTACAGATCCTGCGCAAATAGCGTCATGCCTTCGGCGTGCTTGAGGAAATCGGCGTAAAGCGCCGCGAACTGATCCGACGTGATCGACTGGTTGCCGCCCCACCACACGTTCTTGTCGGTGGTGGCGTCGCGAACCGTGAACTTGTCCTTCGGACTGCGGCCGGTGAACACACCGGTGTCCGCGCATAGCGCGCCGTCGGAAGACAACACCGCTTCGCCGGACCGCAGCGAATGCTCGCAGAGCTGCGGCGCGCCGAAATTCCAGTGGACGCCCTTGAGATTTCCCAAGCCGAATTTATCGGCGCCGAAAGCGCCGTTATGTATGCCGTTCTCTTGCACCAAGAACCTCCTCGACCCGCGTTTCTCCGACGCGGGCAAGCGCGCCTGTGTCGCGGTGACCCTCAATATAGCCGTCCGGCGCTGATCCGGCGACTGCTATTGATGAACGCCGGACCGGGCAAAGGCGATCCCGTAATATTTGGTTTATCGGGACGTTCCGGTTTTATTCAGGTGTCTGCCGGGCCTGATCGGCGAGTTGCTTCAGCGTTTGCCGCAGCGCGGCGGGCGTGGCAATTCGTTTCGGGAAATCCAGTCGCAACGTCGCGTTGCCGGCCTGCATGTCGATACCGTCGGGATCACAGCCGGTGCAGCGCCAGTCCGCGGGCTCCGCGCCCAATAGCCGCCTCGCGTAGAGATTCATGGTCTCGCGATGATCGGCGTTCATATGGTCGATCACCTCCTGTTCGGCCTGCAGCAGCGCGGCGGCATCCGTCAGATCGGTCATGAATTTCTCGGGCGCAAGATCCACAATCCGGCCAAATCCGGCCACCAAATGGGCACCGGTGGGCCGAATTCGGAAGAATGAAAAATCATCAAAATCCACAAAGGCTTCCGCCGAGGGATGGACGTTGAGGTAACGCCGGCGCAAAACCGGCCTGTCGTCGTCGCTGGCCGGCTCCGCGCGGCCTGCCAGCATGATCCGGGCTCCTTCGAGCGGGTCACCCACGACCCGCTCGTCCAGCATCAGCGAAACCCTGGAATCCGCGAGGATGTTCTTGGTGTGCAGCGCCAGGCGCGAAATCAGCAAAATGGGCGAGCCATCGGGGTAGCTTGCGAGATTAACCAGCGAGCAATAGGGACTGCCGCTGCCGGCCATCAAGGTCGCCAGCGCCCCTTGCCGGCTTCGCCGCAGCAGGGAACGCGCCAGTTTGGAAGCGCTAAAATTAGCGGTAGGTTGCATCGGTCGCTCCCCGGTATCTCGTTGCAAAACGAACGCTTTTCAGCTAAATTGGTACCAATGTAAGGTGGAACTATCGCGCCGCTCCGGCGTTTTGCGGAACTCGGTCACACTTCAGCCCAGCTTGCACTGCTCGTTGACCGGATTCGCAGCCCACTTGCGCGGCAGCATTGCTGGATCGCCAGCCGCACCGGCCACACGTTTCTGAAAGCAGGCTCATGCCCACAATCGCCTTGGTCGACGACGACCGCAACATTCTTACATCGGTTTCGATCGCGCTGGAAGCCGAAGGCTATCGGATCATGACCTATACCGACGGCGCCTCGGCGCTCGACGGCTTTCGCACCAGCCAGCCCGATCTTGCGATCCTCGATATCAAGATGCCGCGCATGGACGGCATGGAGACGTTGCGGCGGCTGCGGCAGAAATCGGATCTGCCGGTGATCTTCCTGACCTCGAAGGACGAGGAGATCGATGAATTGTTCGGTCTCAAGATGGGCGCCGATGATTTCATCCGCAAGCCGTTTTCCCAACGCCTTCTGGTCGAGCGTGTCAAAGCTGTGCTGCGCCGCGCCGCGCCAAAGGATCCGACCGCGGTACCCAAGGAGATCGACGCCAAGGCTCTCGATCGCGGACTGCTGCGGATGGACCCCGAGCGCCACACCTGTACCTGGAAGAACGAGCCGGTGACACTGACAGTGACGGAATTCCTGATCCTGCAGGCGCTGGCGACGCGGCCCGGCGTGGTGAAAAGCCGCAACGCGCTGATGGATGCCGCCTATGATGACCAGGTCTATGTCGACGATCGTACCATCGACAGCCACATCAAGCGGCTGCGCAAGAAATT
>JAGXAF010000296.1 GCA_018971675.1 Bradyrhizobium sp.
CCTCGAACCGCGCGACTTCGTCACGGTCGGCCATTTGCGCTGCGACCATCGTCTCGCCGCGGCGGGCCTCGGTATAGGCGGCATAGAGCCGTTGCAGCGAATGGGTCACGCCGGGGCAGAGCTCCGCGAGGTCGCGCAATTCCTGCTTGGGCAAATCGATCTGGCGGAACAGCGGATCGGAAAAGATCTCGTTCAGTTCGGCAAAGAAGCGGTCTTCATCGGCGGTGGCGAGGTCGCGCAGATCGAGGTCGTAGGTCTCCGCCAGCCGCAGCAGGATCTGCGCCGTTACCGGGCGCTGGTTGCGCTCGATCAGGTTGATGTAGCTCGGGGAGATGCCGAGCCCTTCGGCGATCTGGGTCTGCGACAGCCCCAATTGCCGGCGGATGCGCCGAAATCGGGGGCCGACGAACAGCTTTTTCCCGGAATCGCTCGCCATGGCAGCCTCTTTATGACAAAAGTGACAAAGTTACATATAGTACATGTCCATATGTTACATGACATCATCATTAGAAGCAACTGACCTGTACTAATTTAGAGGTTTTGGGTTTAGCTCAAGGCACGTGTTTCGCAATGCACTGTCATGAATGTCGATCGGAGAAAAACAAGATGGCGAAGACCTTTGAGCAACTGGTTCCGGCCCCCGCAGGGCGTTTCGAGGGCATCAGCCGTCCCTACACCCCGGCCGAAGTGGAGAGGCTGCGGGGCTCCGTGCCGATCGCCTATACGCTGGCCGAAAAGGGCGCCAATCGGCTGTGGGAATCGCTGAAGAAGGAGCCCTACGTCAATTCGCTCGGCGCCGTCACCGGCAACCAAGCGATGCAGCAGGCCCGCGCCGGCCTGCCGGCGATTTACCTGTCCGGCTGGCAGGTTGCCGCCGACGCCAACACGGCCGGGGCGATGTATCCGGATCAGAGCCTTTACCCGGCCAATGCCGGCCCGGAACTGTGCCGCCGCATCAACCGCACCTTCCAGCGTGCCGACCAGATCGAGCACTCCGAGGGCGGCGCCAAGATCGACTGGTTCGTTCCGATCGTGGCCGATGCGGAAGCCGGTTTTGGCGGCCCGCTGAACTCGTTCGAGATCATGAAGGCCTATATCGAGGCAGGCGCGGCCGGCGTTCACTTCGAGGACCAGCTCGCCTCCGAGAAGAAGTGCGGCCATATGGGCGGCAAGGTGCTGATTCCGACCGCGGCCCATGAGCGTAACCTGATCGCGGCACGTCTGGCCGCCGACGTCTGCGGCACGCCGACATTCGTGCTGGCGCGCACCGACGCCGAGAGCGCCAAGTTGATCACCGCCGATGTGGACGAGCGTGACCGCGAGTTCATCACCGGCGAGCGCACCGCGGAAGGCTTCTTCCGGCTCAAGCCCGGCACCGGCCTTGCGCACTGCATCAAGCGCGGCATCGCGTTCGCGAAATACGCCGATCTCTTGTGGTGGGAGACCTCGACGCCGAACCTCAAGGAAGCCAAGGAATTTGCCGAGGCCGTGCACAAGGTCTATCCGGGCAAGATGTTGGCCTACAACTGCTCGCCCTCCTTCAATTGGGAAGCCAATATCGACAAGGCGACGATCGCCCGGTTCCAGCGCGAAATCGGCGCGATGGGCTACAAGTTCCAGTTTGTGACCCTGGCGGGCTTCCACTCGCTCAACCACGGCATGTTCGAACTGGCGCGCGGTTACAAGGCCGAAGGCATGGCGGCCTATTCCCGCCTGCAGCAGGCCGAGTTTGCTTCCGAGAAGCACGGCTATTCGGCCACGCGCCACCAGCGCGAGGTCGGCACCGGCTATTTCGATCTGGTGTCCACCACCATCACCGGCGGCACTTCGTCGACGACGGCGCTGCACGATTCGACCGAAGCAGCCCAGTTCAAGGCGCATGCTCCGGAAATCCGGATTCAGGCAGCTGAATAACCAAGGAGAATCATCATGACGACCGGCAGCAATTTCTGGGTGATTGGCGGCGAGTTCGGTTCGATGAACTTCCACAAGCTGGTGGAAGGCTCGGCCCAGGTTCAAGGTCCGTTCAAGAGCCGCGCCGAGGCCGAGGAAGCCTGGCGGACGGTTTCGGAAGAGAACCGTCACAAGGCCGGCGTCCGCTTCTCGATCGTGGAAGAGCCGAGCCGGGTGCCCGCCTGATTTGAAATAAGAAGCCGGCAGGGAGAAGTCTGCGGTCCCATCCGGTAATCCGGCTGGGGCCGTCGATTTTTTTGGCGGCGGGCGGGTTCTTGCGGCAAACGGTCTTTGCGGGAAAACAGGGTTACTGATACGTTGACCACGATTTTCCCCGCAAAGAGGCCATCAGCGAATGTCAGAGCCGCAAAACACCGGGAGCGGCGCCGCCGCTGAGTTGCGTCCGGTGCGCCTGCGCGACGCATTACGGCGGGCGCGGATCGAGGCCGCCGACCGCACCGGCGTCGTGGTCGATCTGCGCGATGCCGAAGTGGCGCGGCTCGAGATCCTCAACGAGGCGCTGGATCCGCTGTTTGGGCAAATCCCCGAAAAGGTCGACCTGTTCGATCGCGGCATCAGCCATGGCGACACGCCACGGCTGTGGATCGATGTGGTCGCGCATGTGATGATGGGACGCGACAAGCGCATCTACCGTCTGGTGCAGGACACCCGTTTCGGCCGCACGGTGCTCGCCGAATCGCATGAGGTTGCCGCGATCGTTGATGCCGTCACCGATTACGTCGCGCGCCGTTTGGTCGAGCGCGAGCACGCGCTGATGGCGATGCCGCAGGTCGCACCGCCGGCGACGGTGGCCGAAAAGCCGCGCCGCAGCCGGTTCTGGCCGTTTCTGTTCGGATTCGTGGCCGGTGCGATCGCGTTGTTCGGTCTCGCGCTGTTCGCGAGCCTGCGCGATCTCTGATCGGCGGGCGCGGCTGGAGCGTTTTCGAGTGAAGCATGCCCTCGGACTTGATCCGAGGGTGGCATCCGGTTCGCGTGAAGAAAACGCGTCAAAACAAGAATCTAGAGCCCGTTCCGATTCCATCGGAACGGAAAAGGCTCTAGCGGTAATCATCCGCGAAGGCGAATGATCATGGATTCAGCGCAGCCGGTGTTCCCGACGCCTGCTCCGCCGGACGTTCGGGCGCTTCCCGGTCCCGCGCCAGCACGCGCTGGACGCTGACAAAGAACACCGGGACCATCAACAGCGCCAGGATCACGACCGCAATCATGCCGCCCATCACGCCGGTGCCCAGCGCCTGCTGGCTGGCGCCGCCGGCGCCGTGCGCGACCACCATCGGCAGCACGCCGCAGACG
>JAGXAF010000060.1 GCA_018971675.1 Bradyrhizobium sp.
AGACCTTCTCCAGCGTGGTTGCAAACTTCGCAAGCTCGGCATTGTCATCGAGCTTGGCGCGGTGGCCAAGGCCGCGCGTCCAGGCGAAGATCGAGGCAATCGAATTGGTCGAGGTCTCCTTGCCTTTCTGATGCTCGCGGTAGTGCCGGGTCACCGTGCCGTGGGCGGCTTCGGCTTCCATGGTCTTGCCGTCGGGAGTCATCAGGACCGACGTCATCAGGCCGAGCGAGCCGTAACCTTGCGCCACCGTGTCGGACTGCACGTCACCGTCGTAGTTCTTGCAGGCCCAGACATAGCCGCCCGACCATTTCATCGCGGCCGCCACCATGTCGTCGATCAGGCGATGCTCGTAGGCGATCTTCTTTTCGGCGAATTTCGCCTTGAATTCCTTCTCGAAGACGTCCTGGAAGATGTCCTTGAAGCGCCCGTCATAGACCTTGAGAATGGTGTTCTTGGTCGAAAGATAGACCGAATAGTTCTTCGACAGGCCCATATTGAAGGAAGCGCGGGCGAAATCGGCGATCGAATCGTCGAGATTGTACATTGCCATCGCGACGCCTTCGCCGGGAGATTTGTACACCTCGCGCTCGATCACCGTGCCGTCCTCGCCGACGAATTTCAGCGTCAGCGTGCCCTTGCCCGGGAATCTGAAGTCGGTGGCACGATACTGGTCGCCGAAGGCATGGCGTCCGATGATGATCGGCTTGGTCCAGCCCGGCACCAGCCGCGGCACGTTCTTGCAGATAATCGGCTCGCGAAACACGACACCGCCCAGGATGTTGCGGATGGTTCCGTTCGGCGACTTCCACATTTCCTTGAGGCCGAATTCCTTCACCCGCGCCTCGTCCGGGGTGATGGTGGCGCACTTGACGCCGGTGCCGACCTTCTTGATGGCGTTGGCGGCATCGACCGTGACCTGATCGTTGGTCTTGTCGCGGGACTCCATCCCAAGATCGAAATACATCAGGTCGATATCGAGGAACGGATTGATCAGCTTGTCCTTGATGTACTGCCAGATGATCCGGGTCATTTCGTCGCCATCGAGTTCGACGACGGGGTTGGTCACCTTGATCTTGGTCATGGAGATCGGGCCTTGCCTTGAGAGGGTCTAGCTGGGGAACGGCGGCGTTCCGATCAGGCCCTATAGCATCGCCGCCACAGGGGTGAAAGGCGAATGGCTGTGCGGATCTACGGCGAGATCGGCCAGCCATCGCGCGGGCACAGCCGGCGGCAAGATCAATCGCGATCGAGGACCGTGATGGCCGTTCCGCCGGCGCGCCTGACAGTCGCGTCGATCGCCGACAGTCTGGTGAATACGCCCGACCGAATGCCTCATGTCCTCGTGTCGAATAGCGTGACGCACTCGGCGATATCGCAGGCGAATAGCCGCCCGCCAAATTCGCGGCGCGGCTCCGGAGCAGCTTCACCTGAGGTGTGATTGATGCCGGATCCGAAGGCCGAGATGCCGCGCTCGATGCACGTGCGGCTGGCGTCGAGAGTTAGCTCGCAGCCCCAACTCGATTATTTCGCTTGAGAAATCGGCGCAAACGGGCCATCGACCCGGGTTGCGGATGATGTTCCGGGTCAATTTCCCCGGAGCTTGATTCAAGACCTTCAGACTTTGAATTGGGAAGAGAAGTGAGATGTCCGGTTCGGGCACCGACAGGACCAAATCAGGCCGCGATCTTGCGGCTCCGCTCGTCATCCTGGTCGAGCCGCAACTTGGCGAGAATATTGGCATGGCCGCGCGCGCCATGGGCAATTTCGGGCTGAGCCGGCTTCGGATCGTCAACCCGCGCGACGGCTGGCCGAACGTTCATGCCACGCGCGCCGCTGCCGGCGCCGACCACGTCCTGGAACGGGCGGAACTGTTCAGTACGGTCGCGCAAGCGGTCGCCGACTGCACCCTGTTGTTCGCCACCACCGCCCGCGCCCACGATCAGGCCAAGCCGGTGGTCGGGCCGGAGGCGGCCGCACGCGAGATCGTGGCGCAGATCGGAAAGGGTGGCGGCGAGGTTGGTATCCTCTTCGGTCGCGAGCGCTCGGGCTTGCTGAACGAAGAGGTTGCCATCGCCAACCGCATCGTCACTTTTCCGGTCAATCCCGGGTTTGCCTCGCTCAACCTGGCGCAGGCGGTGCTGCTGATGGGCTATGAATGGTTCAAGCTGTCGACCGCGGGCACCTTGCCGTTCGCGATGCCGGAACGCTCCGAGCCCGCGTCGCAGCACCAGATGGATGCGTTCTTCGACAATCTGGTGCGCGAGCTCGACAAGGTCGAATTCCTGCGCCCGGCGGAAAAGCGCGAGACCATGCTGGTCAATCTGCGCAACATCTTCACCCGGATGGATCCGACCAAGCAGGACATGCACACATTGCACGGCGTGGTGATGGCGATCGCCGAAGGGCGCAAGGGCCCGGCCAAGGGTGGCGTGCTCGATGGCGAGCAGGCGACACGACTGCGGGCGTTGCTCGCCGAACATGGCCAGGGCGGCCGGCCGTCGGAGAGCGGCGGTACCGTGCGCGGGCTGGCGCGGCTGTTGCGGCGCAATCCGACCGATGCCGAACGCATCCTGTGGCAGGCCTTGACCAGCGATCGCCGCTTCGCCGGCCAGTTCAAACGGCAAACGCCGGTCGGACGACACATCCCCGATTTCGTGTCGTTCGTGCATCGTATCGCGATCGAGCTGATCAATCCCGGCGAAAGCGATACGATCGCCGGCGACCGCGCCACGCGGCGGGCGTGGCTTGAGCAGCGCGGCTACAAGGTGATCGACATGACGGCCGCCGGCGTCGAGGCTGATGTCGCCGCCGAACTTGGCCGGCTCGAATTTGTGCTGCAGCAATCTTCCTAAAGTGTTCTGAAAAATCGGCGCTCGATATGACTTCAGGAAGATGTTCCACCAGTTAACATCGAGTGAAGCGAGCGGACGATTCTTGCGGCCGCAGTTTGTCAAAACGCCAACAGGCGCGGTCGCTACGTGCCCGCGGTCACCTGCGCGATCGCCAGGGCCGTCAATTCATCCACCCTGGCGCGGAGTTGCGCTTCGGGCACGACAACGCCCTTGGCGGCAAGATCGACGGTGACCTTGCGCATCGCGCCGCCGGTGGCCCCGTCGAAATCGGCGGCGACGACTTCCTTGGCATAGACCTTGGCGGCGTCACCGGACATTCCGAGCTTCTCCGCGACCCATAAACCAAGCAGCTTGTTGCGGCGCGCCTCGGCCTTGAACTTCAGCTCCTCATCGACCGCGAATTTTTTCTCGAAAGCCTCTTCACGCTTGTCAAATGTGGTCATGACCAAGTTCCGATGCAGATGCCGAAACGGTGAGCGCGACAGCATTGCGGCAACGCACCCAGATGACTAGATAAGTGCAGAGAATTGCTGAAACAACGGACAGAACGCCGCGAGCGAGGGCGGTAAAACTAGGGTGCCGAGGATCGGATCGATTGTACTGCATGGGCCAATCGGATAGGTTGCCGTCAGGTCCGGTTCTTGTTCTGTTTTCGACTGTCTTTCTTCAAGTTCTGGCCTTCACGGCAGCTCCGTCGTGGGTCACAGTCCCTGTCATCCGGAGCACACCAAACTCATGGATTTCAACAACACACGGTACATCCCAATGAGCCGTCGACGCCGCATCTATGAAGGCAAGGCCAAGGTTCTCTATGAAGGTCCGGAACCCGGAACCCTGATCCAGCACTTCAAGGACGATGCGACCGCGTTCAATGCCAAGAAACACCAAGTCATTGAGGGCAAGGGCGTCCTCAACAACCGGATTTCGGAGTATTTGTTCCAGCACCTCAACGACATCGGGGTGCCGACCCATTTCATCCGCCGTCTCAACATGCGTGAACAACTAATTCGCGAAGTTGAGATTGTGCCTCTTGAGGTCGTGGTACGGAATGTCGCGGCGGGCTCGCTGTCGCAGCGCCTTGGCATCGAGGAGGGTACCCAGCTGCCGCGCTCGATTATCGAGTTTTACTACAAGAACGACCAGCTCAACGACCCCATGGTCTCCGAGGAGCACATCACCGCGTTCGGCTGGGCCACGCCACAGGAGATCGATGACGTCATGGCGCTGGCGATCCGCGTCAACGACTTCCTGACCGGACTGTTTCTCGGCATCGGCATCCGTCTGGTCGATTTCAAGATGGAATGCGGCCGCCTGTTCGAGAACGAGATGATGCGAATCATCGTCGCCGACGAGATATCGCCCGACTCGTGCCGATTATGGGACATCAAGTCCAACGAGAAGCTCGACAAGGATCGCTTCCGCCGGGATCTCGGCGGCCTGCTGGAGGCCTACACCGAGGTCGCCAAGCGGCTCGGCATCCTGATGGAAAACGAACGTCCCGCGGGCTCCGGCCCGGTGCTGGTGAAAAGCTGAGCAGGGTCAATCCCGTGAAAGCACGCGTTACCGTTACCCTTAAACCCGGCATCCTCGATCCCCAGGGCAAGGCGATTGAAGGCGCGCTGAAAGCGCTCGGCGTCGACGGCGTCGCCAGCGTGCGCCAGGGCAAGGTGTTCGATATCGAATTGTCCGATACCGACAAGGCCAGGGCGGAGGCTGCGTTGAAAGCCGCCGCCGACAAGCTGCTCGCCAACACCGTGATCGAAAATTATCGGGTTGAACTTCTCTAAAGGCGGCGCTGACGATGAAATCCGCGGTTCTGGTTTTCCCCGGCATCAATCGCGAACGCGACATGGCGCGCGCGCTCCGGCTCGCCTCCGGCCATGAGCCGGCAATGATCTGGCATGCCGAGACCGCGCTGCCGAAAGCAACCGATCTCGTGGTAGTACCAGGCGGGTTTTCCTACGGCGATTATCTGCGCTGCGGCGCCATTGCCGCGCGTTCGCCGGTCATGGATGCGGTACGAGCGTTTGCGGCCGATGGCGGCCTTGTGCTCGGGGTCTGCAACGGTTTTCAGATCCTCTGCGAGTCCGGCCTGCTGCCCGGCGTTCTCATGCGCAACGCGAAACTGAAATTCATCTGTCATGATGTGCATCTTCGGGTCGAGCGTTCCGACACGCCGTTCACCCGCGGCTACAATGCCGGTCAGGTCATTCGGGTGCCGGTCGCTCATGGCGAAGGCAATTACGAAGCCGATGAAGAGACACTGAAGCGGCTCGAGGGTGAGGGGCGGGTGCTCTATCGCTATTGCGCGCCGGACGGCGCCATCGACGAGGGTGCCAACGTCAACGGCGCGGCGCATTCGATCGCCGGCATCGTCAACGAACGGGGCAACGTGCTCGGCATGATGCCGCATCCGGAAAACCATGTCGAAGACATCATGGGCTGCACCGACGGCCGCGGCCTGTTCGCCGGCCTTGTCGCGCATCTCGAGCGCGCGGCTTAACAGGTCGTCGCTGTCGAATTCCATTGCTGCTGTGGCGCGCATGCAAAGCTCTGGAGATCAGGAAATTGCGCCATAAAAGGCCTTTTCCACGCCTTCCAATCTCCCTAAGAAGAAACCTCAACGCTTGCAAGCCTGATGAACCAGCCGCAAATCACCCCCGAACTCGTCGCCAGCCATGGGCTGAAGCCAGACGAATATGAGCGCATCCTCAAGCTGATCGGCCGGGTGCCGAGCTTCACCGAGCTCGGGATCTTCTCGGCGATGTGGAACGAGCATTGCTCGTACAAGTCCTCGCGGCTGCATTTGCGGGGGCTGACGACCAAGGCACCGTGGGTGATCCAGGGGCCGGGCGAGAATGCCGGCGTGATCGACATCGGCGACGGCCAGGCGGTGGTCTTCAAGATGGAGAGCCACAACCATCCGAGCTATATCGAGCCGTACCAGGGCGCGACCACCGGCGTCGGCGGCATCCTGCGCGACGTGTTCACGATGGGCGCGCGCCCGATCGCCTGTCTCAACGCGCTGAGTTTTGGCGCGCCGGAACATCCCAGGACTCGCCACCTTGTCTCAGGCGTGGTCGCCGGCGTCGGCGGCTACGGCAATTCGTTCGGCGTGCCGACAGTCGGCGGGCAGGTGCGTTTCCACACCCGCTATGACGGCAACATCCTGGTCAACGCGATGGCAGTCGGGCTCGCCGACGCGGAGAGGATTTTCTACGCGGCGGCCTCCGGCGTGAACATGCCGATCGTCTATCTCGGCTCCAAGACCGGCCGCGATGGCATCCACGGCGCGTCGATGGCGTCGGCCGAGTTCGACGATGATTCCGCCGAGAAGCGCCCGACCGTGCAGGTCGGCGATCCCTTCGCCGAAAAGCTGTTGCTGGAAGCCTGTCTTGAGATCATGGAAGCCGGTTGCGTGATCGCGATCCAGGACATGGGCGCGGCGGGGCTGACCTGTTCGGCGGTCGAGATGGGCGCCAAGGGCGATCTCGGCGTCGATCTCGACCTCGATGCGGTGCCGACGCGCGAGACCGGCATGAGCGCCTATGAGATGATGCTCTCCGAGAGCCAGGAGCGCATGCTGATGGTGCTCAAGCCGGAGAAGGAAAAACAGGCCGAGGCCATCTTCCGCAAATGGGGGCTGGATTTCGCGGTCGTCGGCTATACCACGCCGAGCAAGCGCTTTATCGTCAAGCATGGCGGCGATGTGATGGCCGACCTGCCGATCAAGGAACTGGGCGACGAGGCGCCGATCTATGATCGCCCCCATGTCGCGACGCCGCTGCTGCCGACCATCCGTGCGCAGGACGTCAAGCCGCCGCTCGGCATCATGCCGGCGCTGGAAAAGCTGATCGCGATGCCCGAGCTTTGCTCGCGGCGCTGGGTCTGGGAGCAATACGACCACGTCATTCTGGGCAATACCGTGCAGCGGCCCGGCGGCGATGCCGCGGTGGTACGCGTACAGGACGGGCCAAAGGGACTGGCGCTGACGGTCGATGTCACGCCGCGCTATTGCGAGGCCGACCCGTATCAGGGCGGCAAGCAGGCGGTGGCCGAGGCGTGGCGCAACATCACCGCGGTCGGCGGCCGGCCGCTCGCGATCACCGACAACCTCAATTTCGGCAATCCGGAACGGCCCGAGATCATGGGCCAGTTCGTCGGCTGCCTGAAGGGCATCGCGGAGGCCTGCCGTGCGCTCGACTTCCCCGTCGTGTCCGGCAACGTCTCGCTCTACAATGAAACCAACGGCCGCGGTATCCTGCCGACGCCCTCGATCGGTGGCGTTGGCCTGCTCGACGATTTCACCAAATCCGCGACGCTGGCGTTCAAGGCCGCCGGCGAAGCGATCCTGTTGATCGGCGATACCCACGGCTGGCTCGGCCAGTCGGTGTATCTGCGCGACATCTGCGGCCGTGAGGAGGGTGCGCCGCCGCCGGTCGATCTCGCGGCTGAAAAGCGCAACGGCGACGTGGTGCGCGGCATGATCCACGCCGGCACGGCAACCGCGGTGCACGACATTTCCGACGGCGGACTTTTGATCGCGCTGGCGGAGATGGCGATCGCGAGCGGCATCGGCGCGCAATTGCTGGCGGGACCGGCATCGATCGTGCCGCACGCCTATTGGTTCGGCGAAGACCAGGCGCGCTACATCGTCACCGTGCCGGCGCAGGAGGCAGGCCTCGTGCTTGCCAAGATGAAGGGCGCCGGCGTGCCCTGCGCGCGGATCGGCACCACCGCTGGCGAGGCCGTTGCGGTTGCGGGCGAGGCGCCGGTTGCGATCGCTGCGCTCAAGTCAGGATTCGAGGGCTGGTTTCCGGCGTATATGAACGGTGTCGCCGGTTAGTGCCCCTACAGCACGTGCGAGGCGCCGGGGAGCTTTCGCAAAACGGCCGTCACCGCCCAGCTGAGAACGACCGTCAACACAAAGGCGATGGTCGCCTTGACGATCGCCGGCAGATCGTAATCGAACAGCCAGTATTGCAGCCACAGCACGATCGGATAGTGCACGAGGAAGATGCCGTAGGCATCGCCCTGCATTCGGTCCAGCATGTTCCAGGAGTGTTTCGAACCAAGGAAAAACCCCAGGATCGTAAGCAGGATCGCCGCGCTGAACGTGACGAACAACAGGCCGTAGATGGCGAGGTACCAGACCGGTTGCGTGTCGGGATTACCCAGTATTCCGCGCTTGATGTAGATCATCACCCACATCAGGCCATAGGAAATGAGGGCGGTGAGCATCCAACTCCGACTGCTCTTTGCCAATCGCCCGCCTGCGCTCAATACGCCCTGATCGAGATGCGCGGCGCCGACGCCGGCTGCGATGAAGAAATAGGCCGCGTATAACAGGATTCGGCTGGCCTGCACCGAGAACGGCCCGAACTCGAACCAGCGGTTCGGGCTGTAATAGATCAGTGCCGGCACGTAGACGATCGCGGTGACCACAAACAGAAGCAGGAAGAACCGCGCCGGATGGTCGAAGCATTGCCGCGACAGGTGGTTGATCGGGGCGATCAGATTGGGCGAGAGGCGGTGCAGGACCGTCGCCAGCAGATCGTAGGCGAACAACACCCAGACGAACCAGATCGGGCCGCTCGGCCACGGCCCGGCCGTTACCGTCTTCCACCAGAAGGCCGTGAAGGTGAGATCGGGATTCCTCCGAAGTGCGATCGCGTAATAGGCGAGTGGAATCACGCTGACGGCGGCGATCGCGAACGGCAGGCCGAGCCGCAGCAGGCGATCGCGCAAATGGATCGCAGTCGACTTGTGCGACAGGCTCGGCCAGACGAACAGGCCCGACAGGAAGAAGAAGGCCGCCATGAAGAAGCTGTCGGTGGCGGTGACGACGACATCGAAGCCGATCCACGACTTGGGGTCGGTATGGCCGAAATGGGTGTAGGGGATGACCGCGTGGTGAAGCACGACGATCAGCGTCAGGAAGCTGCGCGCGCGGTCGAGCGCGAAATTGCGTGAAGCCGTTCTCGGCGCGGACCGTAGGTGCGCGGATTCTCTTGAATACGAAATCGACGTCATTGGGCGCCTCGACAGCCCTGTCTTGTTGGATGTTGCCGTCAGGAATCCGATTCAGCAAGGTCAAATGGTCGGCTGCCCGGCCTTGCCGATCAATGTGAACGGAACATCATGGCGTTCTCGGAATTCCGATAGAGGGGCCAGCTTTTTTGCATGAACCAAGTGTCCGATAAAACGTCCGACAGAAGGAACCTGCAGTCCGTCTGCGCCATTGATGTCGCGCTGAAAGCTGAATCGCGGAATTTGGATTGATGCGTCCCATCGGTCCTCGCTGCGGTTCAACGATTTTGTGGAAAATCCCGGTTGGATCGGTCGCATGGGCGTCAGTGCGCCCGGAGGTTTAAGGAAACGACCATGACACTTCTGAAATGGGCACTGATTTTTTTGTGGTCTCGATCATTGCCGGGGTCCTCGGATTCACCGGCGTTTCGGCGGCGTCCGCCGATGTCGCCCGCTTTCTGTTCTATATCTTTGTCGTGATCTTCCTCCTGTTGCTTGTCCTCGGCCTGACGATCTTCAGGGTATGAGGGAGCGACCCCGGTCACGTCACGGCCGGGCAAGTGTGCAAAGTATGTCGGGCTGCCGGATGATCGGGGATCGCTGTCCTGACAGCGATGCTCCTCGTCGCTCAGGCCACTTCCTCGATCTTGACCTTGTCGGGATAGAACGCCAGATGACCCGAGATTTCGGCCATCGCCGGGAAGGGCGTCTCGTAGGTCCAGATCGAATTTTCCAGCATCTTGCCGTCGGCGACGACGCTGTAATAGCTCGCATCGCCCTTGTAGGGGCAATGCGTGGTCCGGTCCGAGCGCTTGAGCAAGGCCATGTTGGCGTCGCTGCGAGGCACGTACTGGACCGGTGGATAGCGCGCTTCCTTCAACGTCAGGGCGTGGGTGCTATCGGCGATGACGACGCTGCCGGCGGTGACGCGGACGCGCTTGGGGTTCGCCGTGATGGTGATGGGGTGATCGGGACCCGGCAGTTTCATGATCGCGGTGCCTTTTCGATCAGCCCGACTCGATCAGCCCGATGTGATCGGCGGATTCGACCCAGCGGATTTAAAACAATTAGACCCGGAATATAGTGCTGAAAGGCGTGACCTGGAAGGGTAACCGCGCTAGGTTTGGCTGTCACGGTCGCGAGAGCCGGACACGATTCGAAGCCCCTACTGGAGAATATCTGAATGCCGATGGACGCCCGCGAGATCGAGTCGATGATCAAGGCAGCTATTCCCGATGCCGAGGTAACGATCCGAGACCTGGCCGGTGATGGCGACCACTACTCGGCGACGGTGATTTCGGCCTCGTTCCGCGGCAAGTCGCGGGTCCAGCAGCACCAGATCGTCTATCAGTCGCTGAAAGGCCAGATGGGCGGCGTCTTGCACGCGCTGGCGCTGCAGACCGGGGTGCCGGAGGGCTAGGTCCGCGGATGGCGGACGACGAGCAGCGCGGTGCCCTGTATCGCCCCCTGGTGCCGGATCAGCACAACCGGGTCACCTACGCCGAATTGTTTTTCGACCTCGTGTTCGCATTTGCGGTAACGCAGATATCGCACACGCTGCTCAGCCACTTTACGCCGCTCGGAGCGCTGCAGACGACGCTGTTGTTCCTCAGCGTCTGGTGGCTGTGGGTCTATACCGCCTGGGTCACCAACTGGCTCGATCCCGAGAAGACCGCGGTTCGCGTGCTGCTGTTCGCGCTCATGCTCGGCGGCCTGATCCTCTCGACCTCGATTCCGAAGGCTTTTGAGTCGCGAGGACTCTGGTTCGCGCTCGCCTACGGCGTGATGCAGGTCGGGCGCACGACCTTCCTGCTGGCGTCAACGCCGCCCGGCCGGACCATGGCGCGCCTGAACGCGGTGCGTATCCTGGTTTGGCTGGCTGGGTCGGCCATTTTCTGGGTAGCCGGCGGCTTCGCCGAAGGGCAGTCCCGCCTGGTGCTGTGGGCGGTGGCGCTCGGGATCGAATATCTGTCACCGGTGGTGCGGTTCTGGATCCCGAAATACGGCGCCTCTTCGATCGCCGACTGGGCCGTCGAAGGCGGTCACATGGCCGAGCGCTGCGCCGGCTTCATCATCATCGCGCTCGGTGAATCGATCGTTGTGACCGGTGCGACCTTTGCCGATCTGCCGTGGACCATGGACCACGTCACGGCCTTTGTTTCGGCATTGATCGGCAGCATCGCGATGTGGTGGATCTATTTCCACAAGGGCGCGGAAGCCGGATCCGAGCAGATCTCGAAATCCAGCGAGCCGGGCCGGTTGGCGCGGCTGGCCTACACCTACCTGCATATGCCGATCGTGGCCGGCATCATCGTCTCGGCGGTGGCGGACGATCTGGTGCTGACGCACCCCGGCGGTCGTTCCGACCTCAGGACATCACTCTGCGAGGTGGGCGGTCCCTTGCTGTTCCTGACAGGGACGATCCTGTTCAAGCATACCTTTCGCGGCTTCCTCCAACTCTCGCACGGCGTCGGCATCGTGGCGTTAGGGGTGCTCTATTGGTTCGCCGGCCAGTTGTCGCCATTGCTGCTCTCGATCCTGGCATCGGCGATCATGGTCATGGTTGCGGTGTGGGAAGCGATTTCGCTTGGCTCGAAGGCTCAGTCCGAAGCGACCAGCGCGTGAACCGAAAACATGCCGGCGGCGTCGGTCCATGACTCGCGCGCCGTCCAGCCCGAGCCGCGCGCCAGCGCCGTGAAGCGCTCGACGCTGTACTTGTAGCTGTTCTCGGTGTGGATGCTTTCGCCGGCGCGGAATGCGAAGCTGGTACCGAGCATGCGTACCGTCTGCGATTTCCTGCTGATCAGATGCATTTCGATGCGATGCCGATCGCGGTTGTAGATCGCGCGATGGGTAAAGGCCGAAAGGTCGAAATTGCCACCCAGCTCGCGGTTGATGCGGACCAGCATATTGAGGTTGAAGCGCGCGGTCACACCGGCGGCATCGTTATAGGCCTCGTACAGCACGCGTTCGTCCTTTTCGAGGTCGACGCCGATGATCATCTGGGCGCCTTCGCCCAGGATTCGGCGCGCGCCGCGCAGGAAGGCGCGGGCCTCGTGCGGCTCGAAATTTCCAAGCGTCGAGCCCGGAAAAAATCCGACCTTCGGCAGGCCGGCGATGGCTTCGGGCAGCACGAACGGCGCGGTGAAATCCGCCGCTACCGGATAGACGTCCAGGCCGGGGAAATCCTTGCGCAGCACGTCAGCCTGACCTTGCAGGAAGTCCCGGGAAATATCGACGGGAACGTAAGCGCCGATGGCGCAATTCTCCAACAGCAGGCGGACTTTCGTGGTCGCGCCGGCGCCGAATTCGACCAGTGCCGCTCCCTTTGGGATGATGGTCGAGATATCGTTGCCGCGATCGCGCAGAATCGAAAGCTCGGTGCGGGTCGGGTAGTATTCCGGGAGTTGCGTGATGGCTTCGAACAATTCAGACCCGGTGGCGTCATAGAAATATTTCGGCGACAGCCGCTTCGGCCGTTGCGACAGGTCGTCAATCGCATCACGGGCGAAAGCGGTGGTCTGCTCATCCGGCAGATGCGCTCCGGCCAGAGCGGGGGCATGCACATTCATGTCAGTCTCCTGGGCGCGTCCCCGCGCTTTTTGAATTCGACGGAATCAATCGGCGTAGTCGGCGAGCCGCAGCCCGGTGAACTGCCAGCGATGGTGCGGATAAAAGAAGTTGCGGTAGGTGATGCGGCTATGGGCCTGCGGCGTCGCAAGCGATGAGCCGCGCAGCACGAACTGGTTGACCATGAACTTGCCGTTGTACTCGCCGAGCGCGCCTTCGACGGCGCGATAACCGGGGTAGGGCGCGTAGGCGCTGCGGGTCCACTGCCAGACGATCCCGAAGGCGTCGTTGAGATGGCCGGCGCGAGCCGCCACTTCCCACTCCATTTCGGTCGGCAAATGCCTGCCGCTCCAGCGCGCGAACGCGTCCGCCTCGTAATAGCTGACATGGCAGACCGGGGCGTTCGGATCGACCGGCCTTAACCCCGCGAGCGTCATGACCCGCCATTCGCCGTCGATCTGCCGCCAATGGCCGGGCGCCTGCCATTCCTCGCTGATGGAGGTGGCAAAGCCGTCCATCAGCCACAGCGCCGCGGTGCGATAGCCGCCGTCGGCCATGAAGGCGAGCCATTCGGCATTGGTCACAAGGTTGCGCGCGAGCCTGACCGGTCCCACCAGCGCACGGTGCGCGGGCTTTTCATTGTCGAAATGGAAGCTGTCGCCGGCGTGGCCGATGGAGTGGATGCCCTCATTGAGGGTGATCCACTGGTCGCCGCCGGTCGAAACCGGAAAGCGCCATGACGGATCATAGGCTGGCAGTATCGGGTTCTGTGCGAAGGCGTGCAGAATATCGGTCAGCATCAATTCCTGATGCTGCTGCTCGTGATTGAGGCCGACTTCGACCAGCGGCACCAGCTTCGACAGCGCCTCCTCGCCGGCGGTCTGGAAGAATTTCACCACGGCGGCGTCGACATGCCGGCGATAGGCGGTGACCTCCTCGGCGCTTGGCCGGGTCAGATCGCCGCGCTGATGGCGGGCATGGCGCGGCCCGGCACTGACATAATAGGAATTGAACAGAAACGCGTAGTCCGGATGAAAGGACTGGTAGCCCTGACAATGTTGGCCGAGCAGGAATTGCTCATAGAACCAGGTGGTATGGGCGCGATGCCATTTGGCCGGACTGGCGTCCGGCATCGACTGGATCAGCTGATCCTCCGGCGAAAGAGGGGCGGCGCGGCGCTCCGTCTCGTTTCGGACCTGGAGGAAGGCCTCCACCAAATTCCGGGCCAAATCGCCGGAATCCGGGAACAGGGACCGGCCGGGGGCGACAAGCGTGGCCGCAGCGGATGCTGGTTTCGTCACGATGGCCTCCGGTTGGGGGAAGAACGTTGCTCCGGCCTGCCGGTTCCCTCGGAATAGCCTGTCCTAGATAGGAGCTTCCGGTTGGGATAAAAGCCTCCTCCAGCCCTCCGGAAAGTTCATGACGATCATGGCCTCCCACCGCTCGCCCCAAGGGACCGCCGTCTCGAATTGCCCAGCATGCCAGCTCCGCGTCATTTTACTTTGGATGCGCAACGGTTTGGGTTACATATATGGCAGTAGAAGGTTAGCCGGGTTGAGGTCGGCCCGGACGACTGTGTCGCGGGGTATGCCCCAAAGGAACGAATTATGAGCATCGAGCAATTCATCGAAAACGAAGTGAAGTCGAACGACGTCGTGCTGTTCATGAAGGGTACGCCGCAATTTCCGCAGTGTGGTTTTTCCGGACAGGTGGTCCAGATTCTCGATCACGTCGGAGTTGGCTACAAGGGCCTGAACGTCCTCGAAAACGCCGAGCTGCGCGATGGCATCAAGACCTATTCGAACTGGCCGACGATTCCGCAGCTCTATGTCAAGGGCGAGTTCGTCGGCGGCTGCGACATCGTGCGCGAGATGTTCCAGGCCGGTGAACTGCAGAAACTTCTCGCCGACAAGGGCATCACGGTCGGCGCCGCGGCGTCCGCCTGAGCCTGGCGGCGCGCCAGCTCGGCCCGGCGCGGCTCGAAGTCATCATTGCCGACATCACAACGTTGCGCGTTGACGCCATCGTCAACGCGGCGAACACGTCGCTGCTTGGCGGTGGCGGCGTGGACGGCGCGATCCATCGCGCGGCCGGGCCCGATCTGGTTGCCGAGTGCCGTTTGCTGCATGGTTGCAAAACCGGCGATGCCAAAATCACCAGGGGATATCGGCTCCAGGCCAGGCACGTGATTCACACCGTCGGCCCGGTGTGGAATGGTGGAAGCCTCGACGAAGACGATCTGCTTGCTTCCTGCTATCGCCGCTCGATCGAACTTTGCTGCAAGCACGGCCTCACCTCGGTGGCTTTTCCGGCGATCTCGACCGGCATCTATCGCTTCCCCGTCGACCGTGCGGCGCAGATCGCGATCTCCTCGACCAGGGATGCGCTGGCCGGTGCGCCATCGCTGACCCGTATCATCTTCTGCTGCTTCTCTCGGGATAGCGCCCAGTTCCACGCGCAGGCATTGGCGGATGTCGGCGAGCCTTGTGCCGACTGAACCGGCCGCTACACTCCGCAGCCATTGGTCGGGGGAGAGGTCGATGAACCGTCATCTGGCGTTGCGCGCGCTCGCAGGCGGCGCGCTGTTGCTGCTGGCTGCGTCACCGTCGCTGGCGGAAGGCACTTTCGATATTCCGGCGGGCGCCCATTTCAACCGGCAAAAGCTCGGAAAGATCGGCGAGTTCTTCCGGAACGAAGTCGCGACCGGCAAGATTCCCGGCGCCATCCTCCTGATCGAGCAGCACGGCAAGCCGGTCTATCATCAATTCTTTGGCGTGCGCGATCCGGCGACCAAATTGCCGATGACCGATGACACCATCTTCCGCATTTTCTCGATGACCAAGCCGATCACGTCCGTCGCGGCGATGATGCTGATCGACCGAAACAAGTTGAAACTCGACGACCCGGTCGAGAAATACATTCCATCGTTCGCCAAGGCCAAGGTGGGCGTCGAGAAGACGGCCGACAATGGTGAAAAAACGCTTGAGTTGGTGCCGCTCAAGCGTCCGATCACGATTCGGGATCTGATGACGCAAACTTCCGGAATCACCTATGGTTTCTATGGCGACAGCCTGGTGCGCAAGGCCTACGCCAACGCCAATATCTATGACGGCGATTTCACCAATGCCGAATTTGCCGAGCGCATCGCGCGGTTGCCGCTGGCCGAGCAGCCGGGAACGCTATGGGACTACGGCCATTCGACCGACATTCTCGGGCGTATCATCGAAATCGTCAGCGGCAAATCGCTGCTGCAATTTGAAAAGCAAAGCCTGCTCGATCCGCTCGGGATGCGCGATACGTCGTTTTATGTCACCGATCCCCGGAAGAAGACGCTGATCGCCAGGCCGATGCCGAACGACCATGATTTCAAGGTCGGCTTCGAGAGCAGCCCCGACGTCCCCATGAAATGGGAATCCGGCGGCGGCGGCATGGTCACCAGCATGGCTGACTTCGCCCGATTCTCCCGCATGGTGCTTGCGGGCGGCAAGCTCGGCGGCAGACAATACCTTAGCCCCAAATCGTTCAAGCTGATGACGACCGATCAGATCGGTCCGAACTCCGGAGTCGATCGCGACTATTTCTATTTCCCGGGCGACGGTTTCGGCTTCGGCCTCGGCTTTGGCGTACGCACGGATCCCGGCAATGCAAAACCGCCGCCGCCGGGTTCGCTCGGCGAGCTGAAATGGGACGGCGCCAGCGGCTGCTATTTCGTGATCGACCGCAAGCAGGACATGTTTTTCGTACTGATGGAGCAGACGCCATCGGAGCGCCAGCGCATCCAGAAGACGGTCAAGCAGCTGATCTATGAAGCGATGGAAAACTGACGGCTCCGCGAAGCGTTACAGCCTCGCGGCAGCGCAAACGGACCCAGACCGAACTGAAAACGCTGGTCTACGGCGCCCTGGTGAAGTGAGTTAGGCCGCGCGCGCGATCTCGCGGACCAGGCCGACCGTTT
>JAGXAF010000061.1 GCA_018971675.1 Bradyrhizobium sp.
CTTCTTCTCGGCAATCTGCATTGCAGCCGCAGTCACCTTCTATCTCAATCAATGAGTCCTGACCCTAGCACTACTTTGGCAGATTTGGCGATTGATTGGCGAAACTGGATTCCCGAATCAGATTTTCAATGATTCATGGATGGTCGGCTTTTGGAGGGCCGACCATGGTGGTCACGAAGTCGAAGTGGGAAGACGAGCTCGGGCGCTGGCTCAAGCCATTCCTGGATCGTTTAGGTCACAAGGCGCGGCGGCGGATGTGTCCGCTTTACATCTCGGGATTGATTGGACCGGGTGATCGCAAGAGCGTGCAACCGATGGCGGCGCGGCTGGCACCGGGCGAGTATGACCAGTTGCACCATTTCATTGCCGATGGCGTTTGGAATGCGGCGCCATTGGAGGCGGAATTGCTGGTTCAGGCCAATCGCCTGGTCGGCGGCAAGGATGCGGTGCTGGTCATCGACGACACGGCGATGCCGAAGAAGGGCGATCGTTCGGTTGGTGTCGCTCCACAATATGCCTCGTCTCTCGGCAAGACGGCCAATTGCCAAACATTGGTGTCGCTGACGCTTGCGCGGCTTGAAGTGCCGGTCATGGTAGCATTACGTCTCTTCGTTCCAGAGAGTTGGACGAGTAATCCAGTGCGTTTGAAGCGTGCGGGCGTTCCAGTCGAGCACCGCGCAGCGCGGACCAAGCCAGAGATCGCCTTGGCGGAGATCGACCGCGTCATCGCCTCCGGTGTGCGTTTCGGCTGTGTGCTTGCCGATTCAGGGTACGGCTCCAGCGGGTCTTTCCGTCGGGCTTTGAGCGAGCGCGGTCTGCTGTGGGCGGTGGGTCTGTCGCGGCGTCAGAACGTCTATCCCGCCGACATTGCCCTGATCTTCCCCATCGTGAAGACCGGCAAGCCCCGCAAATACCACATCCCTGATCAGCCACCGGTCTCTGCTGAAGCGTTATTGGCCGAAGGCAAATGGCAAAGGATCAGTTGGCGGCGGGGCACCAAAGGTCGGCTGACATGTCTCTTCACGGCCCGCCGTGTCCGCGTTGCGGATGGCCATAAGCACCGGATGCTCGATAACCGCATGCAGTGCATGCCTGGCGACGAGGTCTGGCTCGTCGGCGAGCGGCGGTCGACCGGGGAGCAAAAATACTATGTGTCGAACCTGCCGGCCGATGCCACCATCAAGACGCTCGCTGCCACGATCAAGGCCAGGTGGGTCTGTGAACAGGCCCACCAGCAGCTCAAGGAGGAGCTTGGGCTCGACCACTTCGAAGGTAGATCCTGGACGGGATTACATCGACACGCGCTGATGACAATGATCGCCTACGCCTTCCTCCAATCCCGCCGCCTCAAAGCAGCGGGACGGAAAAAAAAGAATCTCAGGACCGCCACCACAACCAAGCATGCCGGCCATCAGGCAAGCGATCCTCGACCTCTTCGCACGACCTCCACCCCGACAATGTCCTCACTGCGAGATGTTCCTTGAAGATATCGCCAAGCCTAAAGTGCCAAAGTAGTGCTAGGGTCAGGACTCATTGATTGAGATAGAAGGTGACTGCGGCTGCAATGCAGATTGCCGAGAAGAAGGTGTGCGCGCAGCGATCGTAGCGGGTAGCTATGCGGCGCCAGTCCTTCAACTTTGCGAATAGGTTTTCGATTTTATGGCGGGTCCGGTACAGCGCCTTGTCGTAATCGAGCGGGATCTTGCGGTTTCTGGTTGGGGGAATGCAGGGCGCGACCCCTCGCGAGTGCAGCGCGTTACGAAACCAGTTGCTGTCGTAGCCGCGGTCGGCGATCAGCGCCTTGGCCTTTGGCAGGGCATCGAGCATGAGCCGTGCGCCCTTGTGATCGCTCATCTGGCCTTCGGAAAGCATCATCACCAGTGGCTTGCCAGCGCCGTCGCAGACGAGGTGCAGTTTTGAGTTTAAGCCGCCTTTCGTGCGCCCGATGCAACGGGAAAGAACCCCTTTTTTAAAAGGCTGGCCGCCGTGCGATGCGCCTTCAAATGTGTCGAGTCGATCATGATGCGCTCCGGTTTTGGCCCTTGGCCGGCGAGCGCGGCGAAGACACGGTCGAAAACGCCGAGCCGGCTCCAGCGTATGAAGCGGTTGTAGAGCGTCTTGTGCGGCCCATAACTCCTGGGCGCGTCTTTCCATTGCAGACCGTTGCGGATCACATAGACGATACCGCTGACGACGCGCCGGTCGTCGACGCGCGGCACACCGTGAGCCAGAGGAAAATGCGGCGAAATCCGCGCCATCTGGCGCACGCTCAGCAAAAACAAGTCACCCATCAAAGTCCCCCGAATCGAAAAGACTTTGAATCACAACTCAAACAAATTTAATAGGTCCTGACCCTAGAGGCTGTTAGGGACTGATTAACAGCAACTTATGAGGCTTGCGTGATGAGCGAATCACGTAAGCCGTATCCGTCCGATGTATCGGACGATGAGTGGACATTAGTGGTGCCCTACCTAACGTTGCTGCCGGAGACTGTCGGACAACGGAGCTATCCGCTTCGTGAGGTCTTCAACGGGCTGCGTTACATCGTGAAGACAGGCGCGCCATGGCGATGGATGCCCAACGATTTGCCGCCATGGGAGATTGTTTATCAGCAGGCGCAACGTTGGCTTCGTGCGGGATGCTTTGAAGCCCTCGCGGAGGATTTGCGGACGGTGCTGCGTCTGTCGGCGGGGCATGAAGCGCAGCCGAGGGCGGCGATCATCGACAGCCGGACATTACGTTCCACGCCCGAGAGCGGAGCCCGCGCCGGTTACGACGGCGCCAAGCGCAAGAAGGGATCCAAACTGCATCTGGCCGTGGATACGCTCGGCCACATGCTCGCGCTCCACGTCACGCCTGCGAGCGTCGGAGATCGAGACGCTGTCGGCCAGATGGCCAAGGATATCCAGGCCGCGACGGACGAGAGTGTCGAGATCGCCTTCGTCGATCAAGGCTACACAGGCGAACGTGCCGCGGCAGCCGCAGGTGCCCACGGCATCGAACTGAGCGTTGTCAAACTGCCACAAGCCAAGCGTGGCTTTGTCTTGTTGCCAAGACGCTGGGTGGTCGAGCGCACCTTCGCATGGGCCACGCGTTTCCGCCGCCTCGCCAGGGATTATGAGCGATGCGCATCCACCCTCGCCGATATCCACCTCATCGCGTTCGTCTGCATTATGCTCAAAAACGTAGCGCAACTCGCCCCAGGTTCCTAACAGCCTCTAACCGCCTCTAGTCTTACTGCGTCATAAAGTTTTGTACGTCGCCAGGTTCCTGATCGGAGCGGCGCAGCATGGACACCGCCGCAAGTGTTTGACGAGGACGAGAACGAGCCGTCGGCGCATGGTCGCAATCGAGTTTGGAATGTGCCGCTCGGGCCGCAGCGGTGGATCCTCTGGGTCTGTAACCTTCGGGAATGCCAGCCGCCTGGAACATCGCGGTGGAACGAGGTGCTGAGGGGGGAATCGTCTCCCTTTCGGAGATCAAGAATCCGTAGGCCGCGATGCAGAGCGTGGCGTGATGGTGGAAGCCGCGCCATCCTCGTCCTTCGAAATGCCCGAGCCCGACCTCCTGCTTCAGCTCCTGATAATCGCGCTCGATGCGCCAGCGTAGCTTGGTGAGATCTACCAGGTTGCCGAAGGTGATATTTTGCGGAAGCGTCGAGAACCAATATTTTGTTGGTTCGGCCTCACCTTTTGGCCACTCGATCAACAGCCATTCTTCCGGGCGGCTCTTGGTCAGATTGTAATCGCGATGGGCAACACGGATACGCAACCGGGCAAAGCGCGAGGACAACTGTTCGGCCGAGCCTTCGCGCCAGGCGATCTTGCGCCAGGCTTTTGCCGGCAAGCCCAAAGCAAGCTCCTTGACGGAGGTCGGCCGATGATTGCGATCACGCCGTATCAACTTTGGCGGCCGTCCGCGGCCCGACCAGGTTTTGGGATGCAACGGCGCCATGCCCGGCGCCCATACCGTGGTGTTCGGCAAGATGCCGGCCACATAGGTCAATCCCAGTGCGCTGATGCTGCTGCGCAGTTCCGTGTTGCAACCATATCCGGCGTCCATCAGCACCACACCGAGCGGCAGGCCGGCTGCACTGGCCGCACGGATCTGCTCGAGCGCGATCTCGGGCTTGGTCCTGAAGCCGATATCCTCGGGCACGCCTGTCTTGCGCCGGCGTTCATCGTCCGCCGCCCACTGTTCCGGCAAATACAGGCGATACGCCACCGGCAGGCTGGCGTGGTGGTTGGCAATCGATAGCGACACCGCGACCTGACAATTGTCCTGCTTGCCGAGTTGACCACAATACTGCCGTGCCACCCCTACCGAATGCCGGCCCTGTTTGGGGAAACCCGTGTCGTCGATAATCCAGGCCTCGATCTGCCCATGGCGCACGATCTCCGGCAGGACCATCTCGCGCACCTTGGCCAAGACCTTCTCGTCCGACCAGCGCCCTTCGCCGACAAAATGCAGTAGTGATTGATGTTGCGCTGCCGTCCGCCCAGGTGCGGTCACCGCCGCCATAGGCTCGACGCTCTTGCGCTCGCACGGCATCATCAGGCCAACGCAATAATCCCGCAGCGGCCGGGCACGGTCCGCATGGCCGATCACGCTCACAAGTCCCTCGACATATGCTTCAAATCGCGATGCACTGTCAGCCGCTATTGGGTGATCCATCTCAGCTCCTCATGCCGAAAACGAATCTCCCAAAATTATCAAGGATCCCAAGCTCCCAAAATGCGACTTTCTGACTCAGTAAGACTAGCAGGCTGTTGAAAAAGGTGCTCGCCGCCGACCAGCGACCGTGATTCATTGGCTCCGACGAGATTCGGAGATGGTGCATGCGCGGCGGCGACAATCGAACGGGCGAGCTGTTCAGCTACGTCGATCTGGAGGCGCGGGTGCGGCGTGACCATCCGCTGCGAGCGATCCGGACGATCGTGAACGAGGCGCTGTCGACGCTGGAGCGCGAGTTTGCCGCGCTCTATTCGCCGATTGGGCGGCCGTCGATCCCGCCGGAGAAGCTGCTGCGGGCGATGCTGTTGCAAGCGTTTTATTCGATCCGCTCGGAGCGGCTTTTGATGGAGCGGCTGGAATACGACCTGCTGTTCCGCTGGTTCGTCGGAATTGGCGTCGACGACGCAGCCTGGGACCATTCGGTGTTCTCGAAGAATCGCGACCGGTTGCTGGAAGGCGACATCGCGGCCAAGTTCCTGGCGGCGGTGCTGGCGCAGCCCAAGGTGAAGAAGCTGCTGTCGAGCGATCACTTCTCGGTCGATGGCACGCTGATCGAGGCCTGGGCCTCGATGAAGAGCGTCAAGCCGAAGGATGGCTCTGGCGAGCCGCCGGCGCTAGGCGGCGGGCGCAATGCCGAAGCGGACTTCCATGGCCAGAAACGCTCAAACGATACCCATGCTTCGACCACCGATCCGGATGCCAGGCTCTACCGCAAGGGAAAGGGCAAGGAGACGAAGCTGTGCTTCATCGGGCATGGGCTGATGGAGAACCGCCACGGCCTGCTGGTCGACGCCTGCCTGACGCGGGCCGACGGGCATGCCGAACGGGTGGCCGCGCTGCACATGATCGAACCGCGTGCCGACCGACCGACAGCGATCACGCTTGGCGCCGACAAAGCCTACGACGCAGAAGACTTCGTCAACGAGCTGCGCTCGATGAACGTGACGCCGCATGTTGCGCAGAACACCAGCGGCCGCAGCTCTGCGATCGACGGACGAACGACCCGGCACGGCGGCTATGCCGTCAGTCAGCGCATCCGCAAGCGCATCGAGGAGGCATTCGGCTGGATCAAGACGGTCGCCGGGCAAGAGAAGGCCCGCTTCCGTGGCCGTGAACGCGTCGGATGGGCCTTTACCTTCGCTGCCGCCGCCTACAATCTGGTGCGGCTGCCCAAGCTGATCGCGGAGGCCGGCTGATGGCCAAGGTGCCCCGCTTCGCCAAGGCCTTCGCTGGCCGCTGGCGCATCGTCGAAATGGACAACTGGCACGGTGACTTCCTCGACCTCGTCGACGAGGCGCATCTCACCTTCAAGGGTAAGTCCGACGGTGAAATTGCCTTCGGTGCGCTAAACGGCTTCCTCGATGTCCGCTACGGCGCGCGAGACGGTTCGGCCTGCGCGGAGTTCTCATGGGAAGGGCACGATGAGAATGACCCCGCCTGCGGTCGCGGATGGGCTATGATCGGCACTGCGGGCAGGCTCGTCGGTCACTTCTACATACACAATGGCGACGATTCAGCCTTCATTTGCGAACGCGGCTGAGTTCTTCAACAGCCTGCTAGTAGCACCGCATGACGTTGATATCTGCGGCCCCCTCGGCCCCGTACTGGGAGGGAACCGTCACCGTCTGCGAGGTGCAATCCGGCACGTACGGTCTGGTCGAGGGCGCGACATTCGGCGGAAAGCGATGCACCGCATCCCAGGGCACGTCATAGGTGTAGGTGTAGTGGATATCGCCGGATGGCGGCGGCGTGATATCTGCGCCGGGTTCGCCATAGATCGGATCGTAAGGCCAGTCCACCACGCCAGGCCAGAAAGCGCCTGGGCGGTGTCGGTGATGCCCGAACGATCGGACGATGGACGGGTGAGAAGCCGAATGCGGCGCAAATGTCGTGCCGTGCGCGGCTCCGGAACCTGCGAATGTCTCGCCGGTGGCAAGGATCAGCGCCAACCCGGCGAGAGACGCGGCAAGCGTCGCAGACCTGAAAGTCGCAGACCTGGAAGTTACAGACCTGGAAGTTACAGACCTGGAATTTGTCATGGCATCACCAACTCATCCATTACCGGGCAATCGAGCAACGCTAGGTCGGATCGTTCGGGCCCGCAAAGGCATAATTAACCGCTGGTTAATAGGTAACATTACCCGGGAACCCGCAACCATGATGTTGTGGGCCTCGTCCCGGTGACGCCGCGCGTTATGTTCGCCGGGGCCTACATGCAGGCCATGGAAGCGATATCGCTCGATTTTGCCGGCGATCACACCGGATTCGTCCGGAAACGTACCGGTTCGGGGCCAAATCGGTGCTCAAAAAGGCCCGTTCGCATTGACATTTGCCCGTTCGGTGGCCTAGAAACCGCCCCGTCCCGGGCGGATTGCCGCGCGCCGGGATCATTCCCATTCATCACTTCCGATATCCACCCCTCGGCCTCGCACACGGCCTTTCAAGCATCAGGATTGTCCCATGAAGGTCCGTAACTCGCTGAAATCGCTGCGTGGTCGCCATCGCAACAACCGCCTGGTCCGCCGCAAGGGCCGGGTTTACGTCATCAACAAGGTCCAGCGCCGGTTCAAGGCGCGTCAGGGCTGAGTATCTCGGCTGAGTATTGAGGCCGGGTTGAGGTTCTGATCCAGCCTCGGGTCGCACCGGCAAAATTCCGCCTTTTCACGCCTTGCTGCTTTGCAAGGGTGTTTTGCCGCGTCTAGACTTTGATGATGGCTTTGAGATTCCCCCGCCTGCGGACCATCCGACCGGCCGTTTTTCTGGCCGCGATGCTTTCCGCCGCGCCGGCTGCGGCGTTGGCGCAGGATTCCGAGGCCGCCCCGCCGACGCATCAGAAAAAACCGCCGGACGCACCCACCAGGTTGCCGAAGGCCGATCGCCTCCAAGGGCTCGACTTCCTGTTCGGCGCGCTGAAGGCCGCGCCCGACGAGGCGAGTGCCAAACACGTCGAGGCGCGGATCTGGGCGATCTGGCTGCACACCCCGAGCGACACCGCCGCGCTATTGATGACGCGTGCCAAGGCCGCGATGGACGCCGGGCAGATGGACGTCGCGCTCAAACTGCTCGACGCCGTGATCAAGTTGCGGCCGGACTATATCGAGGCCTGGAACCGGCGCGCCACCGTATATTACCTGCAGAACGACTACGAGCATTCGCTCGAGGATATCGAGCAGGTGCTGGTGCGTGAACCCCGGCATTTCGGCGCGCTGGCGGGGCTCGGCATGATCATGCAGGATCTCGGCGACAACAAGCGCGCGCTGGACGCGTTCCGCCAGGCACTCGCTGTCAATCCCTATCTCGACAAGGTGCCGGAGATGGTCAGGGTCCTGACCGAAAAGGTCGAAGGCCGCGACATCTGATCGCGCGCGAGGACAAGCCCAGCTAATGCAACGGTCCCCCGCCGCGGTCCAGCATCCCGCTTTCGCCAACGGCTGCATATAGCAGCGCCAGTTCGGCCTCGAGCTGCTCGTTGACGAGGAGCAGGGCCCTTAGCGCCCCGTGGATATCGTCGCCGCAACTGGCGACAATCTCGTCGATGGCGATGTTATTCGATCGGTAGGTCATCCACTCCTCCATTTCCGTGCGGGCACCATCTCGAAACAATCTGGGGCTAATCGTGACAATCGCACTTCGATGCTGTGGATAGCGTGGAAAGCCTTCGCAATGTCACGTTTGGCGAGTTCCGCCCATTGCATTTCCGAAAGTGCTGGTTGTGGTCGCCGGGGGCTGCACGTGACCGTGATGTGAAAATGACCGCAGGCGCGCGGTTGCCGGGGAGGGGGACGGGATTTCGAATCACGATGCCGCCGCCGGCCGCGGGTCGTCATTGGCGGCGAAACCGTTGCCGGGTAAATTGGCGCGGGTTGTCGGCGCACAGGATCGTCCGGACATTGCAAATGGGTTTTGTCGTCGTCGCGACGGCGTTGGCCGTACTGGCGCTGATCACGCAGGCCGGCGTGCTGGCGCTGCAGCGCGCCTATCCGCGACAGGGCCGCCGCGTCGAAGTCAAGGGCGCGTGCCTCAACGTGCTCGATACCGGGCCGCGCGACACGAGCACGCCGCCGATCGTGATGATCCATGGCGCGAGCTCGAATCTCCGGACGATGCGCCTGCCGCTCGGAGACATGCTGGCGAAAACCCGTCGGGTGATCCTGGTCGATCGCCCCGGCCACGGCTGGAGCCCGCGCCAACATCTTGAGGATTCGACGCCCGCGATCCAGGCGCGGATGATCGACGAGGCGCTGGAGAAACTCGGCGTCGCGCGCGCGGTCATCGTGGTGCATTCATGGGCGGGCGCGCTCGGCGCGCGGATGGCGCTCGATTATCCGCGGCGCGTCGCCGGCCTGGTGATGCTGGCGCCGGTGGCCTATCCGTGGCGCGGCGGCGTCGGCCGCTACACCGAGATCATCACCACGCCGGTGATTGGCCCGTTGCTCGCCTACACCATCACGCTGCCGCTCGGCTATTTCCTGACCGAGGCCGGCGCGCGCAAGGTGTTCCTGCCGCAGACCATGCCCGACGGTTTTGTCGAGAACACCGCGACGCCGCTATTGTTGCGCCCGCGCGCGTTCCTCGCCAATGCCCGGGATCTCGTGACATTGAAGGCGGCGGTGAGGGAGCAGGCGCCGCGCTATGCTGAAATCAGCGCGCCGGTGGTGGTGATCGCGGGCGACGCCGACAAGACCGTGTGGCCGGACATCCATTCGCGCCCGTTCGCGGCCACGGTGCCGCATGCGCGGCTGCTCATATTGCCCGATGTCGGCCATATGGTGCAGAACGCGGCGCCCGAACTTGTCATCCGCGAGATCGACGCCATGATGGGCCGGCTCGCGCCCCGCGAGAGCTACCCAAAGCCGCCCAGACGTGCTTGATTTGCCACGACAAATCGACGAGGGCAGGGCCGCCTGGATCGAGGGCAGGGCCGTGGAGGCAACCGCATGACCATCATGATGCCGGCATCGGACCAGGAGGTCCTGGCGCGCCGCGAGGCGATCGTCGCGGCGCTGCGCGCGATCGTGCCGGGCGAGGGCGTGATCGACAGTCCGGCCGAGATGCTGCCTTACGAGTCCGACGCGCTGATGGCCTATCGCCAGCCGCCGATGGTCGTGGTGCTGCCCGACACCACCGAGCAGGTCTCGAAGGTGCTGAAATATTGCTTCGACGAGGGCATCAAGGTGGTACCGCGAGGCTCCGGCACCTCGCTGTCCGGCGGCGCGCTGCCGCTCGCCGACGGTGTGCTGCTCGGCCTCGGCAAGTTCAAGCGCATCCGCGAGATCGATTTCGACAATCGCGCGGTGGTGGTCGAGCCCGGCGTCACCAATCTCGCGATCAGCCAGGCGGTGGCGCATCGCGGCTTCTACTACGCGCCCGACCCGTCGTCGCAGATCGCCTGTTCGATCGGCGGCAATGTCGCGGAAAATTCCGGCGGCGTGCATTGCCTGAAATACGGCATGACCACCAACAACGTGCTCGGCTGCGAGATCGTGCTGATATCAGGCGAGGTGATCCGGATCGGCGGCAAGTCGCCCGAGACCGACGGCTACGATCTGATGGGTATCATCACCGGCTCCGAAGGCCTGCTCGGTGTCGTCACCGAGGTGACGGTGCGCATCCTGCAAAAGCCGGAGACCGCGCGGGCGCTGATGGTCGGCTTCGCGCAGGTGGAGGCCGCCGGGCAATGCGTGGCCGACATCATCGGCGCCGGGATCATCCCGGGCGGCATGGAGATGATGGACAAGCCCGCGATCCACGCCGCGGAAGCCTTTGTGCATGCCGGCTACCCGCTCGACGTCGAGGCGCTCTTGATCATCGAGCTTGATGGTCCCGGCGTCGAGGTTGATGAACTGATCAAGCGGGTCGAGGCGATCGCGCTGCGCTGCGGTTCGACCATCTGCCAGATTTCAAAGTCCGAACAGGAGCGCAATCTGTTCTGGGCCGGGCGCAAGGCGGCATTTCCCGCGGTCGGGCGGATTTCGCCGGATTACCTCTGCATGGACGGCACCATTCCGCGCGGTGCGCTGCCGCGGGCCTTGGCGCGGATCCGCGATCTCTCCGAAAAATACGGGCTCGGCGTCGCCAATGTGTTTCACGCCGGCGACGGCAATTTGCATCCGCTGATCCTGTACGACGCCAACAAGCCCGGCGAGATGGATAAGGCCGAGGCGTTCGGCGCCGACATCCTGCGCTGCTGCGTCGAGTTCGGCGGCGTGTTGACTGGCGAACACGGCGTCGGCGTCGAGAAGCGCGATTTGATGCCGGACATGTTCAGCGAGATCGATCTCAACCAGCAGCAGCGGCTGAAATGCGCGTTCGACGCGCAAGGCCTGCTCAATCCCGGCAAGGTGTTTCCGACCCTGCATCGCTGCGCCGAGCTTGGCCGCGTGCATGTTCACGGCGGCAGGCTGGCGTTTCCCGATATTCCGAGGTTTTGAAGGTTGTGGACACCCTGAAAGTACGCGATGCGGCCGATGTCGAGCAGGTGGTGCGCGCGGCGATCGCGAGCGAACAGGCGTTGGAGATCATCGGCCACGGCTCCAAGCGGCAGGTCGGCCAGCCGATGGCGACCAATGCTTTGCTCGATCTGTCGGCGCTGAACGCGGTGACGTCGTATGAGCCGAACGAGTTGATCATCACCGTGCAGGCCGGCGCGCCGATGGCCGACGTGCTGTCGCTGATCGATTCCAGGAACCAGCAATTCGCATTCGAGCCAGTCAATACCGCGGCGCTGCTCGGCACGCCCGACATCGGCACGATCGGCGGCATGATCGGTGCCGGGCTTGCCGGACCGCGCCGCATCAAGGCCGGCGGCGTGCGCGACCATTTGTTGGGCGCGCATGCGGTGTCGGGTTTCGGCGACAGTTTCAAGGCCGGCGGCAAGGTGGTGAAGAACGTCACCGGCTACGATCTGTGCAAGTTGCTGACGGGATCGTGGGGCACGCTGGCGGTCATGACCGAAGTAACGTTGAAGGTGATGCCGCGGCCCGAGAGCGAGTGCACGCTGCTGTTGCGCGGGCTGGACGACCTTGCCGCCAACCGCGCGATGACCGCGGCGCTTGGTTCGCCGTTCGATGTATCCGGCGCCGCGCATGTGCCGAACCCGGCGCTGTGCGCGTCAGCGGACGGGTTGGCCAGTCTCGAATCGCCGCAGCAGACGGTGACACTGTTGCGGCTGGAAGGCTTTGCGGCATCGGTGGCCCATCGCGCGGCCGCGCTCGGCCAGGCGCTGGCGCCATTCGGAACCGCTGACGTGGTTGACGATGCGGCGTCCGCGGCGGTCTGGGCTTCGATCCGTGACGTCAAACCGTTCGCGGCCAACGGCGCGCTCGGCGCGCGGCCGGTCTGGCGCATCGTCTGTCCGCCAGCCTCCGGCGGGGCGCTCGGCCAACAGCTTTCGCGCGAGACCGGCGGCGAGGTGATTTACGACTGGGGCGGCGGGCTGATCTGGGCAGCGCTGCCGCCGCAGCCGGATGCGCGGGCGACGCTGGTGCGCCAGCGTGTCGACGCCGCCGGCGGCCACGCCACGTTGTTGCGCGCGCCCGAGGACGTCCGCCGCAACGTCGATGTCTTTCATCCCCAACAGGCGGGATTGGCTGCGCTCGGCGAGCGCGTTCGCTTGAGCTTCGATCCGAAGCACATCCTCAATCGCGGCCGGATACGCCGGGTAGCCTCGACATGAAAACCGAATTCAGCCTCGCTCAGCTCGCCGATCCCGATATCGCGGAAGCCGACAAGATCCTGCGCGCCTGTGTGCATTGCGGTTTCTGCACAGCGACCTGTCCGACCTATGTGCTGCTTGGCGACGAGCTCGATAGCCCGCGTGGGCGCATCTATCTGATCAAGGAGATGCTGGAGAAGAATCGCCCGCCGACGCCGGAGGTGGTCAAGCACATCGACCGCTGCCTGTCCTGCCTCGCCTGCATGACCACCTGTCCCTCCGGCGTGAACTACATGCATCTGGTCGATCAGGCGCGGGTCAGGATCGAGAAGGAATACACCAGGCCGGTCGCCGAGCGGGCCTTGCGCGCGGTGCTGGCGCTGGTGCTGCCGCGGCCCGACTTGTTCCGTGCCAGCATGGTGCTGGCGCGGCTGGCCCGGCCGTTCGCCGGGCTATTGCCCGGCGCCAAGGCGACCGCGACGCCGGGCCTGTGGCGGCGGATCAGGGCGATGCTGGCGCTGGCGCCATCCCGCCTGCCCGCGCGGGGGGCGGCTGCCGGCAGCGTTTTTCCGGCGCAGGGCGAAAAACGTGGCCGGGTGGCGCTGCTGCAAGGCTGCGCCCAACAGGTGCTGGCGCCGCGAATCAACCAGGCGGCCATCAATCTTTTGACGCGCCACGGGGTCGAGGTGGTGCTGGTCAAGGATGAGCAATGTTGCGGCGCGCTAACCCACCACCTCGGACATGAGAGCGACGCCCTGCGGCGCGCCCGCGCCAACATCTCGGCCTGGCTCGCCGAGGCCGGCCGCGGCGGGCTTGATGCGATCCTGGTGACGACGTCGGGCTGCGGCACGGTGATCAAGGACTACGGATTTCTGCTGCGCGAAGACCGCGACTTTGCCGGTCCCGCCGCGAGGGTCTCGAGCCTCGCCAGGGACATCACGGAATATGTCAGCGGCATCGAACTCAAGCCGGTGGGCACGCAGCATGGCGATCTCGTCATCGCCTATCACGCGGCCTGTTCGCTGCAGCATGGGCAGAAAATCACCCAGGCCCCGAAAGAATTGCTTTCCAAGACTGGATTCGTAGTGAAAGATGTGCCTGAGAGCCATTTGTGTTGCGGTTCGGCGGGGACTTACAACATTCTTCAGCCTGATATTGCGGACAGGTTGCGCGATCGCAAGGTCGCCAATATCGCGATGGTCAGGCCGGATATGATCGCTGCGGGCAATATTGGATGCATGATGCAGATTGCCGGCGGCACGTCAGTCCCCGTGGTGCACACGATTGAGCTTCTCGATTGGGCGACGGGCGGTCTTCGGCCGGGACTGGCTGGACAGGACTGAACGGATGATGAGGGATCGACGGCCCCGCGCGAGATGCGGATGATTTGATGCGCCCGGTGAATAGTGATCGATAGACATTGATCGGCGGCAACAGGAGGATCACGATGGCTAAGCGGAAAAAGAATCGAAAAGGCAAGGAGGACAAGAAGAAAAACGCGATGATGGCGAAGAAGAAATCCGCCAAGAAGACAAGGAAGGCCGCGAAGAAGTCGGCCAAGAAAGCAGCTAAGAAAACAGCGAAAAAGGCCGGCAAGGCCGCGAAGAAATCGGCCAAGAAATCAGCAAAGAAGTCAGCCAAGAAGTCAGCAAGGAAAACGGCGAAGAAGGCCAGCGCCAGGAAGCCCGCTGCGAAGAAGAGGGCAGCCCCAGCGGCGAAGCCTGCCGCAGCGGCCCCCGCTGCGCACAGCGCGGTGACGGCTCCGATGGCTGCGCCACCGCCTGCGCCTGCTCCCAAGCCGGCCCCCGCACCCAAGCCCGCTCCGGCGGCGCCAAGCTGGGCCGGCCCGAGTTCGACTCCGGCGGCGCCCGCTCCGTCGTGGGGACATTCGAGTGGTATAGGTTCGTCCCATAACTCGTCCTCGGATGGAGATGACGACGAATAGCGAGGCGGATTGCCGTCACCGTTGATCTCGTTAAAGGCCGCAGTGTTCGTTGCTGCGGCCTTTTCCGTATTGTTGCGTGTTGACGGTTCCTCGTCAGTGAGGCTTGGTTCGGTATCAAGGCAACTGATTCGCGGCCCCGCGGTCGTTGCGGAATCGGTTCAAGTTGTTGTTGAAGTGCAACACTTGTGGACAAGATTTCACCAAATTGCCGTAACGCCTAAAAAGGCGGCAGATGCTCGACCTTTTTGCTTTCAGCGTTGAGTGGCGTGTTCCAGATTGAATTCACCTTCATGAATTGATCGCCGCACCGGGGAGCGGCGAGAGCGGGCTGATTCTAAATGCGATGGGGGATCGCTATGAAGAAACTGGTCTTGCTGGCAACGGCGCTGGCAATGGCGTCGGGCTCTGCGCTGGCAGCCGATATGCCCCTGAAGGCGGAGAAGGCGCCGGCAGCATTCGATCCCTGGGACATCGCGTTCGGCGCCGCGGTCATGAACGACTACGTCTTCCGCGGTGTCACCCAGTCCAACCATAGGCCTTCGGTCACCGCCTATTTCGAGCCGCGTTACAACGTCAACAAGGACCTGCAGCTCTATATCGGCACCTCGGCCGAAAGCATCTCGTTCGCGAACCGCGCCGCTGCCGAGGTTGACGTCTACGGCGGTATCCGCCCGACCTTCGGTGCGGCGGCGTTCGACTTCGGTATCTGGGGCTATCTGTATCCGGGCGGCAACTGCGCCGACAACATTCTCACTGGCGGCGTTCCCGGTGGCAATGTCTGCCCCGTCAGCGCCGACACCATCTTCCTGGCCAACGGCAACGTGATGAAGAAGGATGTGAGCTTTTTCGAAGGCTATGCCAAGCTCAACTACACCTTCAACGACAACTGGCAGGCCGGCGTGAACGAATACTATACGCCGAACTTCCTCAACAGCGGCGCCTGGGGCAACTACGCTTCGGTCACCGCCAAATATACCGCACCAAGTTCGGTGTTCGGCGCCAGCGGCGTCGGCATGTACGTGTCGGGTGAATTCGGTCGCCAGTGGCTCGGCACCTCCGACGCCTTCTACGGCACCGGCGTCGGCACCATCTTCGCCAACGGCATTCCCTATGCCAGCTACGACACCTGGAACATCGGCGTCGGCTTCACCTACAAGGTGTTCACGCTCGATCTGCGCTATTCCGACACGGACCTGTCGAAGGGCAATTGCAACGCCTTCACCAGCGCCTTCAACGGGACCGGAACGACCAACGTCACCCCGATCAATCCGAGCGGCGTCGGCTCCAACTGGTGCGGCGCTGCCGGCATCGCCAGGCTCTCGGTCGATCTGACCGCGATGACCAATTTGAAGTAATACCGACCGTCCTTGTAGTTGACCGACACGGACTCAATCCCGCATTCCGACCCACGTCCGTGGAGCTCTTGCGCAAGGAAACATGGGATGGGCGCCTGCGGCGGATCGCACAGAAATTGTTGGCGGCGGGTTTCGTCCTGTGCGATGTCCTGTTCCGTACTAACGCGAGCGGTAGGGCATGATCAAACAGTGGGTGGCGGGCGCTATTTTCGTAGCACTCGCCGGGACGGCCACCGCTCAGGTGGCGCGCTTCGAAATCATTCCGATTTCGTCGGTGACCCTGAGCGATGTTGATTTCCTGGCTGGGCAAAAGGGCGGTCAACCGGTCACGATCGCAGGTGAGTTACGTCTGCCTCGAGGCGGCACCGACAAACTGCCTGCCGCTATTCTGCTCCATGCCGGAGGTGGAATGGGTGGAACGGGAAGTGCGATTGACGAGTGGTCGAGGGAACTCAATCAGCTTGGCATAGCTACATTTGCCGTGGACAGCTTGGCGGGACGGGGAATCGTTTCGGTCTCCCCGGATCAAATACAGTTTGGGCATCTCAATATGGCAGTTGATG
>JAGXAF010000297.1 GCA_018971675.1 Bradyrhizobium sp.
GCCAACCACATTCGCGACGACAATAGGCCCGCGATCGCGCGCCGCATCCTCGCCGAGGCGCCGCCACGTTTCGCGCTGGCCGGGCATTCGATGGGCGGCTACATCGCCTTCGAGATCATGCGTCAGGCGCCGGAGCGCGTAACGAAGCTGGCGCTGATCAACACCCAGGCGCCGCCCGATGCGCCGGACGTCAGCGATCGCCGCCGCGTCCTGATGACGCGCGCGCAGAACGGCGAATACCGCACCGTGCTCGACGAATTGTATCCGGGCTTCGTGCATCCGTCGCGCCGCGGCAATGCAAGCCTCCGCCATCTCGTTCACGACATGGGCGCCGATGTCGGGCCCGAGGCATTCGTCCGCCAGCAAACCGCCGTGATTGACCGGGCGGATTCCCGGCCCACGCTCGCAACGATCGAATGCCCGACGCTGGTTCTGACCGGAGATGAGGACAACACGATTTCGAACTCGCGGTCAGTGGAAATGGCCGATGGCATTAAAGGTGCGAAACTGGTGATCTTGCCGCATTGCGGTCACCTAGCGCCGGCCGAACTGCCGCAGGCGACGGCCAACGCACTCGCCGAATGGCTGCGAAGCTAAAACTGGAGCCCCGATCCGGTTTCATCGGAACGGAAAAGGCTCTGGTTGTGTCGCGCGAGCGAACAGCCTAGATCAGGGACCGGAGTGCGGCGCCCGCAAGGCGTCTGCGAGAGGACAGAACGATGCTGCGCGACGACATCAACAACGCGGTCAAGGACGCGATGCGGGCCAAGGACGAGCGCAAGCTCTCGACCTTGCGCATGGTCAATTCGACCATCAAGAACGCCGATATCGAGGCGCGCGGGCAGGGCAAGCCGCCGCTAACGGACGCGGATCTGCTGAGCTTGCTTCAGAAGATGATAAAACAGCGCCAGGAATCGGTCGAACTCTACGACAAGGGCGGCCGGGCCGAACTCGCAGCCCAGGAGCGCGAGGAAATTGCGATCATCTCGGCGTACTTGCCGAAGCAGATGTCGGAAGCCGACGTCAAGGCCGCAATCTCCGCCGCCATTGCCTCGACCGGCGCTGCCGGAATGAAGGACATGGGCAAGGTGATCGCGGAACTGAAAGGCAAATACGCCGGCCAGATGGATTTCGGCAAGGCGAGCGGCATGGTGAAAGCCGCGCTGACAGGCTAGCCGCACGACGCGCCTGCGCCCGCTTTTTGCAGGGAGAGCGTAGGCGGCCTTCGGCGGCCGTTCTTAAGAACGCCGAAGCGAGCTTCGGCTACGGCGCGATTGCGCGGCGGGTGAGGGCGAGGCACTCCGCTCAAAGCCGGCGCAAAGGATGGCCGCAACGGGAATGGCGCGGCTCTGCTGTGACCGAGGAGTTTTGGTTCTCCCAACTGTTGCCTCGAGCCTATCGTCGAAAAGTGCAAGGTCTCAATCGCGTTCGTAACGAGCCTAAAGCGTTTTCGAGCGAAGTGGATACCGGTTCGCGTGAAGAAAACGCGTCAAAACAAGAATCTCGAGCCGCGTTCCGATTCCATCGGAACGGAAATGGCTCTAGGGTCTGACGCGATTTGCCGGCTTTCTTGGCAGATTGGCAAGCTGCCCTGCAGCAGGCCCTTTGGCTTCGACGCCTGTCTTATGAGCGTCACTTGAGAGATATTCCGCCATCTCACGCAACAAGTCGATGGTCTGCAGCGTGACCTCCCCCTGCCGGGACGGGATCTGGATCCCGGCCTCCTGGAAGGCTCCCAAGATGGCGATCCTTAGATCAGCGGCCACGTTGCCACCCTCGCGCAGATCGACAAAGGCGTAGAGTTTGAACGTGAGGCCGTCTACCCCAAAATCTTCAAAATCGAAGGACGGTGCAGGCAGTGTCAGGACACTGGGATGGTCATGCGCGACCTTGAGCAGAATCGATTTGACCACCCGCGGATCGGAGCCATTCGCAACCCTGACCGGGATCGCGATGCGACGCTTGTTGTCGCGCAATGTCCAGTTCTTCACCTTCTCCGTGATGAAATAGGAGTTCGGAATCACAACGCTCGCTCGCTCAAACGTCTCGACCTCGGTCGAACGAACGCTGATCTTGCGAACATAACCTTCTTCGCCCCCGACGACGACCAAGTCACCGATCTTGATGGGGCGCTCAGCCAGAAGGATCAGCCCTGACACGAAATTGTTGACGATACTTTGCAGACCGAAACCGATACCGACGGAGAATGCGCCGGCCAGGATCGCGAGATTGGACAGGTCGAAGCCTGCGTAAGAGAAGGCCGCAAGCGTTGCGATGACGACGCCGCCATATCCCACTCCAACGCGGATCGAATCGCGGAGGCCGCCCGAAATACCCGCCGGCCTGAGGACCCGCTCATCGAGCCAGCCCTGGAAAAGTCGCGCGGCGCCATAGGCGAGCCCGAACACGATCACCGACGCGAGGAGCACCGCAATGGATACTTGAGTGTTGCCAACCCGGAAACCGAAGAAGAGCTGCTTGTACCAGTCGTAGACGTCCTGCCAGCTGTAACCCCACTGGAGCAAAATGAGGGGCACGGACAGTATGATCACCATAGCCTTGAGGAACAGGCCGATCGGCAGAGCCAACCGCTCGCGCTGCCGGTGTTGCTCACCAAAGCTTTCCTTGAGCCAGCGGCCTGTCGCTGCGCGGTCGTCGCCCAAGCCCTGCATCAGTCCATCGACCCACAGCAGCAGCAGGTAGGCAAACGCCATAATGGAGCTGGTCACGACCAATTGTTGCGCCAGAAACCGAGCAAGCGCCAAGTACCCGGCAAGCGCCGATATGACGATCGCGACGACTGCAATCCAAACAGGGAGCCGCAGCACGGCGAGCAGCCGCGGTGAGAGGGTTCGGTCCTGGTGCTGCGCCTCCAGCGGCGTAAGAAGGATGGCAACGATGATTCCGGCAACAAGCAGGCTCGACGGAAGTGAGACCGCGACCGTCAGCGCAAAGGGGGCCTGCGCGATGCGGGTGACCATGTAGAGCAACGTGCTCACGCCGTACACGATTGCGAGCGCCAGAAGGAGCCCGCAAATCCGACGTGCTGTGCGATCGGAGACGGGGATCAACCGCCAATGCGGCACCCTCGGTGCGAACGCACTGATGACAAGCACGCTGACCGCGAGAACGGTGATGATTGATTGCGCAGTCGAATACAGCAGCCAATCGACGCGTTTAGGCAATTGATGCGTGTCGGCGAC
>JAGXAF010000062.1 GCA_018971675.1 Bradyrhizobium sp.
AATCCTGACACCGTTCTTCAATTCGAAACTGCGCAAGAAGGCGGAAGAATTCGCCAATCTCACTGGCTATGTCGATCGGATGATGCTGGAATACTATCCCGATGTCGCCTGGACCGTGCAGCCGCAGGCGGCCTGAGCGCGACTTCAACGCCGAAGCGCCGACTCCAAGCCGGAGACGACGCTTTCATCCTGCGTGCGCTACTTCAATGCGTGCGCGCTCGTCCTTCAACGCCGCGAGCTCAGCCTCCAGCTCGGCGATGCGCCCCTCGCGCACCGCCAGCGCTTGCGCCACATCGGCGGCGTCGAACTTCTGCGGGATATGCTGCGGACAGTTGGTGTCCCAGGCGGCGATCTTGAACAGGATCGCCTGCTCGGGACGCGCCTGATAGCCCTGCGGCATCAGGGATCGCGTCAGCGCCGGGTCATCGTCGACCACTTGCGCCTCGCCCCAGATCTTGACCCGGCGGCGATGCGCGTAATCCATCACCAGGATATACGCTTTCGGATTCTCGGAGAGATTGCCTTGGGTGATGTATTGCCGGTTGCCGCGGTAATCGGCGAACGCCAGCGTGGTCTTGTCCAGCACCTTGACGAAGCCCTTCGGTCCGCCGCGGTGCTGGATATAGGGCTGCCCGTCGGCGCTGGCGGTGGCGAGAAAGAAGCTGTTGGCCTGCGCCAGAAATGCCGCGAGATCGTCGTCGACCTCGGTGCGCCACCCGCCGTTTTGCTCGACATGGGCGTAGGCGGCGCGCGAGCCCTTGCGGGCCTGCACCGCCTTGACCGCGGGCGTGAAGGCGACGTCGCTTGAATAAGCGTGGGTGTCTGACATGGCAGAAACCTCCGATTCCTTCGGGGCACGATGGCTCCCTTCATTGCTGAGAGTGGGCCATTTCGGAGCTTAAACAATCGTGCGGATTGACACTTCATTATTGCGGAATATGAAATAGTCTAATGGATCGTATCGATGCCATGCAGGCCTTTGTCGCGGTTGCGGATTTGCAGGGCTTTGCGCCCGCGGCCCGCAAGCTTGGCCTGTCGCCCTCCGGCGTGACCCGGGCGATCGCAGCCCTGGAGGAGCGCCTCGGCGCTCGGCTGTTGCAGCGGACCACGCGCTCGGTGACCTTGACCGATGTCGGCACGCGCTATCTCGAACGGGTGCGGCGCATCCTCGCCGATGTCGAGGAAGCCGAAATCTCCGCGGAAGGCGAGCGCACCCGGCCGAGCGGGCGGCTGGTGGTGTCGGCGCCAATCGGATTCGGCCGCCTCCATGTCAGTCCGGTGATGTCAAAATACCTGGCGCGCTACGCGGACGTATCGGCCGAGTTGCGGCTGTCGGATCGCATGGTCAATCTGGTGGAGGATGGCGTCGATCTCGCGGTGCGGATCGGGCATTTGCCGGATTCCACGCTGGTTGCGCGCCATGTCGGCGAGATGCGCCGCATCGTCGTCGCCTCCAACGCCTATCTGAAGCGGCGCGGCGAGCCGAAGACGCCGCAGGCGCTCGCTTCCCACGACACCATTCAGTTCGGCGCCGCGCCGGACTGGCGCTTCATCGCGGGTGGCCACGAGGTCCGCATCGCACTCACGCCGCGCTTCACGACCAATAGCGCGGATGCCGCGATCCAGTATGCCGAGCAAGGTGGCGGACTGACGCGGGTATTGGCCTATCAGGCCGCCGACGCACTCAGGCGGGGGCGGCTGAAGATTGTAATGGCGAAATTCGAGCAGCCGGTGCTGCCGATCCACATCGTTTACCCGACCTCGCGGCTGCTGTCCGCCAAGGTTCGCGCCTTCATCGATCTCGTCATCGGGATCGATGCCTGGCATTTCGGAGGGAGGCAGTTTGCTTCGTCGGCTCGCATGCCTCAAAACGGCAGTCCGACGTAATTCTCCGCCAGCGCGGCCGATGCCGCTTTCGAGCTGACAAGGTAGTTGAGTTCGGCGAGCTGGATCCGTGCGCCGAACTCGCCCTGTTCGGGGAATTTGTGCAGTATCGAGGTCATCCACCAGGAGAAACGCACCGCCTTCCACACCCGCGCCAGCGCGATCGCCGAATAATTGTCGATGCCGGCGGAGGATTTCTCGCCGTAATATTCGCGGAGCGCGCCCGACAGATAATGCACGTCGCTGGCGGCGAGGTTCAATCCCTTGGCGCCGGTCGGCGGCACGATATGCGCGGCGTCGCCGGCCAGGAACATGCGCCCGAACCGCATCGGCTCGGCGACGAAACTGCGCAGTGGCGCGATGCTTTTCTCGATCGACGGCCCGGTGACGAGTTCGTCCACCGCCTTCTGGTCGAGCCGCCGCTTCAATTCGTCCCAGAACCGGTCATCCGGCCACTGGTCGATATGGTCGTCGGACGGGCACTGCACATAGTAGCGGCTGCGATGGGTGGAGCGCATGGTGCAGAGCGCGAAGCCGCGCGCGTGGTTGGAATAGATCAGTTCATGGCTGACCGGCGGGGTTTCCGACAGGATGCCGAGCCAGCCGAACGGATAGACCCGTTCGTAGGTCCGGATCGCCTGGGGATTGACGCTGGCGCGGCTGACGCCGTGAAAGCCGTCGCAGCCGGCGATGAAGTCGCAGTCGATCTCGTGACCGGCGCCATCACTGACCCAGGACACGCGGGGATGGTCGGTGTCGAAATCGCGCGGCCTGACATCGGCGGCCTGATATATCGTGGCGAGGCCGGCCGCCTTGCGCGCGTTCATCAGGTCGAGCGTCACTTCCGTCTGGCCGTAGATCGTCACGGTCTTGCCGGTCGCGCCGTGTATGTCGATACGATGGCGCGCGCCGTCGAACGCGAGTTCGATCCCGCGGTGCACCAGACCCTCGTGGCGCGCGCGCTGTCCGACGCCGGCTTCATCGAGCAGCGCGACCGTGCCTTCCTCGAGCAGTCCGGCGCGAATGCGGCCGAGCACATGGTCCGCGGTCTGACGCTCCAGGATGACGTTGTCGATGCCGTAGGTGTGCAGCAACTGGCCAAGCAGCAATCCAGCCGGTCCCGCGCCGATGATGGCTATTTCGGTCCGCAATCGCGGCTCCCTCGATTATTCAGGCGGACGTCGTTGCCGCGCGCCATTGCCATGACAGTTATCTGGCCATGATCGTTATATCATATCTGCAAGGCCGCGATCCCTGCGCGCGAATACGATCGACCAATGATCGTCGCTCGCACGTCCTGCTGCGGACGGATAACGGCCGGCGGTGCTGGCGCGCGCGGATTTCAGGATGCCGCCGCGCCGCCGCCGCTACTTCGGCTCGACCAGGATGACCCTGATATCGTTGACGTTGGTGAGCGTCGGCCCGGTCAGCAGCAGATCGCCGGTGGCGGCAAAGAAAGCCGACGCGTCGTTGTTGGCGAGATAGGCTGTGGCGTCGAGGCTGAGCGATTTCATCTTCGCAAAGGTGGTTTGGTCGATGATCGCGCCGGCCGGATCGCTCGCGCTGCCGGCGCCGCCGTCGGCGCCGTCGGTATCAGCCGCCAGGGCGGAGATTCCAGGCGTGTCCTTGAGCAAGTTCGCCAGCGCCAGCGCGTATTCCTGATTGGGGCCGCCGTGACCCTGGCCGCGCACGGTCACGGTCAATTCGCCGCCAGACAGGATCGCGATGCGCTTGCCTTGCGCGCGCGCCGCCAGCGCGCGTCGGGCATGATCGGCCGCGACATCGCGCGCCTCGCCTTCGAGATCGGCGCCGAGATCGATGACGTCGTAACCGGCCTCCCTGGCGATGCCGATCGCGGCGTCGAGCGATTGCCGCGGCCGCGCGATCAGTTCGAAACGGGCATGCGCAAAGGCTGGATCGCCCGGCTTGCAGCTTTCGTTGTGGGGGTCGTCGAGCGCCCGCCGCACCGCGTCGTCGACCACGAGATCGTATTTTGCGACGATGGCGCGGGCGTCCGCCAGTGTGGTCGGATCGGGCACTGTCGGCCCCGAGGCGATCGCGGAAGGATCGTCGCGCGGCACGTCCGATATCGCCAGCGTCACGATCTCGGCCCGCTTGCCCGCGCGAGCCAGCCGCCCGCCCTTGATCCGCGACAGATGCTTGCGCACGGTGTTGATCTCGCCGATCGGCGCGCCCGAGCGCAGCAGCGCCCGCGTCACCTGCTGCTTCTGCGCGAACGACACGCCGCCAATCGGGGCGATCCAGTTTGCCGAGCCGCCGCCCGACAGCAAGACCAGCAGCAGATCGCCGGCCTCGGCGCTTCCGGCGAGCCGCAGGCTTTCCTCGGCGCCGTTCAGGCCCGCTTCGTCGGGGACGGGATGGCCGGCTTCGACCACCCTGATCCGCCGCGTCGGCACGCCATGGCCGTGACGGGTCGTCGCGATGCCGCACAGGCGTTGCGGTTGCAACCCGAGTCTGTCGAGATAGTGCCGCTCGGCGGATGCCGCCAACGCGGCCGCGCCCTTGCCGGCGGCGAGGCAGATCACTTGTCCCTTTGGCGGCGGCGGCAGATGCGCCGACAGAATGACCTCGGGATGGGCCGCGGCCACTGCGGCATTGAAGATGGCACGCAGCAGCGGACGCCGGTCGGTCATCGCTTCACGGAAGCCTGGATGCAGTACATGGGATATCGGTATCCATCCGTTTCCGGCAAAAGAAAACCCCCAAGTGCAGACGACTTCTGAACCGAACCCGCATGGAAACCGCGGGTAGCGGTAGCAGCACTACTTCCAGAGTTTGCCGACCAGGCGCTGGCCGAACATGGCGACTTGCCTCGCGCCGTGCGGCATCAGGAAGATGACGAGGAACAGCAACACGCCGAACACCGCGCCGGACAGACCCTTGGAAATGCTCTCCGCGATATTCGGCACGAAGATGATAAAGGCCGCGCCGACGATCGAGCCGGGCAGCCATCCCACGCCGCCGACGACCATGCCGAGGAATAGCGAGATCGCCAGCGTGACGGTGTAGCTGTCGGGGGCAACGAACTGCACGGCGATGGCGCCGAGCGCGCCGGCGACGCCGGTGATGCCGGCGCTGATGCCGAATGCCAGCGTCTTGTAGCGCGCGACATCGATGCCCATCGCGGACGCCGCGATCTCGTTGTCGCGGATCGCCATGAACGCGCGTCCGGAGCGCGACTTCAGCAAATTGACGGAGAATATATAGATCGCGGTCGACACGGCCAGCGTGAAATAATACAGCCACATATCCTGCGACATTTTGAGGCCGAACGGCGCGTCGGGCTTGTCCACCACGAGGCCCTGCACGCCGCCGGTCCAGGGCTCGAGCACGCCAAGTTTCAGGAGTTGCGGCATTGCTGTCGCGAGCGCGAAGGTCGCCAGCGCGAGATAGATGCCGGACAGCCGCAGCGCCGGCTTGCCAAACAAATAGCCGAAGGCAAAGCAGATGACGCCGGAGATCGGCAGTGTCAGCGCGTAGTTGATGTTGGCGTGTTCCATCAGGATCGCCGAGGAATAGGCGCCCACAGCGTAGAACGCGCTCTGGCCGAGCGAGAACTGGCCGCTGCCGCCGGTCAGGATGTTGAGAGCCAGCACCGCGAGCGCGTAGATCAGCAACGTCGTCATCTGGAAGATGATGAAATTCTTGGCAAACAGCGGCACCAGGGCCAACAGCCCCAGCAGCGCCAATGAGGTGCCGTAGCCCAGCGTCATGGCCCTCTTGGGAGGCGCCTCGACCGTCGGTGTTTCCGTAACCACTTCCTGCGCGGCGGCCATGATCAAACCCGCTTCACGATGGCGCGGCCGAACAGGCCCGCCGGTCTGACGACCAGTACGAAGATAATAAGTGCGAGCGCGATCGGCAGCTTCAGCTCATTGCCGACGCCGGGAATGTAGGTGCCGGCGAGATTTTCGAAGATGCCGACCAGGAAGCCGCCGATCACCGCGCCGAACGGGCTGGTCAGTCCGCCGAGCACCGCGGCAGCGAACCCGTAGATCAGTACGCCGCCCATCATGTTCGGCTCCAGGAACACCACCGGCGCGATCAGCATGCCGGCGATCGAGCCGATCGCGGCCGCCATGCCCCAGCCCAGCGCGATCATCCAGCTGGTGTTGATACCGACCAACCGGGCCGATTCAGGCAGCGCGGCGGCGGCGCGCATCGCAAGCCCGATTCGGGTGAAGCGGAAGAAGAAAAACAGCAGCAGCAACAACAGCAGGGTCACGCCGATCATGCCGGCCTGATGGGTGGAGATCAGCTGGCTGCCGAGAAACGGCGCCGAACCGAACGGCGTCGGGAACTCCTTGATGGTGAAATCCCAGATCAGGCCGGCGCAACTATTGACGATCGCGAACAGTGCGATGAAGCCGGCGACATTGGTCAGGATCGGCGCCTTGGCCAGCGGCTTGAACAACAGCCGTTCGATGACGATGCCGCCGACAAAGGACAGGACAACCGTGATCAGGAAGGCTTCCCAGTACGACAGGCCCCATTGCATCAGCTGCCAGGCCACGAAGGTTGAGAACATCGCCATTTCGCCCTGGGCGAAATTGAGATTCTCGATCGCCTGGTAGATCATGACGATGGCGAGCGCCATGCAGGCATAGATCGCGCCGGTGGCGATGCCGGCCAGCACCTGATTGATCAAAAGCTCCATGGCCGCGCCCCCTCAATATCCCAGGTAGGATTTACGGATATCTTCGTTGTTGGCGATCTCGCTGGCATTGCCGGACATCACGATGCGTCCGGTCTCGATGACGTAGGCCTGATCGGCGAGTTCGAGCGCGAGCTCCGCGTTCTGCTCCACCACCAGGATGGAGACCTTATCTTCGCGATTGATCTTGCCGAGAATCCGGAACAACTCGCGTACGATCAGCGGCGCCAGGCCGAACGACGGCTCGTCCAGCAGCATCAAGCGCGGCCGCAGCATCAGGGCGCGGGCCACCGCGAGCATCTGCTGTTCGCCGCCCGACAAGGTTCCGGCCTGCTGGGTATGGCGCTGCTTCAGCACCGGAAAGTGATTGTACATGCGCTCGATATCGGATGCGATGCCGGCCTTGTCCTTGCGCGTGATGGCGCCAAGCTGGAGGTTTTCCTCAACTGTCATCGCGGTGAAGGTGCCGCGGCCCTGCGGCACATGCGCGATGCCGAGCCGCACGATGTTTTCGGTCGAACGGCCGAGCAGGGACGCGCCATCGAATTCGATCGAGCCGGTGGCGCGCACCATGCTGCAGATCGCGCGCAGTGTCGTGGTCTTGCCGGCGCCATTGGCGCCGAGCAGGGTGGTCAAGCTGCCTTCCTTGAGACCGAACGCCAGCCCGTGCAGCGCCTGGACCTGGCCGTAATAGGCCCGCAGATCCTTCACGTTGAGCATCGCCGTCATTGGTGCTTGCTCCCGAGATAGGCCTTGATGACGTCTGGATCGGATTGCACCTGCGCCGGCGTGCCCTCGGAGAGCTTGCGACCGAAATTGAGCGCGACCACGTGGTCGGCGATCGACATCACGAGGCCCATGTGATGTTCGACCAGCAGCACGGTCATCTTTCGCTCGTCGCGAATACGGCGGATCAGGTCGCCCAGCACATGTACTTCTTCGTGGTTGAGGCCCCCGGCCGGTTCGTCCAGCAGCAGGATTTTCGGATCGGTGGCGAGCGCCCGCGCCAGTTCGACGCGCTTCTGGGTACCGAACGGCAGACCGGAAACCATGACATGCGCGACGTCTTCGAGATCGAGATAGCCGAGGACTTCGTGAACCCGCCGGTCGATCTCGCTCTCGCTGCGGCGAACCCGGGGCAATCTCAGGGAGTCGCTGACGATGTTGGAATGGGTGCGGGCATGGGTGCCGATCCGGACGTTGTCAAGCACCGACAAATTGGCGAACAGGGCGACGTTCTGGAAGGTGCGGCCGATGCCGATTTCCGCGATCCGGTGCGGCGGCCGCGACAGGATGCTCGTGCCTTCCATCAGGATATCGCCGGCGCTCGGCTGGTACAGCCGCGACAGGCAGTTGAACAGCGTGGTCTTGCCGGCGCCGTTCGGTCCGATCAGGCCGAGGATCTGGCCGTGCTGCATGTCGAAAGACACGCCGTTCAACGCGATGATGCCGCCGAACACGACACTGACGTCCCGGACCGCCAGCAGCGGCGCAGCCGGGCTCGACGCCGTCTGCACATCCTGCGCCTGCATCATTTCGTGCCGCCCGGCTGTCGCGCTGGAGGGGCCTCGCCGCGCGAAGGGATGCGTCGGCCGGATTGATGCGGGTTATTTGATCCTCTCGACCATGCGGGCAACTTTCCCTCCTGCTTTTATTTTTTTATTTTCTTCTTTTTTTGATTGAGGCGCGACGGTTCCCAGCGCAGCCTCGATGCTCCTTACCATCGCCACCAGGCGAGGTCCAATATCGCTGCGTAACCGGTCTTCGGTGAAGCGGAACGCCGGCGCGCCACAGTTAAACGCATAAGGGCCGGTTCCGTCATTAAGCTTTAGTGCTACGCCGACCGCCGCCACGTCGTCCTGCCATTCGCCGGCCGAGATCGCGAAACCGTGTCGGGCCACGGTCTCGCCGGAGCGCTCGATGCCGTCGCGCATCCGTGGCCAGCGGCTGCCGTAATGTTCACGCAGCTCGCGCAACAATGAGGCACGCTCGTCATCGGGCAGGGCCCAGATATACGCCCGGCCCATCGCGGTAGTGGCAATCGGAATTCGCGAGCCGACATCCAGTTGAACGCCGATCGTCAACCCGCTGCGGCTCTGGCCGAAATAGATCATGCTGAGGCGGTCACGGCCGCCGACCGCGACCGCGCCGCCGGTCTCGCGCATGACCTCATCCCGATAGGATTCGGACAAGTGCCGAACGCCGAGATTGGCGAGCGCGGCATAGCCAAGCGACATGGCTGATGGCGCCAACTGATACTTCTCGAACCGCGGAACCGGTGTAAGGTAGCCCAGCTTGGTCAAAGTATAGGTCAGCCGCGAAACGGTAGGTTTTGGCAGATTGGTGCGGGCCGCTATCTCCTGATTGCCGAGCAGCCCGTCATTGGGACGGAATGCCCGCAGCACGTCAAGTCCGCGCGAAAGCGCGACGACGAAGCTGCGATCGGTCGCTGCTTTCCTGCCCGGACGTTTCATGGCCTGCTGTTATCGACTTCGTTGACAAGGGACGTGCTTCAAAATAACCCTCGCTGTCAAGATGTGGAATTTAGTTTCGCACTGCGGAATTAACAACAAATATCAGGGAGAGCGCCGTGAGCGAAGTGGTCAGGCTTGAACGTCATGACGTGGTTGCCATCGTCACCGTCAACAGCCCGCCCGTAAACGCGCTAAGCGCCGCGGTCCGCGGCGGTATCCTGGAATGCATGAAGGAGGCCATCGCCGATTCCGGCGTGAAGGCGATCGTGCTGACCTGCGCCGGCCGCACCTTCATCGCCGGCGCCGACATCACCGAATTCGGCAAGCCGCCGAAACCGCCGGGCCTGAGCGAGGTGCTGCTCGAGATCGAAAACAGCCCGAAGCCGATCGTGGCCGCGATCCACGGCACGGCGCTTGGCGGCGGCCTCGAAGTGGCGCTGGCCTGTCACTTCCGCGTGGCGACCAGGGACGCCAAACTCGGCTTGCCCGAGGTGAAACTCGGCCTGTTGCCGGGCGCCGGCGGAACGCAGCGGCTGCCACGCGCGGTGGGGCCCGAGCTTGCGGTCAGGATGATCGTCGGCGGCGACCCGATCAGCGCGACGGATGCGCTGAAGAACGGCCTGATCGAGGAGATCGTCGAGGATCCGGCCGCCGGCGGCGAAGCCTTTGCCCGCAAGGTGCTGGCCGACAACCGCCCGCTGCGCAAGCTGCGCGACGACGACAGCAAGCTCGCCGCGGCGAAGGCCGACCGCTCGATCTTCACCCACGCGGTTGCCGCCATGACCAGGCGCGCGCGGGGGCTGGAAGCGCCGTTCGCCGCGGCCGACGCGGTTGGGGCCGCGATCGACCTGCCGTTCGACGAAGGGCTGAAGAAGGAGCGCGAGGGTTTTCTCAAGCTGGTCGCGAGCGACCAGTCGAAGGCGCAGCGCTACGCGTTCTTCAGCGAGCGCGAGGCCGCCAAGATTTCCGGCGTGCCGGACGGGACCAGGCCGCGCAAGGTCGAGCGCGTTGCCATCATCGGCGCCGGCACCATGGGTGGCGGGATTGCGATGTCGTTCGCCAACGCCGGCATTCCCGTGATCCTGATCGAGACCGGCGAGGAACAGCTCAAGCGCGGCATGGGCGTGATGCAGAAGAATTACGACGCCTCGGCGGCGCGCGGTGGCATTCCGGCGGATGCGCCCGCCAAACGCATGGGCCTGATCAACGGCGTGGTTGGGCTGGAGCACGTCAGGGATGCCGACCTTGTGATCGAGGCGGTATTCGAGACCATGGCGGTCAAGAAGGAAGTCTTCACGGCGCTCGACAAGTTCGCCAAACCGGGCGCGGTGCTGGCTTCCAACACCTCCTACCTCAACATCGACCAAATCGCAGAGGTGACCAACCGTCCGCAGGACGTGCTCGGCATGCACTTCTTCTCGCCGGCCAACGTGATGAAGCTGTGCGAAATCGTCCGCGCCGCCAGGACCGCGCCGGACGTGCTGACTACGGCTGTTGCCGTGGCGCGCAAAATTGCAAAAGTGCCGGCGGTGGTCGGCGTCTGCGACGGCTTTGTCGGCAACCGCATGCTGGCGCAGCGCGCCAAGCAGGCCGAGAAGCTGCTGTTCGAAGGCGCGTTGCCGCAGCAGGTCGACGCCGTCGTCACCAGGTTCGGCATGCCGATGGGCCCGTTCGCGATGGGCGATCTCGCCGGCCTCGATATCGGTTGGCGCTCGCGCAAGGACCGCGGCATCAAGTCGGAAATCGCGGACGCGCTGTGCGAGGCCGGCCGCTTCGGCCAGAAGACCGGCAAGGGCTACTACAGATACGAAGGCGGTTCGCGCTCGCCGCTGCCCGATCCGGAGGTCGAGAAGCTGATCGACGAGACGCTGCAGCGGCTCGGCCGCAAGCGCCGCGCGGTCAGCGACGAGGAGATCCTCGAACGCATGATGTATCCGATGATCAACGAGGGGGCGCGGATCCTGGAGGAGAAGATCGCCGCGCGTCCGAGCGACATCGACGTGATCTGGCTCTACGGCTATGGCTGGCCGATCTATCGCGGCGGCCCGATGTATTATGCCGACGGCGTCGGCCTCAAGCCTATCGCCGAGCGCCTGTCGTACTACGCCAGACAAACCGACGATCCCTCGCTCGAACCCGCGCCGCTGCTCAGGCATCTCGCCGCCGAAGGCAAGACGTTTGCGTCACTGGCGCAGTCGGCGAAAGCGGCCTGATGCCTGTGTCCGCCCAGCCCGAACCGCAATTCGCAACAGGAGGTCGTCGATGACCGACGCAGTGATCGTTTCCACCGCCCGCACCCCGATCGGCAAGGCCTATCGCGGCGCGCTCAACGCCACCGAGGGCGCGACGCTGTTGGGGCACGCGATCGGCGAGGCGGTCCGCCGCGCCGGGATCGACCCGAAGGAGGTGGAAGACGTGGTGATGGGCGTGGCGATGCAGCAGGGCACGACCGGCGGCAACATCGCCCGCAAGGCGCTGCTGCGCGCCGGCCTGCCGGTCACCGTCGGCGGCACCACCATCGACCGGCAATGCGCCTCTGGCCTGCAGGCGATTGCGCTGGCGGCGCGCTCGGTGATCTTCGACGGTGTCGAGATCGCGGTCGGCGGCGGCGGCGAATCGATCAGCCTGGTGCAGAACGACCACGCCAACAAGTTTCACACCCAGGATCCGGCGCTGCTCAAGATCAAGGGCGAGGTCTACATGCCGATGATCGACACCGCCGAGGTCGTCGCCAAACGCTACGGCATTTCGCGCGAGCGCCAGGACGAATATTCGCTGGAGAGCCAGCGTCGCACGGCGGCGGCGCAGCAAGGCGGCAAGTTCAATGACGAGCTGGCGCCGATCACCACCCAAATGGGCGTTGCAGACAAGGCCACCGGCGAGATTTCCTTCAAGGATATCACGCTGTCCAAGGATGAAGGCCCGCGGCCCGACACCTCGGCCGAAGGCCTTGCCGGCCTCAAGCCGGTGCGCGGCGAAGGCTTTACCATCACCGCGGGCAATGCCAGCCAGCTCTCGGACGGCGCCAGCGCTTCGGTGATCATGAGCGACAAGGAAGCGTCCAGGCGCGGATTGAAGCCGCTCGGCATCTTCCGCGGCTTCGTCGCCGCCGGCTGCGAGCCCGATGAAATGGGCATCGGCCCGGTGTTCGCGGTGCCGCGGCTGCTCAAGCGCCACGACCTGAAGATCGACGACATCGATCTGTGGGAATTGAACGAGGCCTTCGCGGTGCAGGTGATCTATTGCCGCGACAAGCTCGGCATCGATCCCGGAAAGATCAACGTCAATGGCGGCGCGGTTGCGGTCGGCCATCCCTACGGCATGTCAGGGGCGCGCCTCACCGGTCACGCTTTGATCGAAGGCCGCCGCCGCAAGGCGAAATACGCGGTCGTCACCATGTGCGTCGGCGGCGGCATGGGCGCCGCGGGCCTGTTCGAGGTGTTGCAGTAATTTAGCTCGTCATTCCGGGATGCGCCTTCTTGGCGCAGGCCCGGAATCCATACTCCCAGTCGTGGTTATGGATTCTCGGATGCGCAATTGCGCATCATAGCTCACTCGCTCCGCTCGTGCCCCGGAATGACGGTGTTGATTAATCGCGATCGAATTTCACAGGAGGACCCGATGGATCTCGCATTCAGCAAGGAAGAGATGGCGTTCCGGGAAGAAGTGCGCGCGTTCTTCCGCGATAATGTGCCGCCGGCGACGCGGCAGAAGCTGCAGGAAGGCCGCCATCTGTCCAAGGACGAGATGGTCACCTGGTGGCGCATCCTCAACAAGAAGGGCTGGGGCGTGTCGCATTGGCCCAAACAATATGGCGGCACCGGCTGGACTTCGGTGCAGCACTACATCTTCAACGAAGAGCTGCAGATGGCGCCGGCGCCGGCGCCGCTCGCCTTCGGCGTCAGCATGGTGGGGCCCGTGATCTACACCTTCGGCAACGAGGAGCAGAAGCAGCGCTATCTGCCGCGCATCGCCAATGTCGACGACTGGTGGTGCCAGGGTTTTTCGGAGCCGGGCTCGGGGTCGGACCTCGCCTCGCTGAAGACCAGGGCCGAACGCAAGGGCGACAAGTACATCATCAACGGCCAGAAGACCTGGACCACGCTCGCGCAATACGCCGACATGATCTTCTGCCTGTGCCGCACCGACAGCACCGCCAAGAAACAGATGGGCATCTCCTTTATCGTGTTCAGCATGCAGTCGAAGGGCGTCACGGTGCGCCCGATCCAGACCATCGACGGCGACTTTGAGGTCAACGAGGTGTTCCTCGACGACGTCGAGGTGCCGGTCGAGAATTTGATCGGCGAGGAGAACAAGGGTTGGGACTACGCCAAGTTCCTGCTCGGCAACGAGCGCACCGGCATCGCCCGCGTCGGCGTCTCCAAGGAGCGGATCCGCCGCATCAAGGAACTGGCGTCCAAGGTCGAATCCGGCGGCAAGCCGGTGATGGAGGACCAGGGCTTCCGCGAAAAGCTCGCGGCGGTCGAGATCGAGCTGAAGGCGCTCGAGCTGACGCAGCTCCGCGTCGTCGCCGACGAAGGCAAGCACGGCAAGGGCAAGCCCAACCCGGCCTCCTCGGTGCTCAAGATAAAAGGCTCGGAAATCCAGCAGGCCACCACCGAACTGTTGATGGAAGTGATCGGCCCGTTCGCCGCGCCCTATGACGAGCATGGCGACGACGGCAGCAACGAAGCGATGGATTGGACCGCGCAGATCGCGCCGAGCTACTTCAACAACCGCAAGGTTTCGATCTATGGCGGCTCCAACGAAATCCAGCGCAACATCATCACCAAGGCGGTGCTGGGGCTATAACTGTTCTCCCTCGCCCCGCTCTTTGCGGGGAGAGGGTCGGGGTGAGGGGCTCTCCCCGGCCCGCATATGCCGAGTGCGTGATTGATGCACTGCCTCGCCCCTCACCCGGCGCAAGCGCGCCGACCTCTCCCCGCAAGGAGCGGGGCGAGGTGAAGAGCCAGCGACCGGCGACGATTTAGTAGAGGAACGAAAGACCATGGATTTTGATCTGACCGAGGAGCAGCGGCTGCTCAAGGAAAGCGTCGACGGGCTGTTGACCGATGCCTACGATTTTGACCAGCGCCGGAAATTCATGGCGGAGAAGGGCGGCTGGAGCAAGGCCTTCTGGGGCAAGCTCGCCGAGCAGGGCCTGCTCGGCCTGCCGTTTTCGGAAGAGGATGGCGGCTTCGGCGCCGGCGGGGTCGAGACCATGATCGTGATGGAGGCGCTCGGCAAGGCGCTGGTGCTGGAGCCGTATCTGGCCACGGTGGTTCTCGGCGGCGGCTTCCTGCGCCATGGCGGCTCGGCCGGGCAGAAGGCCGCGCACATTCCCGGCATCATCGACGGCAGCAAGACCTTTGCCTTCGCGCAGCTCGAGAAGAATTCGCGCTACGATCTCTACGACGTCGCGACCACCGCCAAGAAGAAGGGCGACGCTTACGTGATCGACGGCGAGAAGTTCGTCGTGCTCAACGGCGAGACCGCCGACATGCTGGTGGTCACCGCGCGCACCAAAGGCAGCCAGCGCGACCATGCCGGCGTCGGCGTCTTCCTGGTGCCCGGCAACGCCAGCGGCGTGGTGAAGAAAGGCTACCCGACCCAGGACGGCCTGCATGGCGCCGACATCACCTTCACCGGCGTCGAGGTCGGCGCCGACGCCGCGATCGGCGATCCCGAGAATGGCCTTGCGCTGATCGAGCGCGTGGTCGACGAGGCGCGCACCGCGATATGCGCGGAAGCCGTCGGCGCGATGGATGAATCGCTGAAGGCGACGATCGAATATCTCAAGACCAGAAAGCAGTTCGGCGTGCCGATCGGCAGCTTCCAGACCCTGCAGCATCGCGCCGCCGACATGTTCGTAGCCCTCGAACAGGCCCGCAGCATGTCGATGTTCGCGACCATGGCCGGCGATTTCGACGACGCGAAAGAGCGCGCCACCGCGGTCGCCGCCGCCAAGGTGCAGATCGGCAAGTCCGGAAAATTCATCGGCCAGCAGTCGATCCAGCTCCACGGCGGCATCGGCATGACCCAGGAAGCCAGGATCGGCCACTATTTCAAGCGGCTGACCATGATCGAGAACACCTTCGGCGACACCGACTATCATCTGCGCCGCGTCACCGAGAGTGGCGGCCTTGTTTGATTCTTCTGTCATTCCGGGGCGCTCACTTGCGCGAGCTATGGTGCGCAATTGCGCACCTGAGAATCCATACTCCCTGTGACGATGTTCTGCGTAACGGCTGTCAAGTTCTTAGCGCAAGCACGGGGGGTATGGATGCTCACTCGCTTCGCTCGTGCCCCGGAATGACGAACCAAAAATGATGGGCGGAGCTTGGAGGGAAACCAAATGAAAAACACCCCGTTCGACCTCACCGGAAAGGTTGCCGTCATCACCGGCTCGAGTCGCGGCATCGGCCGTTCGTCGGCGGAATTGCTGGCCAAACTCGGCGCCAAAGTGGTGATCTCCAGCCGCAAGGCGGATGCCTGCCGGGAAGTCGCCGACGGCATCAACAAGGCGGGCGGCGATGCCCACGTCATCCCCTGCAACATCTCGCGGCGCGAGGAGGTCGAGGCGCTGATCTCCGGCGCCACGAAGCACTACGGCAAGGTCGACATCCTCGTCTGCAACGCCGCGGTCAATCCCTATTACGGCCCGCTGCTCGACATCAAGGACGAGGCCTTCGACAAGATCATGGGCTCCAACGTCAAGAGCAACATCTGGCTGTGTTCGCTGGCGATCCCGGCGATGGCCGGGCGCGGCAAGGGCTCGGTGGTAATCATTTCCTCGATCGGCGGCCTGCGCGGCTCGACGGTGATCGGCGCCTACGGAATTTCCAAGGCGGCGGATTTCGCGTTGTGCCGCAGCCTCGCCGGCGAATGGGGCCCGCAGGGCGTGCGGGTCAATTGCGTGGCGCCGGGCCTGGTCAAGACCGATTTCGCCCGCGCGCTATGGGAAGACGAGGAGAGCCTGAAGCGCCGCTGCGCCACCACGCCGCTGCGCCGGATCGGCGAACCCGACGAGATCGCCGGCGCGGTGGCCTATCTCGCCTCCGACGCCTCCAGCTTCATGACCGGCCAGACCATCGTCGTCGACGGCGGCGT
>JAGXAF010000063.1 GCA_018971675.1 Bradyrhizobium sp.
AAATCGACAAGGCCAGGTCCAGCCGCCAACGGGCGCGCCGCATGCCGTGAATGGTCCCGCTTTGCGGCAGCCCGGCCCGCCGCAGCATGGACTGCAGCGGCCCGGCTTTGCGAACCGGCCGGCACTGCAGCGGCGGCCTGCCCCGCGCGGAAAGCCGCAGAAGGAAAAGCGCTAGGGTGTTTCGCCGCGGCGTTGGCGAGCATGTCTCAACGGGAATGACGAGCCGTCCGCCGATTTTCAATTGAGCCTTCAGAGCCGCGGGAATTTGCGACCCGCCCGCAGCCACCAAAATCGCGTCGAATTTCCGTCGCCCCGCCAGCCCGCCCCATCGCCGTGCCTTCAGGCTGATGTTCCGATAGCCAAACCTGTTAAAGCGATCGTTGGCCCGCGCGACAGGCTCGCGTGCCACTCGATCGCACAGACCTGCGAGGCAATTGTGCCGCCACTGCTGCCGCCCGCGACGCCACTATGCCAGCGCTCCGTGGCCTACTTTGTCACCGCCGTGCACAGACGAGCGTATCTTTGTCAAATGCACATTGTTGATGGATGCCGAGACCGAGCAGATCGCGTTTACCAAATGCATGTTCAAGGACTGCAATATTGATAGCATCGGTGCCGACGAAGCGCGTGGCGTAGTTTCCAAAGACAACACGTTCGAGCCGCCTCTAGACGAGCAGCGAAAAGACTTTGAGGAACGCCTAGCCGCAGTTCTTAGCCAACGGAAGCCGAAGCCGCCTAGCGCGCGCAGCGGCTGCCTCGATTGCCACTGAGCTCAAGAGCCCAAGACATCGAGACAGCCTTGCGAGCGCGTCTTTCCATCAATCCAAACTATCGAAGAAGCGGGTTCGCGGTTCGCGCTGGAACAAGACGGACGGGAAGTCGGCGGCGTAGCGCTTTTCCGTCTCCCTTTGCGGGACTTCGTGCGCCGACGACGTCATCAAAGGAGTCTTGATCGCCTTGCGATAGAGGTGCCAGGTCGCATGACCGAGCAACGGCATCACGATCGTGAGGCCGAGGAAGAAGGGAATTGACCCGAGCATCAGCAGGAAGGCAACGATCAAACCCCATTCCGCGGCTGCGATTGGATTCTTCGCGACCACGCGCATCGACGTCATCATGGCATCGGTCATGTCAGCGTGCTGGTGGAGCATCGACGGGAACGACACGAGGCTGATGCACAAGGCGACGGCTGCAAACAGGAATCCGATGCCGCAGCCGACCATGATCAGGCGCCAGCCCTCGGACGTGGTGAAAACCCGCGTGAGGAAATCGGGAATTACCGATGCGGGCACGTTGCCGAAGGTGGACACGTAGATCGCGTGCGCCGTTGCCACCCAGGCGACGAAAATGGCAAGCAGCAGCGTGCCCAGTCCAAACATCGATCCGAACGACGGTGCCCGCAACACGCGGAACGCGTGCCAGGCGGACGCCTCCATGCCGAGTTCGCGCCGATAGCTCAGTTCATAGAGTCCGAGCGCCGCAAACGGCCCGATCAGGGCAAAGCCGGCGGCGAGCGGAAACAGCAGCGGCAAGACCGAGTAGCCGAGCACCATCCGCCACAGCAGAATTCCGATCACGGGATAGATTACGCAAAGGACAATGGCGTGGCTCGGTACCGCTTTGAAGTCTTCCCAGCCCAGCCGCAACGCATCGAGAAGGTCGGAGAAGCCGATATGACGGATCACTAGTCCGTCCGCGGCGACCGCTTCTGGTCGTAGGTGTGACGTGTCGTCGATAGTAAAATAAGTGGCCATGTTCGTTGTCTCCCTTTCGCGGGGCATCTCGGGCCAGAAGGCGCAAGACTTTGCCCGTTTGGAAACGATCACGCTCAAGCCCAGACGCGAGAGCAAGGAATCTGGTCTTGCCGCGACCTGTTAGTTCATGATGCTTCCTCTTGCGATGGCTCACTCGCCGTTTGCCGCCACCGCTGCCGCCCCGTTGTGGTCGTCAACGAGGGCGAGCTGCGGATGGATGGTCATGATCCTGACGGTGCCGTTGACAACCCCAAAAAGCGCAAACGTCAGTGCCGCAACCGCGATGATCTTTTTCATGTTTCCCTCCAGAAAGCCGCTGGTCCAAAAGGCCAGGCTGTTAACGCCCCCTATGTTTGCCCCATGGCGCCAGCGGATCAATGTTCGAATGGTGAGTTTCGGTGAAGAATACTGAAGCGGCCGTGATAGCGATCCCTTTTCTTCATAATCCTTCATCATCGTTCATCGTCCCGATATTGAGAGCGTTGCTGCGGCCGGGCATGTTCTGTCGGCAAACCGCTCGACCAACGGCGTCCGAACAGGTCTTGGCCGCCGGGTCAGGCGCAAGCCTGATTTGTGAGGCGCATATGACCGCTGCTGTGCTAGAGATGGTCGCCGAGATGGCCCCTTCCGACGCCACGGCGATGCGGCGCGTGCTCCTGGTCGAGGACGACGACGTGTTGCGCCGCAACTATGAAGCGATTTTGACTGCCCACCGGCTTTCAGTCTGCGGCTGCGCGACCAAAGCCGAGGCGGTTGCCGCTTTTGCCCGAGAGCCTTTCGAGGTCGTGATTCTCGATGTGACGCTCGGCGGCGACTACGAGGCCGGATTCGGTCTGTGCCAGGCGTTCCGCGAGAAGAACAAGAACATGCCGATCATCTTCCTGACCGAGCGCAACGAGGATCACGACCGCATCAGCGGCCTGCGGCTTGGCGCTGACGATTACCTGAGCAAGACCATTTCCGGCGCGTACCTGGCAGCGAGGATCAATGTCCTGATCCGGCGCATCGAAACCTTGACGGAGGGCGGCGGCGCGCCGCCCTCCGCATCTGCCGGTGCCGCGGCCAAGCAGCACACGCCGCTGCGGATCGACGAACGGCTATCGCGCGCGTACTGGCGCGGTGCGCCGCTCTGTTTGTCACTGACCCAATTCTGGATCCTGAAGGACTTGATCGAGCACGCGGGCGCGGTCCGCTCGACGACCGATCTGATGCGGGCAGCCCGCGTCACCGTACAGCCGAACACCATTGTGGTGCACATCAAGGTGATCCGCGAGGAAATTCAGAAGATCTCCCCGGATTTTGCTGGCATCAAGTCCGAGCGCGCGCGTGGCTATCGCTGGGTGGATGAACCGTAGTTCGCAAGCGGAAGGGTGATTGAGGCCTGCACGCCGGAGCCGTCCGCGACGTTGGCAAGCGCGGCGGTCCCGCCGTGCCGCTCTGCGATCAGGCGAACCAGGTAAAGCCCCAGTCCCTGATGCTCGCTGAAGGGGCCGGCGCGGGTGGACGCGAAGGGCTTGAACATGGCTTCCATGTCGCCTTCCAGCAACGGGCCTTCGTTGCAAACCATCACGGTAGCGCTCCGGCCGTCGAGTTCCAGGCCGACACGAATCGCGCTGTCGTCGCGCGCATAGGAGATCGCGTTAGCCAGAAGATTGCCGACCGCTTCCTCGACCAAGGCCGGATGGGCTCGAACCTCGGCAGTGGCTGCGTTCATGAAGCTTATCCTCACGCCGGAATACGATTGTTGGTAATTTTGAACCAGGTCGGCAAGCAATCGACCGAGATCGATCAATAATGGCGTCCCCTGCCGCACGAACGCCTCGGCGTCGGTTGCCAGGCTGGCGCGCTCGATTAAGTTGTAAACCTGCTGGACCGCCAGAGAAGCGTTGGCAACGTATGGGCGAACGCGATCGTCCTGACCCTGTGCAAGAGAAATGAGCTCCATGCTGGACGTGATCTGCGCCACCGGCTGGCGAACTTCGTGCCGGAGAAACGCGGCGAGCTGGCTAAGCCAGTCAAGATACCTGCCGTCGGCCTGATGTTTTTGTGCCAGCGCCTCACGCTCGGCAGCCAGCTCTCTCTCGCCCAGGAATTGACTTCGGAAAAGCCGCTCGAGGAGATAGGTTACTGACGCCCCGCTGACGAGTGCCGAAACCAGGAAGAAGTCATTGACGATGAGAAGCGAGTCGCCCACGCCGGCCGCCAGGAAACTCTGGCCGACACTGCCAGCAATCACGTTGGCGACGTTATATGCGACGCAGACGACGAGACCACAGAGCACGGAGGGAACGAACAGGAGCCTGAGAAACCCGAAGTTGAACATCAGAACGAGCATGACGCCGCCAATCCCGTCGAGCATCCCCCAGAAGCCAAGAATGAAAATGATGGCCACCACGCCCACTCCGCCGATGACGATGATCGATCCCATCAGCGCCTGCAAATGGCGGGCGAAGCTCGTTCTGTTGATGAGGAGGATGCCGAGAACCCAGGCGCAAACCGCGACTCGCACCGTCAATGTCCAGCGCGCGAACTGTTCACTGACGAGGTGGTCCCAGAAATAGAATGGCGTGTAAAGACAGCCGGCCAACAGCGCGGCGAGCCACGCGATAGGCGCGCTGGTGCGGTTATAGTGCTCTTTGAACTCGGCCTCTCGTTCGGCGGGAAATCCGGGAAAGAGGAAGCGCGCCGGTCGAAATCTCGCTTCCCGAGCCGGTGGCGGTCCGGGGCGTTCCTGCCCGCTGGCTTCCGCGCTCCGCTCTGTCAGCCCCGCTGTCGACGGCGCGACCTTGGTTGCTGACCTCTCTACGTCGCTGTTCATAAGACCCTTCGGTCTAAAAGCGGGATGCTTATGATCGGCTTTTTGATAGACCTCGATTCTCTGGAGTAATGACATCGTCGTCTCCCTGAAGTTCGCTGATCGGGGACGGGACGTGAGTATTGTTCACTTGCCGAGTGGAGTCTGTGAAATAGGTCACAGCGCTAAGGCGATGGGCTCTCAATCGATCGCCCTGACCATACAGCCGCAACCCTCAAGCGGGCTTTCGCATCAAGCGCTGACCGGCACGAACGCGCGTTCCCTCCGAAATACCCTCGCAAAATTCGAAATGGTCCGGCGTCAGCACGATGATGGTCGAGCCGTGCTCGAACCAGCCAAGCTCGTCGCCCTTCGCGACCGCGACGTCGCAGGGAAACACCACCGGCCCCTTGCTCTGCGCGTTGAGAATGCGGTCGAGAAAGTGCAGCCGGATGCTGGCGACAAGGATGGCCGCCACCGGCACCAGCGTCAGCGCCTCGCCGCCTGAGAGCCGGGTTTGCAGCACCGCGCGCTCGTTCTTGCAAAACAGCCGCTCCACCCGCTTCAAGGCGATCGGATTGACGTTCCAGGTATCGCCATGGATGAACGTCACCTGCTCGATCACGCAGTCCGCCGGCGCATGGAAGCGATGGTACATGCTCGAGGTCAGCCGCAGCGTGACGAAACGCCCGTTGCGGTGCGTATCGACCAGCGCCGGATCGCCAAGCAGATCCAGTAACGAATAAGGCGCGCCCTTGATCTGAAACAATTCGGTGTCGGCGATCGCGCCGAACGCGCCGACGATGGCGTCGCAGGGACTGGCCACGATCGACGCGTCGGAATCATACGGACGCAAGCCGGGGCGCAGTTCGCGGGTAAAGCAATCGTGCAGGCTTTCAAAACTGGTCTTGCGCGCCTCGGAAAGATCGAGATCGGAAAACATCCGCCAGCAGGCGATCGAGAGATCGCGAACCAGCGGCTGCTCGATCTTGCTGAACCAGCCAATGAAGCGGGTCACCGCCGCGCGCGGTATCCGGTTGGTGAGCAGGAAGTTCAGGTCCTCTTGCTGTGTCAGGCGGGCGATCAGGCTCCGGATTGTCATGAATCTGTCAGCAGGATTCGCTAGCGCTGGCGGCATGGATTCACCCCTTCCGATTCTGTCGCTGTCCACCGCCGCGGTCGCAGGTGCCGCGGCCGTTTTCCCCAAATTGCAGGCGCGGCTGGCGCTGTCGCGGGCCAAGCACCGCTCGCTTGGCGGTCACTCCAAGATGTCGCGCATGGTGGCGCGCGTGATCCCGTTCTACGAATTCGACATCAACGACTTCTTCGGCGCCGATGGCGCGCCGGCCGCGATCGCCACGCAACGCCAGGACGGTTTCTTCCGCCTGGCGCGGCTTTATGAAGAGCGCTTTGCCAAAGGCCGGCAACTGACGGCGGAGGCGGCGCAGCGAATTTCCGACCTGCAATTCACCCAGACCTACCGGGTGCCGTTTCAGTTCAGTCGGCTGGTACGCGAGCACCTCGGCAGCGCCGCCTTCATGCAATCCTCGGCCGGGGTCACCGTCACCGATCTCGACGGCAATGTGTTCTACGACCTGACCGGCTCCTACGGCGTCAACATCTTCGGCAACGATTTCTACAAAGCGTGCATCGAGAGCGCCGAGAAGCGCGCCCACTCGCTCGGCCCGGTGCTCGGGCCCTATCATCCGGTGATCATCGAGAACGTTCGCCGGCTGTGCGAAATTTCCGGCCTCGACGAGGTCTCGTTCCACATGTCCGGCACCGAAGCCGTGATGCAGGCGGTGCGGCTGGCGCGCTATCACACCCGCCGCTCGCATCTGGTGCGCTTCGCCGGCGCCTATCATGGCTGGTGGGGCGACGTGCAGCCCGGGGTCGGCAATCCGGTATCGCCGCACGAGACCTATACGCTGGCCGATATGTCCGAACGCGCGCTGCATGTCTTGAAGACACGCCGCGATATCGCCTGCGTGCTGGTCAATCCGCTGCAGGCACTGCATCCCAACGTCAACGCGCCGAGCGATTCGGCGTTGGTCGACAGTTCGCGCGCCGGCAGCCTTGATCGCGCGGCCTATGCCGAATGGCTGAAAGCGCTGCGGGCGGTCTGCACCGAGCGCAACATCGTCCTGATCTTCGATGAGGTTTTCGTCGGCTTCCGGCTCGCCGCGGGCGGCGCCCAGGAATATTTCGGCGTCCGCGCCGACATGGTGACCTACGGCAAGAGCCTCGCCGGCGGCCTGCCGATCGGCGTGGTCTGCGGCCGCAAGGATCTGATGCGCCGCTTCCGGGACGATCGTCCGGTCGACATCTGCTTCGCGCGCGGCACCTTCAACTCGCATCCCTATGTCATGATGGCGATGGACGAGTTCCTGAACCGGCTCGCCGAACCGTCGTTCCGCACTGTCTACAACGGGCTTGACGAGACCTGGGACACGCGGGCGCGACAGCTCAACGATCTGCTCGCCTCCCGCGACCTGCCGGTGCGGGTCAGCAATCTGTCGTCGATCTGGATGGTGCATTACACCGAACCGTCCCGCTACAACTGGATGCTGCAGTACTACCTGCGCGCCGAGGGGCTGGCGCTGAGCTGGGTCGGTACCGGCCGTCTCATTTTCAGCCTGAACTACTCGGACGCGGATTTTACCGAGGTGGCCGAACGCTTCGCCCGGGCCGCGGCGAAAATGAAGCAGGACGGCTGGTGGTGGCACGAGACTTCGCTGACCAACAAGAACATCCGCCGCCGGATTCTCAAGGAAATGCTGACGAGGCGGAAACGATAAGCCGACAAGGTTAGAACTCGTCATGGCCGGGCGTAGCCGTCCGCAGGACGGCGTCGCTTTCGCTCGCCTATCCCCGGCCATCCACGTCTTCCTTGCTGTCGCGCGCCACCTGCCGCCATTTCCTCGACGTGATCTCGATAAAGACGTGGATGCCCGGGATCGCAGACAAGTTTACGCAGTCTGCGGGCAGACTGCTCTGCCCGGGCATGACGGCGTTCTCGACATTTTCTTCGCAAAAAACCCAGCGCGCTCAGGCGACCAGTTCGCCGTGCTTTTCGAGACCGGGGTCAATCAGCTCACCCCTCAGCAACGCCAGCGGCGCCTTGTAATAGAGTTTGAAATCGCTGAACGGGTCAGTCAGGATCTTGGTCATCCAGACCAGGCCGGTCTCGACGTCGCGGATGAAGAACAGGTGCACTGTGCGGAACAGCAATCCGCCGACACCCACCACAAGCCAGATCTTGGCGACCTGGCGCATGAAATCAGCCGATGACACCCAGGGCTTGAACATTCCGAACAGGGTCGGGTCGAGATACAGCACCAGCGGCGACAGCGCCCAGATCGTCATCAGCACGACCTTGCGCCGCAGATTATAGCCGACCTTGATCTCTTCCTTGTACTTGTGGGTCGCCTGGTTGACTTGATCATAGCCTTTCGGCTCGAAGAAGAAATGACCGGCCTGCCGCGTGGTCATGGAGACCAGCCAGCCCACCAGGGCCGCGGCCAACGGATCGAAGAACATCATCACATAACCGACCAGAAAACTCATAGCACTGACAAAGTGCAGGCTCTGGTTGATGCGGCTATGATGGTAGTAGCGATGGTCGTCCCAGCGCTGGATTCGCAGAGCCGTCATAAAGTTCTTGATCATGATTCTCTCCAACGTCGGCATCATCTACCGCGATTCAATGTCCGGCATGTGACAACATCATAGTGACATATGACATCACGCAAAGCCGGACTTGATTGAAAGGGATCGCCTCTGGCGTGCTGCCCTAGGCGGCTTGAATCAAGCCGCCTTCAATCAGGCAGCCTTCAATCAGGCAGCCTCCATTAGGCAGCCTTGGCGATATCGATTTTCCGGAAACGAACCAGCGAGAAATGGCCGAGCGGCGGAATCAGGCGGCGCTCCGCCAATTCCATGCCGCGGGCGCCCGCCAGCCATTTCGCGTAGCGCGACCAGGCAAACTCGGCGGTCCGGAAACCGAGCGGACGCACCACCGGCTGCAGCCGCTGCTCGATGAAACGGCGAACGCCGGTATCGGCGCTGACCCGGGTCAGGACAATCAGCTCGCCGCCAGACCGCAGCACACGGGCGAACTCGTCCAGAGCCGCTTCCGGATTGGGCACCGCGGTGACGACATATTGTGCCATCACGACATCGAACGAATTATCCGGGAATTCGAGCTTCTCCGCGTCCATCACCGCAAGGCCCTCGACATTGTTCAGCCGCAGCTCGCTGACGCGGGCTTTTGCCTTGCGCAGCATCGCCTCGGAAATGTCGGTGCCGAAGATGCGAAGGTTCGGCGCGTATTGCGGCAGCGAAATTCCGGTGCCGATGCCGACTTCAAGAACCCGGCCGCCAAGCCGGTTGGTGGCCTGGATCGCCGCCTTGCGGCCTTTGCTGAACACGCCGCCGAACACGAGATCGTAAACGGGTGCCCAACGGTCATAGGCCCGCTCCACCGTCGCGCGATCAAAGTCCAGTTCTTCGGTGCCGTCCAGTTTCAAGATTTGCGCCATGATTGATCCAGCTTGTTGTGGTGATGGTTTGGTTTAGCCGCGTACCGCGGTTTGGCTCGCGATCGGGCGGGTCGGCCGTAGCGAACGGCTCGGCTGCAATGCAGTGAGGTTGCCGATGAACTGCCGCGCACTGTTTTCCCAGGAACGCTCGACGGCAAAATCCCGGCACGCCTGGCGCGACATGCCCAGCGCGCGGATGCAGGCCTCTCCGAGGTCTTCGCTGAGCGCGCCGACCGGATGGTCCGCGATCACATCGAGCGGACCCGTGACCGGAAACGCCGCGACCGGGGTGCCGCAGGCCAGGGCTTCCAGTTGCACGACGCCGAACGTGTCGGTGCGGCTCGGGAAGACGAACACATCGGCAGCCGCCAGGTGTGACGACAGATCCGCTCCCTTTTTCTCGCCAAGAAATATTGCCCGCGGATAGCGGCGCTCGAGTTCGGCGCGCTGCGGCCCCTCCCCGATCACGACCTTGGATCCCGGCAGTTCGAGCGCGAGAAATGCCTCGAGATTCTTTTCGACCGCGACACGGCCCATGGTCATGAAGATCGGCCGCGGCAAATCCAGCGCTGCCGGCGCGTCGGGCGTGAACAAATTGGTATCGACCCCGCGCCCCCAGAAGCCGAGACGGCGGAAGCCACGCGCGTTCAGTTCCTGCCGCAATGACGCCGTCGCGACCATGGTCACGGCGGCCGCCGAGTGAAAATGCCGCAGCACTGCATAGCCCACACCAGCCGGGATCGAGGTGCGGACTTCGACATATTCCGGAAAACGCGTCGTATAGGAGGTCGTGAAGGCAAGCTTGCGGCGGCGACAATGGGCCCGCACCGACCAGCCGATCGGGCCTTCGGTCGCGATATGAATGGCATCGGGCGCGGCTGCTTCGATTCGTCTTGATATTTCGCGCCGGTTAGGCAGCGCGACCCGCAAGCCGGGATAGGTGGGAAGGCCGAACGAGGGAAATCCCTCCGGCGTCAGGAATGCGATGTCGGCCTCAAGCGCGGCGGCGCTGCGTGCCAGTGAGGTTAAAGTCCGCACCACGCCATTCACCTGCGGATGCCAAGCATCGGTCGCAATCAAAATCCGCATCACGGGCGCCTGAACCTCACTGATTCTCAACTTTCCGACGTTCGGCCAAGGATATTTCAGGCGTATGACGTCATCGAAATGTCGGATGGATTTTTCACCAACGCTGTGGGCCCGCGTCTCATGAAACTGTCATGAAGAATTCATCACGACGACGAAACCATGTGCCTTTCGCGCGAAAGTCCCGAAGCCGCAGCCGGGCAGGTTCTTCGCAAAAACCGGCGCGACGAAAATCCGGGCAGCAAGCAAAACTGATGTCAGCGGTTGCAACCAACAAACGCGCACGAGGAAATGGCGCGGCCGACCGGCGATTTCCATTTCCGGGCGGCACCCAACTGCAGGCCAGATCCGCGCGAAGCCTCGGTCGTCGCCACACTCTGGCCTGATCCGAGGCGCGCCATGAGCCGTACCCTGGCCGCATCCTGGCTCACTCTGGCGCCCATGGAATCCAACCTGTAAGCTCGCGTTGAATCAATCCGGGGGGACGATGCGCCTGCCGTCGCGTCTCAAGACGATCCTGCTTGCAAGCGCGGTGGTCGTCATCTCATTTGTCGTCAGCCTGAAAGCGCTGGACTGGCTGTCGCCACGCGCGCCGGTTCAAACGCCTACGCTGGTCGAACTACCACCGCTGGCGCCGGCGTCGCGCAGTTCCACTATCCTTGCCCCGGTTTCGATCTCGCTGAGCGCGATACGGGATGCCGCCGACCGCGTCGCGCCGCGCAACTTCACCGGCAAGTCCGACAACCCGGTGTCGCAGGTGCTGCAGAACGCAGACATCGGCTGGACCGCCTCGCGCGGCCCGATCACCGCTACTGGTGCCGAGGATGTGCTATCACTGGCAACGCCCCTGAACGGAACGTTGAATATAACGGGATCGCTGACCTCGAAGGCAACCGGCGCGGTCGGCAACGCGCTCGGCGCCCTGCTCGGCGACAAGGCGAGCAAGCAGCTCGGCAGTATCAACATCAAGGATCTCAATGCGCACGCCGAGATCAAGGGTACCGTCACCATCACCTCGCGGCCCAAGCTCGCCGCGGCCTGGCATTTCGAACCCAATCTGGCGGCGCAGGTGAACCTGGGCGACACCACGCTTACGGTGGCGGGCGCGCGGGTCAATGTTCCCGCGCAGGTCAAGCCGCTGATCGACAAGACCGTCGGCGAACAGATGGAGGCGGTGGCAGCGCGGATCCGCAACGACCCCGCGCTGGAGCAGAACGCGCGGGCGCAGTGGGCCAGGGCCTGCCGCTCGATCCCGCTGCAGGGCACGTCTGCGGGTTCGACGCTGCCGCCGCTGTGGCTTGAGGTGCGGCCGGTGCGCGCCATCGCGATCCAGCCGCGCGTCGATGCGCAAGCCATCACGGTCACGGCCGGCGTCGAGGCCGAGACCCGCATCACCTCCACCGAGACCAAACCCAACTGCCCGTTTCCCGACAAGATCTCGATCATCCCGCCGATGCCGGCCGGCGTCAGCATCGGCGTGCCGATCGACCTGCCGTTCACCGACATCAACAAGATGCTGGAAACGCAATTTGCCGGAAAGACCTTTCCGGAGGACGGTTCAGGTTCGGTGGAGCTGACGGTGAAGCAAGCAACCGTCGCGGCTTCCGCCAACCGGCTGCTGATCTCGCTTTTGGTGCATGCCAAGGAAAAGAAGAGCTGGTTTGGTCTTGGCGCCGATGCCACTGTCCAGATCTGGGGCCGCCCCACGCTCGACCCGGTGCAGCAGACGCTGCGGCTGACCGACGTCCAGCTCGCGGTCGAATCCGACGCAGCCCTCGGCCTGCTCGGCGCCGCGGCGCGCGAGGCGGTCCCGCATTTGCAGCAGGTGCTCGCGGACAAGGCCGTGCTCGACCTCAAGCCATTTGCGGCCAACGCCCAGAAGAAGATCGCGGCCGTGATCGCGGATTACGACAAGAACGAGGATGGCCTGCGGGTGGCGGCCGAAATCGACAGCCTGCGGCTCGCCTATATCGACTTCGATTCAACGACGCTGCGCGTGATCGCGGAAGCCCAGGGAACGCTCAACGTCAATATCACCAGATTTCGCGGCCTGTGAGGCAATTTGCCTCGGCCACTCCTCGTTGTTGATCTTGTACATCTTGGCCTTGTCGAGCCTGAACGACCACGGCAAGCCGACATTCTTCCAGCCATGACCGCGTGGTCCGACCTGGGCCCGGTGGCGGCGAGATCGCCTTCATATCCATCGACCGCGGAATAAACCTTCGTGAATCCCGGCCCCCGGCTACGATGAGGAGCGCCCGGAAACCGACGGCACGCGCTGGCCGTCGATCCGCACCCGTTCTCGAGCGGCGGTATCTCATGGGGGGCATAATTATATGCAAAGAATATCATGTGTCGTCCATTTTTATTGCTGAATATGAGGGGGTTATTCGCGCCATGAATATGATATGAGCTACCGATAGGCATTTGACCAAATGAAATTAATTCCATACCAGACCTAAAAATACGGATGACATCATGATGCGTATCGAGATCGAGACGATCTGGCGGTTTCACACCGACGACAGCCCCCAGACCATCGTGGTGATGCTGGGCATTCTCAACGAGATCCGACGCACCGGAAAGCTGACCAGCGCAGCGAGCCACGCCCAGCTTTCGTACCGGCATGTCTGGAATCTGGTCGAGCAATGGTCGGATTTTTTTGGCGTGCCGCTGGTGGAGACCCATCGCGGCAAGGGCACCAAGCTCACCGAGTTCGGCGAGAAGCTGGTCTGGGCCGGACAGCGCACCCAGGCCCGGCTCGGTCCGCAACTGGAAAACCTCGCGCAGGAGCTTGCGACCGAGATCAAGCCGTTCTTGCGCACCGGTCCGGAGGTCATCCGCGTGCACGCCAGTCACGGCTTTGCCGTTCCCAAGCTGCGCGAACTGCTCGACCAGACACCGGGCATCGCGATCGACCTTCGCTATGTCAGCAACCAGAATTCGCTGGCCTCGCTGGCGCAGGGCGCCTGCGACCTGTCGGGCGTGCATTTGCCGCGCGGCGCATTGCGCCGGCGGAATATCGAAGCCAGCAAGAAATGGCTCGATGCGCGCGAACATCGCGTCATCAGCTTCGTGACCCGCGAGATGGGATTGATCGTCAAGCGCGGCAACCCGCTCCGCATCGACACGGTGAGCGACATCACCGAAAAGCAGGCCCGCTTCGTCAACCGCGACCACGATTCCGGAACGCGTCTGCTGTTCGACCAGTTGCTGGAGCTGCACAAGATCGACGAAACCAAAATCAACGGGCTGGATCAGATCGAGTTCACCCACGCCGCGGTCGCGGCCTATGTCGCAAGCGACATGGCCGATGTCAGCTTCGGTGTCGAGGCCGCGGCGCGGCAATTCGGCCTCGATTTCATCCGGCTTCTGACCGAGGACTACGTCTTCGTCTGTCGCCGTTCGTTCCTCGAAACCGAGCCGATGCAGCGCCTGCTCGACGTCGTGAAGGGATCGGCATTTCGCGAGGCCGTCGCATCGCTGCCGGGATACCGCGCGGCCAAGGCCGGCGAGGTCAGCACGGTCAAGGAGTTTCTCGACAGCGTTGAAACGGTTCCGGGCGCATCCCGGAAACGACGGAACTGAGCGTTCCGGAAAAAGAGACCACCGATATTTCAGGGTTTGCCGAACCGCCGTCTGACAGCGGTTGCGGACGAACGCCCTTACCTAAAAGTCGGCTTTGCGGGCTCTGCGAGCTCCGCTAGAACTGCGCCCTTAAAAAACAAAAGAGAAAAGGGAGACGAACACCATGAAGTCATTTGCAGCCGCGATGGCGGCCAGCCTCGCTTTCGCCGCATCCGCCACCGCGGCAAACGCGCAGATTTCCGACGATGTCGTCAAGCTCGGCGTTCTCACCGACATGTCCAGCCTCTATTCCGACGCGACGGGCAAGGGTTCGGTTGCGGCGGTGGAAATGGCGGTTGCCGATTACGGCGGCAAGGTAAAGGGCAAGCCGATCGAGGTCGTCTCGGCCGATCATCAGAACAAGCCCGACGTCGGCGTATCGATCGCGCGAAACTGGTACGACAATGAGAAAGTCGACGCGATCCTCGACGTTCCCACCTCTTCGGTCGCGCTGCCGGTCTCGGCGCTGACCCGCGAGAAGAACAAGATCAACATCAATTCCGGCGGCGGCAGTTCCGACATCACCGGCACCGCCTGCTCGCCCAACACGGTGCACTACACCTATGATACCTACGCGCTGTCAAACGTCGCCGGCAAGGCGATGGTCAAGCGCGGCGAGGATACCTGGTTCTTCCTCACGGCCGACTACGCTTTCGGCATGGCGCTGGAGCGCGATGCCGCCAACGTGGTCAAGGAAAGCGGCGGCAAGGTGCTGGGTGACGTCCGCGCCCCGCTGAACACCTCCGATTTCTCGTCCTTTCTGCTGCAGGCCCAGGCCTCCAAGGCCAAGGTCGTGGCGCTCGCCAATGCCGGCGGCGACACCACCAATGCGTTGAAGCAGGCGGCCGAATTCGGCATCACCCAGGGCGGCCAGAAAATGATCGCACTGCTGATGGAGATCACCGACACCCATTCGCTGGGGCTGAAGGCGGCCCAGGGATTGATCGTGACGGATGCGTTTTACTGGGACATGAACGACGAGACCCGCGCCTTCTCCAAGCGGTTTTATGACAAGGTCGGCCACATGCCCAGCATGATCCAGGCCGGGCTATATTCGGCGACCATGCATTACCTCAAGGCAATCGAGGCCATTGGCACCGACGACGCGCCGAAAGTGATGGCGCAAATGCGTGCGACCCCGATCAACGACTTCTTCGCCAAGAACGGCAAGATCCGCATCGACGGCCGAATGGTCCATGACATGTACCTGTTCGAGGTGAAGAAGCCGTCCGAGTCCAAGAGCGATTGGGACCTCTACAAGCTGCTCGCCACCGTGCCGGGCGACGAAGCCTTCCGCCCCCTCGACAAGGGCGGCTGCCCGCTGGTCAAGTCGAACTGAGACCGTGACTGCGAACGTTGTGCTCGTCCCGACGTAGCCACGTCGAAAAGCGCGCCCGGCAAAATCGGGCGCGTTTCTCTTCTTGCCGGTCGCTTCCGGCTTTGCTCTATTCGTTCGAATACTTGAACTCGGGCATTGCCTTCAGCTCATCCTTGGTCGCGCTGTACACGGCATGATCGGGGTGCCACGGATTGGGCTTTGCCGCCGGAGCCGCTCCTGTGCCGGCAGGTGCGCTGGGGGTGGTACTGGGAGCGGCGCCCGTTGTCGTGGTCGACGACCCGTTGCCGCCGGCGCTCGACCCGGCGCCTGCGGTGCCGGTATAGGCGACCGGCTCGTTGACGAACTTCATCTTGTCGTAGGGCACCGCCACCAGACGCGCGCCGACGCCGAGGACGCCGCCAACGCCGATGACCGCCGCCTTGATATTTCCGTTCCTGTCGGTGAGCAGCTCGCTGATCGAACCAATGCTCTCGTTCTGGTCATTGTACACGCTCAGACCGACGATCTTGGACGTGCGCCAGTCGCCCTTGAACGAAGTATCCGATGCCGCCGCCGGCGCCATATTGCCACGGTCGGTCGTGGCGGTCGGGCTTTGCGCAAACGCAACAGTCACAAGCAACGCGGAGGCGGCCACGCCAGCCGCAATAGATTTTACAACCATGATGCTCTCCCTGAATGAACTGGTCAGGAGAAAACAAACGGACGCCGTTGCCGTTCCGGATCATCGCGCGCATTTTGTGGACCAATGAAGTGGATCTTTTCAGGTTCCACGGAACACTGACCGCTTGCAGTGCACCCGGCATTTATGCCGCGTTCCGCCAAGGATGATCAAACGCCGCCCGATGTGGCGGGACT
>JAGXAF010000298.1 GCA_018971675.1 Bradyrhizobium sp.
AAGGGCAATCTGGTTACATTCATCATGACGACGCGAGGTGAAGCCGGGGCGGACAAGCCGGCGAAGACAGGAAAGTTCGCGGGCTCAGGCGTTTATGCCTATGTGTGGCCCACCAAGATCGACCCGGAAGCAGTTGGATTCGAAAAGGGCGCCGGCATTCTCGCGGCCGCCGTTACGGCTCACCCCGACTTCAACGATGAGCCATTGTTCGAGAACGACGGCTCCAAATGGCACTTCCATTGGGTCGTTTTGACGAAGGATCCCGACTGCGGTCCTGCCGCGCTGAAGGTCAAGGACATCGAGGCCGGCACCCACCCGAGGCTTCCGAAGACCTGGCCCGGCGTGCCGATCCTTATTGACAGCCCCGGCTACAAGCCGCATTTCGAGGCAAAGACAGTCCGCGTCACCGTTCCCTTCGACACCAAGGATATTGCCGAGAACGTGCAGTTCGACGGCGTGACAACGGCGCTCAAGATCAACGGCAATCTGCATGCGCCGCTGCTTTGCGTAAGCGACGTCTTCAAGATTGGATCGGGCGATCTCTCGCTTCCCGGCAGGGCAACGCCGGCGGCGAAGTGAACGACTCGTTCCGCCTTCAACGGGAGGTCTCGACAAATGGCGATAGATCTGAAACTTCATGGCGTGGCCGGCATTGCGCTGGCGCTGGCGTCGATCGCGGCAGCGCCGGTATTTGCCGAAGACGGAAAGCCAAAGGTTTACTTCATTTCGCCGGCCAGCGGCGATGTGCTTTCCTCGCCCGTCACCATACGCATGGGGCTCAAGGGCATGGGTATCGCCCCCGCAGGCGTCGACAAGCCTCACACCGGCCATTTCCATCTATTGATCGATACCAAGGCTCCAGCCGCCGGTGAGATCATCCCGTCGAACGAACACAGCATTCATTTCGGCGGCGGACAAACCGAAGCCTCGGTTCCGCTGCCGCCCGGGCCTCATACCCTGCAAATCGTGCTGGGAACGGCCAGCCATGCCGTTTTCGATCCGCCGCTTGTCAGCGATCCCCTGACGATTACCGTCAAATGATGCGGGCACAGATTGATCCAACAACATCCACCGGCACGCGATGGATCGGGGGTGCCGGAACTCTTCAGCAACCGGGCATTGTTGATGGGGTTATTACCGAATCGCGGCGGCGCCTCGAGGTCGAGGCGCCGGCATGATCGAACGCCGGCCTGTTGACGACAGGTTCGATGTCACGCAGCTTCCTGGCGAAAGCGCAGGGTACGGCGATGATTGACGCCGTGCGCCACCCGGGCTTTTCGGCGGTCGACTTCCCTGTTGGAGAAAGATGATGGAGCAAAAGTCAAAATACGTTCTCGCGCCGGAGCTTGAGGTCTCACGCTGGTTCAATACCAGCGAACCTTTGACGCTTGGCGCCCTGCGTGGTCGCCCGGTATTATTGCATACCTTCCAGATGCTGTGCCCCGGCTGCGTGGTGCATGCGATTCCCCAGGCTCAAAAGATCCACGGCATGCTGCGCAACACGGATCTTGCCGTTGTCGGACTGCACACCGTCTTCGAGCATCACGAAGCAATGACACCGGTGTCGCTCGAAGCCTTCATTCACGAATACCGCATCACTTTCCCGGTCGGCGTCGACATGGCGAGCGAGTCGGGACCGATCCCGAAGACGATGGCGGCCTACGGACTACGCGGCACGCCGTCGACGGTTCTCATCGACCGGCAAGGCTTCATCCGCCATCACGGCTTCGGGCAGGAGGAAGACGTTGCCCTGGGCTTCAGACTCGGCTTGCTGCTGGCGGAACGCCCGGGTGAACTCCAGGCGCGGGATGACAAGCGCGAAGCGACCGGCTGCGACGACGATGGATGCTCCATTTTGGCCTGAGCGCGCAGCCGCAGCACGACCGCCGCTGGATTGAGCGCATCAAGCTCGGCGCACCGCTCTGGCACGGCGATGCGGGTGCGTCACGGCGCGCCGGTTTCGCCCGCCACGATCCTCTCATGCAGTTTTTGATCGACGACCTGGACCGTGCGGTCGATCTCGGCGTCAGGCATGCCGAGCTGGGACGAAATCAATTTCACCAGCAGGTCGACCCGCTCGATGACGGGAGCTCCGTTGGCCACCGCCCGCGCGGCCGATGACGGCTTGAGAAGGCTTTCCGCCGCCTTGGCGTATTTCGCGAACGGCACCTGATCTTTCGGGTCGGCCCCCAGACGCCGGGCGACGGCGTCGACATGGTCGTAGATCGACTGCGAGAGTTTCAGATCGTCATGGACCGCGTCGCGGATCGACTTCGGCTCGTGCAACGTGATGCAGCGATAATTCCCGGTCAACAGCATCGACCATTTGGCCAGCGGGACGAACAGCGAATCGAACACCTTGAGCTTTACCGGAACGTCCATGCCATTGAGCGTCACCGCGTCGATATCGGCTTCCAGCTCCCGAAGCAGCCGGCTATGCGCCTCGTCGGCGAAGGTCGCGGCCTTGAAATTTGTCGGCAGGCCGACATGAAGGACGTTCGCCGCTTCTTCCGGCGGGCGAAAGGCTTGCGGATCGGGCGAACAGAGTGAAACCAGGCCGGGCTCGAAAGGTTGCCAGATCTCGGCATTGGTATAGGCCGCTTCCAGATCCATTTTCGCCAGCGCCGGGATTCGCTTGAGATAAGGCAGCGGCGGCATGTTCATGATCGACAGGCAGGGCAGCTTCGCCTCGGCGATCTTGATCATCAACGCCCGGATCGTGTGGTTGGTGTATTGCGGCTCCTGCATCGCAAGACCGACCAGATCGTAGCGCGACAGGTCGACGTCGGCGGGCGTGGTCGCATCCAACCTGCCGGGCAGATCGCGCGAGAAGATCGCACGGTGCTTCGTCTCATCGCGCAGCTTGATGCGAACTTCGGTTCCGTCGCGATTGATGAGTTCCGCCGTCTTCTCGCGGCAAACCAGTGTCACGTTATGACCTGCCATCAAAAGCTTTGTCGCCAGCAAGGAGCCATATGAGGCTCCAAGGATCAGGACATTGCGCGCCATCTTTTCTTCCACGGATCAACGTTCCCTGGTCGTTCTGCCCGGACTCGTTTTCCGTCAGCCGTGTCTATCGCAAACGGGTTGGTATGACAATTACACGGCG
>JAGXAF010000064.1 GCA_018971675.1 Bradyrhizobium sp.
TGAGCACCCTCCGATTCGCCGCGTTGCCCTCGGGCGGCTCGGCTTTGTCATGTTGCTTGATATTTCCCGGAAATCGGATTTCTTGAATCGGCAATTTCGAAACCCATCGCTCCATTGCTGCGAATCCCGCTGGACTCACGCGCTGTCCTATGTGCCGACGCGCGATATCCGCTTCTTCATCCCGGCGATGAAGCTGCACCAGCGCGAGGGTCATCAATGGTTCGATTCGGTCACCCCGGCGGATATGCGCAGGGTGATGCGGCTGATCCGGCGCGACGGCGCGCTGACCATTCGCGACATCGAGGACGATGTATTGACGGAAAAGGAACGTCTGTGGGCCAGCCGCAAGCCATCGAAGCGGGCATTGCAACTGGCGTTCTATTCCGGCGCACTCAACGGCATGCTGAAAACCTACGAATTAATGACGCGGCATTTCGGTTGGGACAAGCCGCCCAAGGCGGCGACCGTGCGAGAAACCACGGCCTTTCTGCTCGACCGCGCGCTGCGCGCGCAGGGCCTCGTCAGCCTCGACTCGATCTGCCATCTCGACGCGCCGAGCAAGGCTGCGGTCAGGCGGCTGATCCAAATCCGTGTACGCAAGAGGGAACTGGTGCCGGTCGCGATTGAAGGTGCCGGTAAGCAGGAGCACTGGGCGCGTCCGGAAGTGCTGGAGCCGGCCATCGCCGGCGGGCCTGAACGCGTGCACATCCTCTCACCGTTCGATCCCCTGGTAATCCAGCGCAAGCGCACCGAATTGTTTTTCGACTACGGGCACGGCTTCGAGGCCTATGTGCCCAGGGAAAGCGGCTGTTCGGCTATTTCGCGCTGCCGGTTTTAGTCGGCGAGGAGATCGTCGCCGCCATCGATCTGAAAACCGACCGGCAGAACAGGAAATTGCTGATGCAGAAATGGAATTGGGTCGGCCCGGGCAAGGCTGCGAAGGGCGAGGCGCGCGCCGAGTTGAAGCGTCGCATCGAGGAAGAGCTGCACCGCTTCGAGCGGTTTCAGCTTGGGGAGTGATCCCCGCGCCAGCGAAGATGGAACCCGCACGCCCCCGTACCGGTCAGTTCGATGCAACCGGAGGCTTGCGGCGTCATGGCCAGGGAAAAATCGATTCTCGAGAAATTTTCGGAGACCGTGAAAGGTTACGCGGCCGAAGCCATGAAGGCGGAGGAGCCGCCGAAGATCGACGAGCGCGCTGCGCACGACATGCCGCTCGCCGAAGGTCCGGTGTCAGATCCGTTGCGGGCACCGCCGGTCGCGGCGCGGCCGGTTCGCGCCAGAAAGTGGGTGACCAAGAAGACGGCAAGGCGCAGCAGCGCAAGCATGGCGAAGCGATCCACGCCGAAGGCAAACAAGTCCGCGAGAAGGAAATCCGCGAAGAAGTCACCAACCGGAAGATCAGGCAAGTCGGCCAAGGCGACCCGCAGCTCTGTGAACACCGCCAAGTCAAGGGCGGCCCGTGAGGAGGCGCAAAACGACCGGCAAAGAGAGGCCGGAAGGGCAGAGGGTGAGAAGGTTACAAATCACGTATTTCTGATTATTGACGATTATTGACTTTTATCAATGAATATATGACACTTCTTTTAGGACTCGGCGAGAGGAGTGCCAAATGTTCGCAAAGTCAATTTTATATAGTTACTACAAGCTATTAGCTGGAGCTTTGCTGGCCTCTCTGGCGATCATGCTGGCTGGTTGCAATGACAAGGTCGCCGAAAAGGCCGTCCCGCCGCGTCCGGTTCTCGTTGCAACAGCCCATTATGCGGCCGAGACCCCAGAGCGCAGCTTTGTCGGCACGATCAAGCCTCGGATCGAGGCCGACATGGGTTTTCGCGTGCCCGGCAAGGTGGCAAAGCGCCTCGTTGAGGTCGGTCAGACCGTCGAAGTCGGCCAGCCGCTCGCCACGCTGGATGAAGTCGATCTGAAGCTGCAGGCCGAACAGGCGGTCGCCGAGCACACCGCCGCGACCGGCGTGGTGGCGCAGGCCGTCGCCGCCGAGACCCGCGCCAGGGAGCTGCGCGCCAAAGGTTGGACCACCGACGCGCAGATGGATTCCGCGCGTGCCGCGGCCGACGAGGCCCGCGCGCGGCTCAATCGCGCCGAGCGCTCGGTCGATCTCACCAAGAACTCACTGTCTTATGCGACGCTGGTGGCGGATGCCCGCGGCGTCGTGACTGCGACCCTGGTCGAGCCGGGCCAGGTGGTTGCCGCGGGCCAGACCGCGATCCGGGTCGCACGCTTTGCCGAGAAGGAAGCCGTGGTCGCGATCCCCGAAACGCTGGTGGAGCGCGCCAAGACCGGCAGCGCCTCGGTGACGCTGTGGTCGGAGCCGAACAAGAAATATGCCGCGAAGCTGCGCGAGATTTCGCCGAGCGCCGATCCGGCGACCCGCACCTATCTCGCCAAATTCTCGCTGCCCGACGTCGGGGACAAGGTCGAACTCGGCATGACCGCGACCTTGACCCTGTGCGACCAGAAGACGGCGCGCGTGGCGCGGCTGCCGCTGTCGGCGCTCTACGACGCGGGTGACAAGCCGTCATTCTATGTGGTCGACGATGCCGGCGACATTTCGCTGAAGCCGGTCACGGTGAAATCCTACGAGAGCAATGACGTCGTCATATCAGGCGGCGTCGACGAGGGCGCGAAGGTCGTCGCGCTCGGCGTGCAAAAGCTCGATCCTGCCCAGAAGGTCCGGGTGGTGTCGTCGTTATCGTTCTGAGTGTGGTCGTCATTGCGAGCAAAGCGAAGCAATCCAGAGATGTATCCACATCGACAGGCTCGATTTTTTCCTCGCTTCGCTCCTCGCAATGACGGTTGAAGTTGGAATTTCATCCGGAGAGTTACGATGAAACGCTTCAATCTGTCCGCCTGGGCCGTCAGCCATCCCGCGCTGGTGATGTTCCTGATCATCGCGCTTGGCGTCGCCGGCTTCTTCTCCTATCAGAAGCTCGGTCGCGCCGAGGACCCCTTCTTCACGGTGAAGGTTGTCAACGTCTCCGTGATGTGGCCGGGTGCGACCGCCAAGGAAATCCAGACCCAGGTCGCCGATCCCATCGAGAAGAGGCTGCAGGAGCTGCCTTATTTCGAGAAGGTGCAGACCTATTCCAAGCCCGGCTTTACGGCAATGCAGGTCACTTTCCGCGACTCCACGCCGCCGAAGGAAGTGCCTTACCTCTTTTATCTGCTGCGCAAAAAACTGGCCGATGCGCAGGGCGATTTGCCCGCGGGCATTCTCGGCCCCGTCGTCAATGACGAATTCTCTGACGTCGATTCCATCCTCTACATGATGACCGGCGACGGCGCCGACTACGCCCAGCTCAAGAAGGCCGCGGAGGGTCTGCGCCAGCGGCTATTGAAAGTGCCCGGCGTCACCAAGGTCGACGTTTACGGTACCCAGGACGAACGCATCTTCGTCGAGTTCTCGCACGCCAAGCTGGCGACGCTGGGCATCACGCCGCAGGCGCTGTTCGATTCGCTCGCCAAGCAGAACAATGTCGTGCCGGCCGGCACGGTCGAGACCTCCTCGCAGCGCGTACCATTGCGTGTCACCGGCGCGCTCGACGGCGCCAAGGCGGTCGCGGAGACGCCGGTCGAGAGCAACGGCCGCGTGTTCCGTCTCGGCGACATCGCCACCGTCACCCATGGCTTCGTCGATCCGCCGACCTTCAAGGTGCGGCAGGAAGGCAAACCCGCGATCGGCATCGGCGTCGTCACCGCGAAGGGCGCCAACATCCTCGAGCTCGGCAAGGACGTCTCCGCCGCGACGGATGAGTTCATGAAGGCAGTGCCGCAGGGCATCAATGTCAATCTGATCGCCGATCAGCCCAAGGTGGTCGAGCAGGCTGTCAGTGAGTTCGTCGATTCCTTCGTCGAGGCATTGGCGATCGTGTTGTTCGTCTCCTTCCTGGCGCTCGGCTGGCGCACCGGATTTGTGGTCGCAGCGTCCGTACCGCTGGTGCTCGCGATCGTGTTCATTGTGATGAACGTGCTGGGGATCGATCTGCACCGCATCTCGCTCGGAGCGCTGATCATCGCGCTCGGCTTGCTCGTCGACGACGCCATCATCGCGGTCGAGATGATGGTGGTGAAGATGGAGCAGGGCTGGGACCGCATCCGTGCCGCGTCCTTTGCCTGGGAATCGACGGCATTCCCGATGCTGACGGGAACGCTGGTCACCGCGGCCGGTTTCCTGCCGATCGGCTTTGCCAACTCGGCGGTCGGTGAATATGCCGGCAGCATTTTCTGGGTCGTGGCGATCTCGCTGGTCGCCTCCTGGTTTGTCGCCGTGATCTTCACGCCCTATATCGGGGTCAAGCTGCTGCCGAACATCACGGTCCACCATAATCACGATCCGCACGCGATCTACGAGACCCGTGTCTATCGCGTGTTGCGCTCGGTGATCCAGTGGTGCGTCAATCACCGCGTCAAGACGGTGCTCGCCACCGTCGGCGTGTTCGTCGCCTCGATCCTCGCTTTCGGCCACGTGCAGCAGCAATTCTTCCCACTCTCCGAGCGGCCCGAGCTGTTCCTGCAACTGCGTCTGCCGGAAGGCACCGCCTTCGGGGTTACCGAGAAGGCGGTGAAGGAAGCGGAGAAGCTCCTGAAGGACGATAACGACATCGGCACCTACACCTCCTATGTCGGTCAGGGCTCGCCGCGCTTCTGGCTCGGCCTGAACCCGCAGCTGCCGAACGAAGCCTTTGCCGAGATCGTCATTGTTGCGAAGAACGTCGAGGCGCGCGAGCGCATCAAGGCGAAGATCGAAAGCGCCGTCGCCGATGGCGCGTTGCCGGAAGCACGCGTGCGTGTCGATCGTTTCAATTTCGGTCCGCCGGTCGGCTTTCCCGTCCAGTTTCGCGTGATCGGCCCCGACACCAAGAAGGTTCGTGAGATCGCCTATCAGGTTCGCGACGTGATGCGGCAGAATCCGAACGTCAAGGACGTGCAGCTCGACTGGAACGAGCAGTCGCCCTACCTGAAGCTCGTCGTCGACCAGGACCGCGCCCGCGCTCTCGGCCTCACCCCGCAGGACGTCTCGCAGGCGCTGTCGATGCTGATCTCCGGCGCGCCGGTCACGACCGTCCGCGACGGCATCGAGAAGGTCGGCGTGGTCGCCCGCGCCGTTCCATCGGAGCGGCTCGATCTCGCCCATGTCGGCGATCTCACCGTCACCTCGCGCAACGGCGTCGCGGTGCCGCTGCAGCAGATCGCCAAGATCGAGTATTCGCACGAGGAGCCGATCCTGTGGCGGCGCAACCGCGACATGGCGATCACCGTGCGCTCCGACGTCAACGACGACGTGCAGGCGCCCGACGTCACCAACCAGATCTGGCCGAAGCTTCAGGAAATCCGTGACCATCTCGAGCCGGCCTACCGGATCGAGCCCGGTGGCGCTTTCGAGGAATCAGCCAAGGGCAATGCCTCGATCTTCGAGCTGTTTCCGTTGATGGTCATCGTGATGCTGACGCTGTTGATGATCCAGCTGCAGAACTTCTCGCGGCTGCTCCTGGTCTTCCTCACCGCGCCGCTTGGCATCGTCGGCGCTTCGCTCGGGCTCAACGTCGCCAACCAGCCGTTCGGCTTCGTGGCGCTGCTCGGCCTGATAGCGCTCGCCGGCATGATCATGCGCAACACCGTGATCCTGGTCGACCAGATCGAGACCGATGTGTCGCATGGCATGACGCGCAAGGAGGCGATCGTGGAAGCGACCGTGCGCCGCGCGCGACCGGTGGTGCTGACCGCGCTCGCCGCGATCCTCGCCATGATTCCGCTGTCGCGCTCGGCGTTCTGGGGCCCGATGGCGATCACCATCATGGGCGGATTGTTTGTTGCAACCTTCCTGACCTTGCTGTACCTGCCGGGCCTCTATGCGCTATGGTTCCGCAAGAGCCTGGACGAGGCCGGCGCGAGCGAAGTGATTGACCTTGCGCCGCAGCATTACGGTCCGGTAAGGCCCGCATTTCCGCTTGCTGAAGCAGCCGAATAATTGAACAGTGAACTCACCATGACACTGATCTCCGAAACAGCCGAACCTGACATACGAGAACGGATTCTCGTGGTGGCGGAGCGTCTGTTTCGCCAGATCGGCTATCAGAAGACGACGGTCGCCGACATCGCCAAGGAATTGCGGATGTCGCCGGCCAATGTCTACCGCTTCTTCGATTCGAAGAAAGCGATTCACGAGGGCGTGGCCCGTACCTTGATGGGCGAGGTCGAGACCGAGGCGCGGCGGATCGTGGCCGAGCCCGGTCCGGCGAAACTCCGCCTGCGCGAACTGCTCAAGACCGTCAATCGCATGAACACGGAGCGCTATGTCGGCGATTCCAAGCTGCATGAGATGGTCGAGATTGCGATGGAGGAGGACTGGGACGTCTGCGTCGCGCACATCGAATGCATCACCGGCATGATCGGTGAGGTGATTGCGCAGGGCGTGGCGTCTGGCGAGTTCGAAGTCCCCGATCTACAACTGGCGGCGCTCTGCACCTGCACCGGCATGATCCGCTACTTCCACCCGCAGATGATCGCGCAGGCAGTCAACAAGCCCACTGCATCGATCGACCACATGGTCGATTTCATTGTTCGCGCGTTGGAGCCGCGCAGGTAATCCGCGCGCAGCAGGTAAGACAGGAATGGACGCGAAAGGCCCCAAAGACCTGCATTTCTACGAGCCGGTCAATGGCCACGGTCTCAGGCACGATCCTTTCAATGCTATTGTCGCGCCACGCCCGATCGGCTGGATCTCCTCCCGCGACGCCAAGGGCAATGTCAATCTGGCGCCCTACAGCTTCTTCAACGGCTTCAATTACAAACCGCCCATCATCGGCTTTTCCTCGACGTCCTGGAAGGACAGCGTCCAGAACATCCAGGATACCGGCGAGTTCGTCTGGAATCTCGCGACCAGGGATCTGGCCGAGCAGATGAATGCGACCTCAGCCCATGTCCCGCGCGACGTCAACGAGTTCGAACTCGCGGGGCTGACCATGGCGCCGGGCAAGCTGGTCAACGTGCCGCGGGTGGCGGAAAGCCCGGTGTCGTTCGAGTGCAAGCTGACGCAGATCATCCAGTTGCAGAGCGCGGCCGGCAAGAAGGTGCAGGGCTGGCTGACGCTCGGAGAGGTTGTGGCGGTCCATATCGACAAGGCGATGATCAAGGACGGCGTCTACCAGACCGCGCTTGCCCGCCCGATCATGCGCGCCGGCCGCCGTGGCGATTATTTCGAAATCAGGCCGGAAAACATGTTCGAAATGGTCCGGCCGGACTGACGGCATGGCCGTAAATCGCGTTCAACAGGAATTTTCGGTGCGGATAAGGTGTATTGCCGTTGCCAATTCCTTTATTCTGCAGGCTGGAAACAGAGTGATTCTCCCGCCTTGCTGCTAAAATAAGCCTCCTTTTCAGCGAATACCTCGCCTCGGGCCGCACAACGGCCCGATACTGCCTTGAGCCATAAGTGCTGTCTTGAGCCATAAGGATGTCGCCATGGGTTCCTTTCGCCGCGATTTTATCACCAAGCCGATCTACTCATTGGCGCGCCGCGTAATGCCGGCAATGTCGGACACCGAGCGCGAGGCGCTGGAAGCCGGCGACGTCTGGTGGGACGCCGACCTCTTCACCGGCGATCCCGACTGGTCGCACCTGCTCGCTTTTGCCCCGGCAAAGCTGACCGAGGGAGAACAGGCGTTTCTCAACGGTCCGGTTGATGAACTCTGCGCGATGCTCGACGAGTGGAAGATCAACTGGGAATGGCGCGACCTGCCGCCGGAAGTCTGGGACTTCATCAAGGCAAAGAAATTCTTCGGCATGATCATTCCGAAGTCGTATGGTGGCCTTGGCTTCTCGCCCTATGCGCATTCGGAAGTGGTTCGGAAAATTTCGTCGCGCTCGCTGACCGCCGCCGTCACCGTCATGGTGCCGAACTCACTCGGACCCGGCGAACTGCTGATGCGCTTCGGCACCCGGGAACAGCAGGAGCGCTGGCTGCCGCGGCTCGCTGACGGCCGTGACATTCCCTGCTTCGGCCTGACCAGCCCGGAAGCCGGCTCCGATGCCGCCTCGATGATCGACAAGGGCGTCATCTGCAAGGGCACTTTCGAGGGCCGGGAGGTGTTGGGTCTGCGACTCAACTGGCACAAGCGCTATATCACGCTCGGCCCGGTCGCGACACTGCTCGGTCTCGCCTTCAAGGCATATGACCCCGATCGGCTCGTCGGCAGCGAGACCGACCTTGGCATCACCGTGGCGCTGATTCCGACGGATTTGCCCGGCGTCGAAATCGGCCGCCGCCATCTGCCGGCGATGCAGGTGTTTCAGAATGGCCCGAACTGGGGCCGCAATGTCTTCATCCCGATGGACTACATCATCGGCGGCCAGGAGCGCCTCGGCCAGGGCTGGAAGATGCTGATGACGGCGCTGGCCGCCGGACGCGGCATTTCGTTGCCGTCGCTGTCGGCGGCGGGCGCGGCCTATGCCGCGCGCACCACCGGCGCCTATGCGCGGATCCGCGAGCAGTTCAACGTACCGATCGGCAAGTTCGAAGGCATCGAGGAGCCGCTCGCACGCATCGCGGGCACGGCCTATCTGCTCGACGCGGCGCGGCGGCTGACCTGTACTGCGCTCAACGAGGGCCGCCATCCCGCGGTGATTTCCGGGATCATGAAGCTGCACGCCACCGAACGGATGCGGATCGCGATCGACGATGCCATGGACATCCATGGCGGCAAGGCGGTGATCGACGGACCGCAGAACTACATGGGCAACCTCTATCGTTCGGTACCGGTCGGCATCACGGTCGAGGGCGCCAACATCCTGACCCGCAACCTGATCGTGTTCGGGCAGGGCGCCGTCCGTGCGCACCCTTATTTGCTGGACGAAATGAATGCGCTCGGTGAGAGCGACCGCGACAGGGGACTGGACGCGTTCGACAAGACGTTTTGGGAGCATGCCCGCCACACCGTCATCACGCTGTTCCGGGCATGGGGTCGCAGCTGGAGCGGCGGGAGATTGGTCAAGGTCGGCGTTGCAGGGAAAGCGACCGGATTCTATCGCCAGCTTTCGCGCCAATGCTCGGCGTTCGCGCTCTGCGCCGACATGGCGCTGCTGACGCTCGGTGGCGCCTTGAAGCGCAAGGAAATGCTGTCGGCGCGCTTCGGCGACATCCTGTCTGAACTGTATCTCTTGTCGGCGGCGCTGAAACGCTGGCACGATGAAGGGCACCAGGAAGCCGACTTCGTCCTGCTCGAATGGTGCATGCAAAATGGCTGCAGGACCATCGAGCTGAGGTTGGCGGAAATTCTGGCGAATTTGCCCAACCGGTTCGTCGCCTACATGCTGAAATTCCTGATCCAGCCGCTCGGTCCGCGGGCGCTCGGGCCGTCTGATCGCGTCACCCATCAATGCGCGCAACTGGTGCAGGAGCCCTCTGCCGCGCGCGACCGCCTGACGCCCGATCTGTCGCATGTCGATGACGATCGCGGCGTCGCGCGACTGGAGAAGGCATTCCTTCTGGTCGCGGGCGTTGAGGATATCGTGAAGAAAATGCATGCCGCCCATACGCGTGACCGGGAGACCGCGTTGAAGAACGGCGTCATCACTGCGGATGAGGCCGAAAGACTTGCCGCCGCCGATGAAGCCGTTGCAAGGGTGATCGAGGTCGACGACTTCGCACCGGAGGCGATCTCGCCGATCCACAGCAAGCCCGCCGACGTCCGTAAGTTGCGCCAGGAGGTCGCCGAGAAGAGGGCGGCAGGCTGATGGCGCGGCCGGTCTTCATTATTGACGGCAGCCGCACGCCGTTCCTGAAGGCGCGTTCCGGCCCCGGCCCGTTCACCCCCGTCGATCTCGCCGTGCAATGCGGCCGGCCGCTGCTGGCCCGGCAACCGTTCGCACCCACGGCGTTCGACCAGGTCATTCTCGGCTGCGTCAACGTGATCGCCGACGAGATGAATCCGGCCCGCGTCGCCGCCTTGCGGCTCGGCATGGGCGAGGCGATGGTGGCGTTCACGGTGCAGATCAATTGCGGCTCCGGCATGCAATCGATCGACACCGCATATCGCTACATCCGCGAGGGCCATTCGGACTTGATTCTCGCCGGCGGCGCCGAGGCGTTGAGCTATGCGCCGCTGGTCTGGCCGCAACAGGGCGTGCGCTGGTTTGCAGGTGTTGCCGGCGCCAAGGGCATCGGCGCCAAGATCATGGCCGCGCTGAAACTGCGGCCGAACTATCTCAAGCCGATCATCGGGCTCGAGCGCGGGCTGACCGACCCGATCACCGAACTCAACATGGGACGGACCGCCGAAGTGGTCGCCTACCTGTTCGGCATCACGCGTGCGCAGTCGGACGCCTACGCGGCGGAAAGCCACCGGCGGCTCGCCCATGCGCAGTCCCAGGGCTGGCTGAAGAACGAGATCGAGATCGCGTTCGCGCGCGACGGCAAGTTCTACGATCACGATGACGGCGTGCGGCCGGAATCCACGCCCGAGAGCCTGGCCAGGCTGAAGCCGGTGTTCGAGCGGCCATGGGGCCAGGTCACCGCCGGCAACTCCTCGCAGATCACCGACGGCGCCTCATGGGTGATCCTGGCCTCCGAAGCCGCGGTTGCCAGGCATGGCCTGACGCCGAAGGCTGCCATCCTCGACAGTCAATGGTCGGCGCTCGATCCCAGCGTCATGGGCCTCGGCCCGGTATTGTCTGCGACCGAACTCCTGAAGCGCAACCGGCTCACCTTGCAGGATGTCGAGACCTGGGAATTGAACGAGGCGTTCGCCGCGCAGGTGCTGGGCTGCCTTGCCGCCTGGAAGGACGAAAAGTTCTGCCGTGAGATCCTCGGTCTCGACGAGGCCGCCGGCGAAATCGAACCGGAAAAGCTCAATGTCGATGGCGGCGCGATCAGCCTCGGCCATCCCGTTGGCTGCAGCGGCAACCGCATCGTGCTGCATCTGGTCAATGCGATGAAGCGGCTCGGCACCCGGCGCGGCATCGCCACCGAATGTATCGGTGGCGGGCAGGGCGGCGCGATGTTGATCGAAGCGGTATAGGGAGCGTCATGGATTCGAAAGTCTTGGATGTTTTCGCTGACCGGACGCTCGAACTCGGGCCCAGGATCAGCGAGAACGAGCCCTATCGCAATTTCAGGCTCGGGCGGGACAGCGACGGCATCGCCTGGCTGTTGTTCGATCGCGCCGGCGCCAGCGCCAATACGCTGTCGTCGGATGTGGTGGCGGAGTTCGAAGAGGTGCTTGCGGCACTGGAAAATCAGCAGCCGGCAGGCATCGTGATCCGCTCGGCAAAGCCGTCCGGCTTCATCGCGGGCGCCGACGTCAACGAGTTTCGCGGCGTCTACGACCCGCGCACGGTCGAGACCGCCATCGCGCGCGCCCATGCGGTGAATGACCGGCTCGAAGCGTTGCGGATTCCGACGGTCGCGGTGATCCATGGCTTCTGCCTCGGCGGCGGCCTCGAAATCGCACTGGCCTGCCGGTCGCGCATCGCGATCGACAACGCCCGCTTCGGCTTCCCGGAAATATTGCTCGGGCTGCATCCGGGTTTGGGCGGCACCGCGCGGTTCACCGAGCTGGTCAATCCGATGCAGGCGATGACCCTGATGCTGACCGGCCGCACCATCGACGCGAGCCGTGCCAAATCGCTCGGGCTGGTCGATGCGGTGACGCAGGAGCGGCATGTCCGCAATGCCGTCAAGGACGCGGTATCCGGCGGTCTGAAACGCGCCCGGCCCGGTCCTCTCAACAAGGTGCTGAATTTCAGCCGGGTGCGCGGCTTCCTCGCCTCGCGCATGCGCAAGGAGGCCGAGAAGACCGCGCCCCGCGAGCATTATCCGGCGCCCTACGCATTGATCGATCTCTGGGAAAAGCACGGCGGCGACAAGGCGGCGATGCTGAAGGCGGAACAGATCTCGTTCGCCGAATTGATCGTGACGCCGACCGCGCAAAACCTGATTCGCGTGTTCTTTCTGCGTGAGCAGATGAAGAAACTCGCCGGCACCGGCAACACGATACGTCATGTCCACGTGATCGGCGCCGGCGCCATGGGCGGCGACATCGCGGCCTGGTGCGCCGGCAAGGGTCTGCATGTCACGCTCGCCGACATGAAGCCGGAGCCGATCGCCGGCGCGATCAAGCGCGCCTCGGACCTGTTCGGCAAGATCATCCACAAGCGCACCGAGGTCCGCGACGCGATGGACCGTCTGGTTCCCGATCTCGGCGGCGAGGGCGTGCGCAATGCCGACCTGATCATCGAGGCGGTGCCGGAAAAGCTCGAGCTCAAGCAAAAGGTCTATGCCGGACTTGAGCCGAAGATGAAGGAAGGCGCGATCCTCGCCACCAACACGTCGAGCATTCCGCTGCAGGATTTGCGCGCGACGCTGCGGCAGCCGGAGCGGCTGCTCGGCCTGCATTTCTTCAATCCGGTCTCGCGGCTGCAGCTTGTCGAAGTGGTCAGCCATGATGCTACCGACGGAAAATTTCTGAAGCAGGCGCTGGCCTTCGTCGGCGCCATCGACCGGTTGCCGCTGCCGGTCAAGAGTTCGCCGGGTTTTCTCGTCAACCGCGCGCTGACGCCTTACATGCTGGAGGCGATGGTGATGCTGGACGAGAAGATCGACAAGCTCACCATCGATGCGGCGGCGGAGAAGTTCGGCATGCCGATGGGCCCGATCGAGCTGGCCGACCAGGTCGGTCTCGATATTTGCCTGGCGGTCGGCGACATGCTGCGCTCGAAGTTCGGAGATTCCCTGCCGCCGACGCCGGCCTGGCTGCGCGACAAGGTCGCCAATGGCGAACTCGGCCGCAAGACCGGCAAGGGCTTCTATGTCTGGAAGGACGGCAAGGCCGACAAGGGGGCCGGCGCCACGGCCGCTGCGGCGCCGAGCGCGGAAATGATCGATCGGCTGGTGTTGCCGATGTCGAATGTCTGCGTGGCCTGCCTGCGCGAGGGCATTGTCGACAACGCCGACGTGGTCGACGGCGCGATGATCTTCGGCACCGGCTATGCGCCGTTCCGCGGCGGCCCGTTGAATTATGCGCGCAGTCGCGGCGCCGACAACGTCACCGCGACACTGCGCGCGCTGGCGGCGAAGTTCGGTGACCGGTTCACGCCGGATGCCGGGTGGGAGACTTTTGAGTGATGTCCGGTTCTTCGACGAGCATTCCGACATGAGCGATCCGCAAGCCGTTCACGCTCCCCTGAATACCGAGACCGAACCGTGCGGCGATCTCTGCACGCGCACATTGGCGATGCCGGCCGACACCAACCAGAACGGCGACATTTTTGGCGGCTGGCTACTGAGCCAGATGGACGTCGCCGGCGGGGTGTTTGCCTCCAAGACCGCGAAGACCCGCACCGTGACGGTTGCGATCGATGCGATGAATTTCAGAAAGCCGGTGTTCGTCGGCGATCTGGTTTCCGTGCATGCCAACCTGGTCCGGATCGGCAAGACCTCGATCACGGTTCACCTCGAAGCCTGGGTGCTGCGCCGCAAGGAGATGCAGCCGATTTTGGTCACCGACGGCAATTTCACCTACGTCGCCATTGACGATCAGGGCCATCCGCAGGTGATCCCGCAGGCCGCCGCACCGATCACTTAAGGTTTCTAAGGTTTCCGGTTCCCGTGCGTCGCATGGGATCCGTTATCATCGGCCTTCGCGGATGATGACGGAGGTGTGTACGATCCGTAGGAACCTTTTCCGGACCCATACCGTTATTTGCCCGCACTGAGGCTTAGAGCGGGTACAATGCCAGACTCCTACATCATTGAAGTTGATTCACGGCCGGCGGGTATCGTCGTCCGTGATCAGGACGGCTTTCGTTTCTTCGCTGCTTCGCACCGCTTCAGTCGGCTGGAGGGCCGGTTATTTCGCAACGCCCGCGAGGCCGAGTGCGCCGCCCTTCGGCTCGTCAATGGCGAGCAGCCCGCCGCAGCCTGAGGCGCGGGCGCCCTGGCTCTGGTCCACGTTGAGCAGCGAAAGCCGCGGCGGGTCGGTTTTCGGGCGTTGACCAGACCACGGAACCGCATCACCATGGGTGCTGTGACCGCCAGAGGCGCGCCCGTGACCGGCCTGAGCCATCGCCAATCCGAAATTCTCAATATTGCCCGCGCCTTTGGCCGGGTGATGGTGGAGGATCTCGCCCGGCGTTTCGAGGTTTCGGCCCAGACCATCCGCAAGGACCTCAACGATCTCTGCGATCATCGATCGCTGACCCGGATTCATGGCGGCGCGATCATCGCCTCCGGTGTCGAGAACCTTGCCTATGAAGCACGCCGCTTCGTCGCCGCCGAGGAGAAGAAAGCAATCGGTGCGGCGGCGGCGGCGCTGATCCCGAACGGCTGCTCCCTGTTCATCAATATCGGCACGACCACCGAAGAGGTCGCCAGCGCGCTCACCTCGCACGAGGATCTGCTCGTCATCACCAACAACCTCAATGTCGCAATGCTGCTATACCGGTATCCGCGCATCGAGGTGATTGTGGCCGGCGGCGCGGTGCGTCGCGCCGACGGCGCGGTGATCGGCTCGACGGCGATCAGCCTGATCGGCCAGTTCAAGGTCGACTACGCCATCATCGGCGCGTCGGCGATCGACGAGGAGGGTGCGCTCCTGGATTTCGACTATCGCGAGGTGCAAGCGGCGCAGGCCATCATCGCGAATGCGCGTAGCGTGATGCTGGTGGCGGATTCGACCAAGCTGCGGCGCAGCGCGCCAGTCCGCATCGCCCATATCAGCCAGATCCAGACCTTTGTCACCGATTCCACGCCGCCGGCGGCGCTTGCCGACATCTGTCACCGCCACGGCATCGCGGTGATCGAGGCAATGCCGGGAGCCGCCGCCGAACTCGACGAATCCGGCGCGGACCCGGATCCTGCGGTCAGCATCGTCAACTCCGGCGTCCTCGCAAGAGACAACCGGGCTGCGAAAAACCCTGGCCGCCAATAGCCGCTGGATGAAGGCCCGGATGGACGTCGCGTGAACTGCGCCGCTGAGACGACCTGTTCATGGCCGGGTCTGCTTTTCCTGTTTCCGTTCCGCTTTGGCGATTGAGCCCTACAGTTTTGGCGCGTTGCCTTGCGGCATCGGATTTCGTTCTTTCGTTTCCGCGGCAAGTGCATCGCCGTCGATCGTGGCTGCGCTGACAATGCGCTTGAAATCCAGCAGGGTGAATTGTGCATGGCCAATGCGGTCCGGCGCCACGCCCGGCGTCAGTTGCACGCTGAGGGTGCCGTCGCAATTGGCAGCCCTGGCCTCGTTCAGCATCGCGCTCAATGTTTTCTCCCTGGCCTGCGAACGCTTCACCGCCGCGACGCAACTGCCACGACCGTCGGCACCGTCGAGCTTGATCGCGGCTCTCGGATCGAGCGGCCGGTCGATGGCTTCGAGCGCCGTCACTTCCTTGTACTTCGCGCCGACGGAGACGATCTTGCCGGCGCGATAGATGTAATAGAGGTGCTGATCTCCGACGATGGTTGGCGCGCCGTATTTATCCATGACCTGCTTTATCATCTCGGTCTTGGACGGCTGCTGGTCTTGCGCAAACGTCAGGTTTCGGGCGATGAAATAAGCGCGGTTTGCGCTCGCGGGCGA
>JAGXAF010000299.1 GCA_018971675.1 Bradyrhizobium sp.
ACGCGCATGGACGCGGATCTCGAACGGAAGCGAGGCCGGATCACCCGCATGCAAATCGTGCTCGAGCGCGGTCTGCACCACGACGCTGAGCGCCGACAGCGCCGAGCCCGCCGCCACCGGATCGGTCGCGTCGGCCGCGACCAGCATCGCCGGATAATCGCCGCGCCGCACCGCGCGCTCGAAGCCGCGCGGAATTTCGACCCCGAACAGCACCTTGCCCGAAAGCAGCAGATCGTCGAATTCGGCAACGCTGTGCACTTCCCGGGTGAAGCGGAAATAATCGGTGTTCTGCAACGCTTTCAGGATTGATCGGCCGAGGTCGCTATCTTCCTGCAATAGCACCGCCGTCGGCAGGTTCCGCGGCGTGGTATTGATGGCATATCCGAACAGCAGCAGTTGCATCACCGGGATCATCACGATCATCGCAAACGATACCCGATCGCGCCGCAACTGGATGAACTCCTTCACCACCATCGCATAGCTGCGTCGCCAGAAGCCGAATCCGGTCTCCCTGGGCTCCCTGCTCTCTCCGGCATTGTCGATTGCATTGATTGCGCTCATTGGAAATTGTCCTTTGAGCGGCTCATCAATTCGATGAACACGTCCTCCAGCGACGGCGCGCTATGCTGCCAGTGCAATCCCTGACGCTCCCGCCACGGCGCGATGGTGGCTTCGAGCGCCGCCACGTCGCGGCCGGAGACATGCAGGCTGGTGCCGAACGGCGCCACCATGTCGATGCCCGGCTTGCCCGTCAGTTCGGCTGCCAGCGAATTGAGGTCGTCACCGGTCACGGTGTAGGTCATCAGCGCCGATTTCGCGATCACCTCATCGACGGTGCCGTGGGCCAGCAGATGGCCGTAGGCGAGGTAGGCGATCTCGTGGCAGCGCTCGGCCTCGTCCATGTAATGGGTCGAGACCAGCACCGTCAGCCCGTTGGCGGCAAGCCCATGGATCTCGTTCCAGAAATCGCGCCGCGCCTTGGGATCGACGCCCGCGGTCGGCTCGTCCAGCAACAGCAATTGCGGATTGGGCAGCGTGCAGGCGCCGAGCGCCAGGCGCTGCTTCCAGCCGCCGGAGAGTTCGCCGGCGAGTTGTGCCTCGCGGCCGGTCAGCCCAAGCCGCCTGATCATCTCGCGCGCGGTGCCGCGCGCATCGCGAACGCCGTAGAGTCTGGCGACGAATTCCAGGTTCTCGCGTACCGACAGATCCTGATACAGCGAAAAGCGCTGCGTCATGTAGCCGACCTGGCGCTTGATCCTGTCGGCATCGCGCCGGATGTCATAGCCGAGGCAACTGCCCTCACCGCGATCGGGAGTCAGCAATCCGCAGAGCATGCGGATCGTCGTGGTCTTGCCGGAGCCATTGGGACCCAGGAAGCCGTAGATGGTGCCGCGCTTGACCTGCATCGAGAGGTCATGCACCACCTCGCGGCCGCCGAACGACTTCGACAGGCCATGAACGTCGATCGCAACGTTCTCTGCGGAAACCTGCCCGGCCGTCATCGCTGGTCCGCCACGGGTGTTTTGGCGTTGAGATACACGCTGACCGGCTGGCCGACCCGAAGGCTGTCGGGGCTCGAGGGTCGCGCTTGCACCAGATACACCAGCTTGTTGCGCTCATCGAGGCTGTAGATCACGGGCGGGGTATATTCGGCGGATGTCGCGATGAAATAGATCTTCGCGGTCAGATCGGCCGCGCAGTTGTCGCAGGTGACGCGCACCTCGTCACCGATCGCGATCGTCGGCAATGCGGCCTCCGGCACGTAGAACCGCACCTTCATGTTGCCGGGCGGCATGATCGAGAGCACGGGCCGCTGCGCGGGCACCATTTCGCCCTCACGGAAATAGATCTGCTGGACCGTGCCGTTCACCGGCGCAAATCCCGTGCGCCGCGCCAGCCGCGTCTGCGAAGTATTGACACGCGCTTCGGCCACCCGCAGCGCCGAGACCGCGGAATCGAGACTGGCCTGCGTCCCCGAGCCGGTCTTGCTCAGCGACGACGCGCGGTCATAGGTCTGCCTGGCATTGGCAAGCGTGGCGTTGTTCTGGTTGAGGTCTGCCCGCTGCAGGTCGTCGTCCACCGAATAGAGCGGCATGCCGACCTTGACCTCATCTCCCTCGCGGACATCGAGTTTGGTCACGCGCCCGGATTCATCCGGACTGACGAAGATCATGTCGGCCTCGACCCAGCCCTGATAGCCGGGATCGCGGCGTTCGTTGCAGCCGCCGAGCAACGCGGCCAGGGCAAGGACTGCAAAAGCCGGCAACAGCGTTCGCGACGAGGTCATGTCGCCCTCCGTTCGCCAAAGATCAAATCGAGATGGACGCGAAACATCTCGAGCGCGTCCAGCGGCGAATGTTTTTCGAACAGGCTCTTCCAGATCACCGCCACGATCGCGGGCGCGACCACGATCTGCGGAAAGCGCGCCAGCTCCGGCTGGCGAACTTCGCCGCGCGCTATTCCCAGCTCGATCACGGCCCGCAGTCCGGCGAGGCCTCGCGACACCACTTCCCGGTAATAGAAATCGGCGATCGCGGGAAAACGCGGCCCCTCCGCCACGATCAGACGGATGATATCGGCCCGCTGCGTCGTCGCCACTTCCTGGATGAAGGTGCGGGCAAACAGCTCGATCATGTCGCGCACCGAGCCACCGGGATTCGGCGGAGGGGCGATGCGATTGACCAGCGGCACGATCGCGGTCCGGATCAGTTCCTCGAACAGCGCTTCCTTGTCCTTGAAATGCAGATAGATCGTGCCTTTGGCGACACCGGCGCGCCTGGCGACATCGTCGAGCCGCGTCGCGGCGTAGCCGCGGCCGACGAATTCGTCCATCGCGGCCGCGATGATGGCCTCGCGCCGTTCCGCCGCGCGCGCCACCCGCCCGGACGGCGGCTCGGATGCCGGGTCCGGCGGCGCGTGCGTCCGGCCCTGCGCGGCCTTCCCTGCCCGCTGTTTCGCTGACTTTGCAGGAACCGCATTCACCGGTTTCGAGGATGTCTTTGCCATGCTTCAATTATGACTGACCGGTCAGTCATCGTCAATATTTTAAAAAGGCCGGTCA
>JAGXAF010000300.1 GCA_018971675.1 Bradyrhizobium sp.
AGCGGATTGACGCCGCACATCACGCCCCTTGTGTCGTCGCCGCAGGCCGCCCTGGTGTCGATCAGAACGTCACGCAGGCCACGAATAACGGTGCGAAGGTCGTGCTTCATGACCCGGTGAAACTGGAACGTCTGACGCGTGGTGAGCCGCAGCGTGTCGCCGGCATATGCGCGTGCAAGAGCGTCCAGCCTGAGCCATTGAGTCGGGCTGCATACGCCGCCCGGAAGGCGCAGCCTTGCCATGAAGAAGAAGGCCGATTCGAGCTTTTGCCGCCGCCGTTCATCCCGGATGTCGCGATCGTCCTGCTGATAAATTCCGAAGAATTTCATCAGCTTGGCATCGCTCGGCGTCACCGAGGCGGTGATCTCGTCGACGAGGCTTTTGGCAATCGTACCGCGCAGATAGTTGCTGTTCGCCTTGAGAGTCTCGTCCGGCCCCAGCCTTTCGAGCGGCTGTGACAGGTCCCGGCTTCGGTCCGTTGGTGGTGTCGTATCCAATGCGGCCGGCCTCAGTAGACGTCACGCCGATAGCGGCGATCCCGGGTCATGGTGGCGAGATATTCGCTGGCGGCTTCCCGGTCGAGGCCACCATGCCGCTCGAGGATTTCAATGAGCGCCGCATGCACGTCGGGCGCCATGTGCGCGGCATCTCCGCAGACATACAGGTGGGCGCCTTCTTCAAGCCATGCGTATACGTCTCGGCCCTGCTGACGCAGCCGATCCTGGACATACGTCTTCGGAGAGGAATCGCGCGAGAACGCGACATCCATGCGCGTCAGGATCTTGTTCTTCAGCAACGCCTGCCATTCGACCTGATAGAGAAAATCCGATCGGAAATTGCGCTCGCCGAACACCAGCCAGGCCTGGCCGGTGGCGCCGCGAGCCTCCCTTTCCTGCATGAAGGCGCGATAGGGCGCGACGCCGGTGCCGGCTCCGATCATCAGGATCGACACGTCGTCGTCAGGGAGATGGAAGTGATCGTTGGACTGGATGTAGACCGGAACCTGCGCGCCCTCCCCTGTCTGCATCGCGAGATATCCGGATGCGACCCCGGCGCGTGACCGATCGAGGAGTTCATATTGTACCGTACTGACCGTAAGATGCGCCTCCTCGGGCATGGCCGAGAGGCTGGACGCTATCGAATAGAGTCGTGGCTGCAACGGCCGCAAGCCGGCCAGTAGCGTGTCCGCATCGATACCGGGAGCCGGAAAGCGCTCGATGATGTCCAGTACATGATGTCCGTGCAGGAACGCCGCGCGCGCCTCGCTGTTTTCGGGCTTGCGCAGTTCGTGCAGTTCCCCGGCATTGGTAACATCGGCCCAATGGTCCAGAAAGCGCGGCGTTGCCGTCGTGATCTCGAAGACTCTTTCGAGCGCGTCGGCAAGGGGGATCGACGCCTTCTTGACGTTGACCAGAGTGTCTCCGGAAAGGGCCAGGCGCTCGATCAGCGCGGCAACGAGCGTCGGCTCGTTCCGCGCGTGCACTCCCAGGGCATCTCCGGGGCGATAGACCAGGCCGGAATCCGCCAGCGACAATTCGATATGCCGTGTCTCCTTGGTCGAGCCGCGACCCGTGAGAACGATATTGTCGAGAACCGGTGCCAGAAACGGATGCTTCTTGTCGAAGGTGGCGGGCCTGCGATCATCGCTTGCGATCTGGCCTTTCGCCTCGAGTGCCGGCGCCTGAACCTGCGCTGATGGCGCGAGCTTTCCAAGCGCCTGTTGAATCCAGGCTGCCGCGGGCTCCTCGAAATCGACGTCGCAATCGATACGGTCTGCCAGGCGTTGTCCGCCCAATTCCTCGAGCCGCCGATCCAGCCGCTTGCCAGCCTCGCAGAAGCGCTCGTAACTGGAGTCGCCGAGGGCCAGCACCGCAAAGCGCAGGTTCGGGAGCTTCGGTGCCCGGCGGCTTTCGACAAACTCGAAAAACGTCAGTGCCGTTTGCGGCGGGTCGCCCTCGCCGTGCGTGCTGGTGATCACCAACAGGTCTTGCTCTTCCGCAAGGCTTCGAGGCTTGTATTCGGCGATGTCGAAACGGCGCACGTTGATACCCAGCGCCTGGGCAGCATCGACGACCGACGTGGCAAGCCCGGAACTGTTACCCGTTTCCGTAGCGAACAATACGGTCAGTTGGCGCGACGAGGTTGCCTGCGGTCGCGTTGTCGGCGGAAGAGTCGCAACGGGTAGATTGCCGATCCCGATTGTCGACGCACGCAGTTGATGTCCGACGCCAGCGAAGTATCCGCTGATCCAGATGGCCTGTTCAGGCGAGAGCGACGTCGCCAATTCGCTGATTTGACGCCATTGGTCGCTCGATAGGCTGGGGCCTGTCAGTTCCGGTCTCGTCATCGTTCTCGGAATCCCGCCGGTGGGCGCAGCCAGTTACGTCCCGGTTCGCAGCCGGTTCATAAACACCTGCAAAAGTACCAAAAAGGGTGTGGCTCGATTTCATGCATCGCAATATCTCGATGCACAAACGAATGATGCGGGATGATGTGTGCATCTTTTTTGCTATGAAGTGCAATCAAATGGTTCATACCGTCGTTCGTTGGTAACTTGGAACGACGCTATTGGGCGCCGACCTCTTTCGAGGATATTTTTTTGTGCGCCCTTTCGACTTTTTTTGTACGGGATCAATAATTTGAAGCCCGGGCTGCCACCCCCGATTTGCGATCCTGACGCTGGCCCAAGCGGGGCCGTCGGCGAACTGCGCCAGGTTGGGTCCGAAAGCCTCCGCATTTTGGTTCCGATCCTGGCGCGAACAGGCGGGAATGTCTCATTTTGAGCAGCCGCGAGCGACGATTTTGGTCGGGCATCGAGCGCAACCTGCCGATCGTGCCCGGAAGGCCATCGCGGCGGACGAAACCGGGCGTTGTCATGGCGCGTTTGGGAAATCGCCCCCGTTGAACAGCGCCTGGATCGGAAATCGCGCACGGCCGGAATCGGTCGCGAAATCCTGATCAGTCACAGCGCGCTCAAACTGCTCTCGCCCGCAACGACCGCGCATCTTTTCCAGCGCCGCGGCACGATCGTTGTTGCCGAAATCCTGTTAA
>JAGXAF010000065.1 GCA_018971675.1 Bradyrhizobium sp.
GTTCTTTTCTATCATCTCTGTTTCGAACCGTTCGCGAAATTATGCCTCCCATCCGTCACCGTATTTTTTACGCCAGTGGGCGACCCGTTACCCTAGGCCCTGCAGCATCAACCTGAGGGCCATCGTTAGCGCTCCTTGTTAGCGCTCCTTGGGCTCGAAAACCCTCTAAGACGAAAGTTTCGACGCCAAGGCCCCCCACTCTGGTGTCCTGGTCTATAGAGTTGGCGGTGTCCCAATCCGGAATCTGCCAATGTCCTTGTCGAACGATGAGTTTTTCGCCGAGCTTCGAATGCTGGTTGATGCCTGGTGCAAGCGGCGGTCGCTTCGCCCCTTGTCGCGCATCCTTGGTCCCTACCTCGCCTTCAATGGCATGACAGACGGATGGGCCGAACTGGCCAAGGGACTGGAAATCATTCGCGCCATGGACCGGCACGAACTGGTTTCCTCGGAGCATAGGGCGATTGACGAGCTACTCCGGGCCGTCGATCGGGCAGTCTCCAAATGAGCCGGCACCACCCGATACGCTCGCCGGCCCGTGCCCTGGTTCATGTGCCGGCCCCAAGCGGCGGGTTTTCGGACACTTTTTCGGCCAGCCGGGCCCGGATATCCGTTTGAACCTTTTTCATCGCCGTGGGACTTAAGTTCTACCTGGGTCATTGCATCACTCGGGGACCAGGCCTGCGCCGCCAAGCGAACATACTCCGCCTGGGCGGCGTAGCGCTTTTTTGGTCCGCGCTTCGCGGGCGCCGCAATCTCATATCTGGAGCCATTTCCGATTCCGATGGAATCGGAACGGGGCTCTGGATTCTTGTTTTGACGCGTTTTCTTTACGCGAACCGGTATCCACTTCGCTCGAAAACGCTCTAGTTCTGGGTGCTGCCGGTCCTGGTGCGCGGCTTGGCGGCTGTCTTCGCCGCGGGCTTGACGGTGGCCTTGTTGGCGGCAGCCTTGTTGACGGCAGCGTTGTTGACGGAAGCCTTGGGCGGATCGGATCGCATCGTGCCCCACGGGTCGGATGAAGCTTTGGCGTCCGGAATCTTCTTCAGCGATTCCTTGTAGGCCCTGTCCCTTGCCTGGTCGGCCTCCCTTTCCTCGGGCGTCTTCGAGGGCGTGTCCGGTATCAGATTGACCTGGGGTACTTGCGCGTAGGCCGGTCCCAGCAGCAGCGCGATCAGGGCCGTTGCGCGTAAAACCTTCATGGAATGCTCCCCCCGCCATTTCCGGCAATATGCCATCGCACCGGGTGCGCTATAAATGATCCGACTTGCAGGATTTCGGCAGCCAGTCATCCCAGACCGGGCCACATTTGGTGCAGCCGTTGAGCAGAAGGCCCATCGCGATCGCGCTGAGGATCAGTGCCGATCGCCTGAACATTGTCCACCACTCCCACCGCCCGGGATTATACGGCCTGAAGTCGGGCATTTTCAAGCCGCGGCGCGCGCGTCTACAATGTCAGCCGGGGATCATCCGGGGATCAAGCATTCATGCCAAGCGAACAACCGGCGGCCGGATTCGATGTCGCCGCGGCAAGACAGGTTCTCGGCGACGTGTTTGCCCCGTGGGTGCAGGATCTCAAATTGTCGATCGAACGCATCGAATGCGACCCGCCCGCAGCCGCGCCCGCCGACTGGCAGCCCGGGGCCGTGCTCCGCATGCCATTCTCGGAGCGGCTGTGCCGGCATGGCGGCATCGTCTGCGGCCAGGCGCTGATGGCGCTCGCCGATACCTCGATGGTGCTTGCGATCCTCGCAGCCAACCGTGGCTACAGGCCGATGACGACCGTCGATCAAACCACCCATTTCATGCGTGCCGTCGCCTCGTCGGACGTGCTGGCCGACGCCCGGATCGTCCGTCTCGGGCGCACCATGAGTTTTGGCCGCGTCACATTATCGAGCGCCGCCGACGACAAGCCGGTGGCGATCGTCTCCAGCGCGTTCGCGATGCTGTGAAGGTTGTCGTCCGCAATCTGTCTGCCAACGGCGCCGCGCTTGTGAACGAAAATTAACCCGTGGAATGCGGGTAATTCCACCTGAAGCGGGATAGAATTGCGGGATGGGGCGGATCGTTCTTTGCATCGCATCGATGACAACCATGGCGCTTGCTTTGGCGGGATGCGGTTTCGCCGACAGTCATGCGGTCGTACCGGACTTCATGCGCACCAAGGTCGGCGAAGTGCCGCTGGAGCCTGCGCCCGACGTCAAGCAACTCGTCCGCGAGCACCTGGATTCGGTGTTCACCGCCGCGTCGGCCCCGCGCGACGTACAGGTTTCACCGGCACGGCACGACCTCCGCGGGCCCGGCTGGACGGCCTGCGTCAGGGCCGAATTGACATCGGCCACCGGCAGTCCGCTGGGCGTCCAGACCTATCGCATCAACATCGACAACGGAGTCATCTTTGACCGGCAGCGGGTCGAGGCCGAGGACACCTGTTTGTCGGAGAGCTTCGAGCCGATTTAGACCGCATTGTCGCGCGGCCTCGTTGGCGAAGTGGCGGATAGCGACACGATCGGAGTGCCGCGTCACCGCACGGGTGTGGCGCATGAGATTGGATGCAGCCGCCCGTAGTTAAACCGGCTATTATGGTCAACCGACGGGCAAGAAATATCATCTTTCGATGGCGACGCTGGGCCACTGGAATAAAGAAGGCACGATGAGCGAAGAGTTTCTTTTCTGGGATAGCGCCACGCTGATGCAACAGCTCGGCGTGACGCAATGACGATGGCAGCCAGCCCCACACGCATGCCAGCGCTATTCATCGGGCACGGAAGTCCGATGAACACGCTGCAGCACAACGGCTACACAAACGCCTGGCGGCGTATCGGGCAGTCGCTTCCCCGACCACGCGCGATCCTGTGTGTTTCCGCACACTGGTTCATCGGGGCGACGGCCGTGACGGCGATGGCGCGACCGCGCACCATTCACGATTTCTACGGCTTTCCCGAAGAGCTTTTCGCATTCCAATATCCCGCCCCGGGCCTGCCCAGCCTCGTCGAGGAAGTGGCGGAGGTTGTGCGACCGCATAGGGTGGGCGGCGACATCGATCAGTGGGGGTTGGACCACGGCACATGGAGCGTTCTCGCTCACCTCTTTCCCAAGGCGGACGTGCCGGTTGTACAATTGTCGATCAACGCACTGAAGCCGCTGGAATATCATCTCGATCTCGGCGCCCGGCTTTCTGCGTTGCGCGATGCTGGCGTCCTCATCGTCTCAAGCGGCAATGTCGTTCACAATCTTCACCGCATCCGCTGGAACACGCCGGATGCAGGTGAAGATTGGGCGCAGCGTTTCGACGAAGACGTGACGACGCTGATCGGCGATGCACCTGGCGACATACTGAAGGCGACCGATCACCCGGACTATGACATGGCGGTGCCGACGCCCGATCATTTCATTCCGCTGCTCTACACTGCTGGTCTTTCGGCCACCTCGAACGAACGCGCCGCGCCCATCATACGGGGTTACTCTCTAGGTTCGCTGTCCATGACATGTTTTGGCCTGGGCATGGATACGCTTCCTTGTGAAGAATGCGACGGTGCGGCTGTGCTTCCCAACGGAGTTCCGCCCGACGGCACCAATGTTTAATGCGGCGGCGTTCACGCGCGGCATTGTTTTTACGAAGATGACGAGACGTGATCGCGGGCTCGGCGCAACGGAATGGCAATCGAGGAACCATGGTGCTGACATTTCATTGCCGTCTGGATCGCTTTCACCTGAAAAGCTTTCACCCGACAAGAGGGACGCATGCTTCGCCGCAATAGTTCGCTGATCTGGCTCGCGGCGACGCTCGTCGCCGGCACGATGATGCACGCCGGTATCACCGGTGCATTGGCTCAATCGTCCCCGTTGACCGGCAGCGCGGCGTTCGGTGACTGGCGCTCCGACAAACCCGGCACCAGCCGCCTGATCAGGCCGGAGGATCTGCCGAAGCCAGGCGCGACGCCGTCGGCCGGCAACAGCCCTCGCGTGGTCACGCGGCCCGCATCCGCCATTCCGCAGGTGCCCGCGGGCTTCAAGGTCGAACTGTTCGCGGAAGGCTTGAACGGGCCCCGGCAGATGCGGGTCGCGCCGAACGGCGACATCTTCGTTGCGGAAACCCGATCGGGACGAATTCGTGTCCTGCGCGCCGACGACGGCGCCACCAGGCCGAGCATCGATAAAGTCTACGCCCGTGGTCTCAACGGTCCGTTCGGCATCGCGTTCTACCCTCGCGGCAATGATCCCCAATGGATCTACGTCGCCAACAACGACAGCGTGGTCCGATTCCCCTACAAGACCGGCGATCTCAGAGCCTCCTCAAGACCCGAAACCATCGTCGCTCAGTTGCCGGGTGGCGGCATTCATTCGACCCGCGACATCGCTTTCAGCCTCGACGGCAAGCGGATGATGATCTCGGTCGGCTCGCGCAGCAACGACGCGGAAGGGATGAGCAAGGCACCGGAAGGCTGGATCGACCATCATCCGCTCGGCGCAAGCTGGGATGACGAGACAGATCGCGCCGACGTCCTGGTGTTCGATCCGGACGGCAAACGACCCGGCGTGTTTGCCACCGGCCTCCGCAATTGCGTCGGCCTCGCCACCCATCCGGTCACCGGCGACCTCTATTGCTCGACCAACGAGCGCGACGGCTTCGGCGACGATCTGGTGCCGGACTACGTGACGCGGGTGCGCGAGGGCGCCCTCTATGGCTGGCCGTGGTTCTATATCGGCGACAATGAAGACCCCGGGCACCGCGGCGAACGCCCCGATCTCAAGGGCAAGGTCACCCTGCCCGACGTGCTGCTTCAGGCGCATTCGGCATCGCTGGGGCTGACGTTCTATGACGGCAACCAGTTTCCCACGGAATATTCCGGCGACGGCTTTGCCGCCGAGCACGGCTCGTGGAACAGGTCGAAACGCACCGGCTACAAGGTCATCCGTATTCGCATGAAGGACGGCGTTCCCACTGGCGAATATCAGGATTTTGTCACAGGCTTCGTGGTCGACGACGCCAGGGTCTGGGGACGGCCGGTCGGCGTTGCGGTCGCCCATGACGGCGCGTTGCTGGTGTCGGAGGATGGCAATGGCACGATCTGGCGGATCAGCCACTGAGCGGTGTCCCGCGCGGCGCAAGATAAACAACCCGTTAACATCGCCGCTCGAATTGAATCCCGGCGCCAACCGTATTTTCCAATCTTTCGGCTAGCCTCCCTGATGACGCGGTGAGAGCGCAGGCGCTTGCCCGCTTGCCGCGAACAAGGATTTCAGGGGACGTGGCCGAGATCGCGGACAGAACAATGGTTCGCCCGGCATCGATCGGGGATGCCACCGATACGCGTGCGCCCGGCGCGGCTGCCTCGCATCGCCCGCTCGTCCCGCTCGCCTCGATGGCCGCCGACCGGTGGCGACAGCTTTGCGAAGCGGCCTGTGAGCCGAACGGCTACTATTTGCCGGGCTGGGAACAGGCGGTGAATGCCTTTGCCTGTGGCCGTACCAAAGCCTCCGCGCTCGCCGCGTGGAACGGCGATCGATTGATCGGCCTGATGCCGCTGGTCTCGATGTGGCGCGCCTACAAGATTCCGCTGCCGGCGCTGGTCAGCGCCCATCCCTATGGCACGCTTTGCACGCCGCCACTTGATCGTGCGATGGCGACGGAAGCCGCCGCGCAACTAATGCAACGCGCGCGCGATGCCGGCGCCCACGCGCTGGTGCTGCGCGACATGTCGCTCGACGGCGCGGTCATGAAATCCTTTGCGGAAGTATTGAGGCGCGACGGAATCGAGCCGCGCGTGCTGCAATCCGCTTCTCGGGCCTGCCTCGATGCGACCAGGGATGCCGACGAATTGCTGCGCGAGGCGCTCGGCGCCAAGAAGCTGAAGGAATTGCGCCGACAGCGCCATCGCCTCGCCGAGCATGGCGAGGTTCGTTTCGACGTGGCGCGGTCGCCGGAACAAGTCGCCGCCGCGCTCGAAACCTTCCTGGCGCTGGAAGCCGGCGGCTGGAAAGGCGCACGCCGCACGGCCCTTATCCAAAACCACGGCGATGCCAGGTTTATCCGCCACGCGACCGCGGCATTGGCGGCAACCAGCCAGTGCGAGATCGTGACGTTGCGCGCCGGCGATACGCCGCTTGCGGCCGGGATCGTGCTGCGGCACCAGGACCGCGCGTTCTTTTTCAAGATCGGCGTCGACGAGCACTTTGCAAAATTCTCGCCGGGCGTCCAGCTCACGCTGGATCTGACGCGACACCTTTGCGCCGACCCGGTGGTCGCCTCGGCGGATTCCACCGCGAGCCCGGACCATCCGATGATCAATCCGATCTGGCGCGGCCGTTTCACGATCGGTGACGTGCTGATCCCGCTACGCGCCGGCGATCCGGTGGTGTCGCTCGTCCACGCCGCGATGATGGCGCGCCACACGGTCCGTGCACAAGCGCGGCGCGCCGTTCAACTGATGCGAAAACCCAAAACCGCTTAACGGACATCCCCGAAAGGCGCGGTCACTCCGCGGCCTGCGCGTTCATTTCGGCCGACACCTGCCGGATCGCGCTAGCAAGCTGCTCGGCTGGCTGCGCGCCGGACACCGCGTATTTCTGTGCAAACACGAAGGTCGGCACGCCGGAAATGCCCTTGTCGGCGGCCTCCCGGGCCTGGCCCGAGATCAGCGCGACGTCTTCGTCGGTGGCGAGCCGCTTGCGCACGTCGTCGGCGTCGAGGCCACAATCGGCTGCCGCCTGCACCAGCACGTTGACGTCGGTGAGATCGCCGCCGTCGCGGAAATACAATTCCATCAGCCGCTGTTTCATCTCGGCGGCCCTTCCCTTCGCTCCGGCCCAATGAATCAGCCGGTGGCAATCGATCGTGTTGGGCTGGCGCTTTACCAGTTCAGGCCGGTAGATCAGGCCTTCTTCCTCGGCGGCCGTGACCACGCGCCCGGCGATGGCCTTGTAGGCCTCGGGTGAACCGAACTTCGTGGTGAGGTATTCGTCGCGGCTGATCCCTTCGCGCGGCACCCATGTATTGAGGAAGAACGGCCGCCAGCTCACTTCCACGGGAATGTCGGGCACCAGCGCCAGCGCATTCTCGATCCGACGTTTGCCGATGTAGCACCAGGGGCAAACCACGTCGGAAACGATGTCGATCTTCAGCGGCTTGAGATGGCCCATGGGCGCGCGCCTTTCGCGAACGCCTGTACAAATAGGCACGGAATCCGGCGTCGGCAAGCCAGCTAAAGCTGGCAGCATGTTTCGCGCAGGCTCGGCGCTGAGATCGTCCGTGCGAAAGAAGGTTTCCGACGAATTATATCGAGGCGTGGCCGTTGGCCTTGTGCGCGACCCTGGCGCCGTTGAGCTTCCGCCGCTTTTTCGTTTTCTTCATTTTCTTCCTGGCTTTGGCAAGCTTTTCAGCCTTCCTTTGCGCCTTCCGCTCTTCCCTGGCCTTCAGGCGCAGCCGCTCCGCCCTCGCCTCGGCCCGCTTCTTCCTGCGCTTCTTTTCGCAGGCGTTGCATTTGCACCCGATCGGCTTCAGGTAAGCCTTGAAGTAATCGGTGCCATAATCGTAGTTGATCTCGTCGCCGGGCTCGATGTTCTTGATCGCCCGGATCACCACCTTGCGCTTGCGCGGCTTGACGTCGGATTCCGCGTTCGGCTTGCAGGCGTGGTTGATGTAGCGGGCGACGTTCTCGCGCACCGAGCCGTCGATCGTCCAGCGTTTATTGAGTTCGAACAGATATTTGTTCTCGATTGCGTCGTCTTTTTTCTTCTTCGAATCCAACAGCGGCCCAAAATAGCGGATGATTTTGGTGCCCTTCTTGATCGGTTTGGTGGCGAAGAGGCCGAGTCCGGTGCGGGAGCGGCCGACACGATAAGGCTTATCCGAGGAAATGGCAGGCATGATCGACTGGAATTGACAACGCTAGTGAAGGCGAAGAGATCGCAAGGCCGCTGTTCTAGGACGATTCCGCCGCCATGTCAGGTCTTTCGCGCGTCGCGCGCAAGCCTTCCCCAGCTTGTATGCACCGAGTTGCATCGACCTTGAGCGGACGATCCCGGCGGATCACGCGCCAGGTGGCCGCACGACGGTGGATCTGAGCATGGCATCAAGCAGGGTTTCGACCTCGATGCCGTCAGGAAGCCGCCGCAGTACGTCAGAGAGCCGGTCGTCCAGCAACAGCATGGTAAACCCGTGAACCAGCGACCACGCCCGCACCAGCGCAGCGCCCTGGTCCAGCGTTAGTGCCTGCGCGGAAATCGACTCCTGGCGGCTGGCGCCGATCGCGCCGGCGAAGCCCGCAAACGAGGCATTGGCCGCTTCATGTAATGACGGCCGCGACATGTCGAGCCGCTCGGTGCGGAACATCAGGCCATACAGGCCGGGATGCGCCCGGGCGTAATTGACATAAGCATGCACGCGGAGCCGTACCTGCTCGGCCGGAGGCGCGGGCCTGTCGCAAGCTGCAGCCATCGCGGCGCAGAATTGCTGGAAGCCGATCGCGGCAAGCTCGCTAACCAACCCGGTGAGGTCGCCGAAATGGTGGGTCGGCGCGGCATGTGATACGCCAGCCTCGCGCGCCACAGCGCGCAGCGTCAACCCCGAAAGCCCGTCGCGCTCGAGCACCCGCTCGGCTGCCTGCAGCAGGGCATCGCGGAGCGAACCGTGATGGTAGGGGGACGCGATGCCCGCCACCTTCCCCCTAGCGCCCGGTTTTGTGACGTCGCCTTTGCGTTGCGCGCGTGGCGGCCTGGCCTTGCCCGGCGCGCGTCTGATGCGGGCCTTGTTCTCGCTGGGTTTTTTTGTCATCGCAGCGTTATAGGCAGCAGTTTTGACACTGTAAAGATTCACTTGACGCTGCCTTGCGATATCAATAACGGTATCTTTACATCGTAAAGATGTCTGGGAGCGCGGGGCAGGATCAGCGGCCGCTATCCCGGCCAAACCGTGAGGGCGCGAGATGACCATGCATTTACCCGCCATCACCGCGACCTACCTTGCCGCGCTCGCTTTGCTCTATGCCGCGCTCGGGCTTCAGGTGGTGCGGCTGCGCCGGCGCAATCGCGCCGGCTTCGGCGACGGCGGCGACACCGAGCTACGCAGCGCCATCCGCGCCCATGCCCATTTTGCCGAATACGTGCCGATCATCGTGCTGATGGTCGCCTTGCTGGAAGCGTCCGGCCTGCCCGCGTTGAGAGTTCACCTGCTGATGGCCGCGCTGCTGCTCGCGCGGGTGCTGCACCCGGTCGGCATGCATGCGAGCCCCGGGTCGCTGCAATTCAATCTCGGCCGGATCGGCGGCATGGTGATCACCATCATTGTGATGGTCTCTTCCGCCCTGTTGATCCTGTCGCGGCTGTCTCTCACTTTATTTTGACAGTGTAAAGATTGGACTTGACGAATTTGCCTTTCCGGGTCTATTGATCTTTACAATGTAAAGATTGGTCAATGAGGTTGCCATGATGGTATCCCTGATCCTTGCGCCGTTCGTTACCTTTGCCGGCCTGACCATGGTGGCCTCGGCACCGGTCAGCCTGTTCGCTGCAGCCGCCGTGGCACTGGCCACGATCGTCTACGACCTTTCCCGCGGCGGTTCGCTCAAGATCCTGGCCAGCGGCGCGGCGATCCTGTTCGTGGCGCTCGGCTGCTACCTCACTTTCATCGATGCAAGCTGGAGCACGCCTTCGGTGCGGCTCGCCGTCGACAGCGGCGTGCTGGCGATCGCGCTGTTGTCGATCGTGCTGCGCTACCCTTTCACGCTGCAATACGCCCGCGAGGTCGTCGATATCGAAACCGCCAGACTGCCTGGCTTCATGCGAGCCAACTACATCATCACCTGGGCATGGACCGCGGCTTTCCTGCTGATGGTGATCGCCAATGTGCTGATGATCTACCTTCCCGGATTGCCGCTGTGGGCCGGAATTGCGATTGCGTTGGCCGCGCGCAACAGCGCGGTGCTTTTCACCAAATGGTATCCGAAGCGTCGGCTGGCCAGGATGGCGCAGCAAGCCGTCTCCTGCCCGGTAATCAAAGCGTCCTGAGGCTTCAGCCAGGGCTTCACAAGGAGACGACGATGAACAACGTATTCGCCAGGCTCGCATCCGACTTTTTCTCGACCATCGTGTTCCTCGCGATATACCTGCTCTCGGACAATGTATTGCTGGCCACCGGCGTCGCGATCGCAAGCTCCGTGGCGCAGGTCGCCTATGCCCATGTCAAGGGCGAGCCGCTCAGCTTCATGACCTACGCCAGCCTGGCGTTGGTGGTCGTGCTGGGCGGCGCGACGCTGCTCACCAAAGACCCGCGCTTCGTGCTGGCAAAGCCCGCGATCGCCCATTTCGCGATCGGCGCCATTATGCTCAAGCGCGACTGGATGCTGCGCTACATGCCGCAAGCCGTCGTCGATACCATCCCGGAATACGTTACCTTCGCGGGCTACGCCTGGGCGACGCTGATGTTCGTGCTCGGCTGCGGCACCGTCGGGATCGCGATGTCCGGCGACATGAAGCTATGGGCATTCTACGTATCGTTCGTGCTGCCGGGCGCCAAGCTTGCCGCCTTCGCCGTCCAGTATGCCGCATTCCGCATCCTCGTCACGAGCCGGATTCGGGCGGCGCGCGCGTGATTGCGGATTGGGCTTCCAGGCGGCATCGGCTATACCGCCGGGGCAACCCCGCTTCGGCAACCACTGCGGTTTGCACGGCGGCACGGGAGATCGACGATGGCGATAGACGGCAACTGGAACATCACCATGAGTACGCCGATGGGCGAGCGCAAGACGACATTGGCCCTGAAGAATTCGGGCGGCACGCTGACGGGCACCCAGAGCGCCGAGGGCAACTCGGTCGAGATCTTCGACGGCACCGCCACGGGCGACGACGTCGCCTGGAAGGTCTCCATCACCCATCCGATGCCGCTGACACTGGAGTTCACCGGCAGGGTTTCCGGCGACAGCATGTCCGGCGAAATGGGCATCGGCCCGATGGGCAGTTTTCCGTTTACGGGGGCGCGGGATTGATCGGCGCATTCACCTGCTTTGAAGCGCGCGTCCGGATCAACCCGGACGCGACGCCATCCATGGCCTGAAGGTTTGCCTGGCGAGTTCAGCGTAGAGCCCGCAGATCCTTTGCGAATCCGCGACAAAATTCGCATAGGCCTGCCTTGCATAGTCAGTCTGAACTTCTACCGCCTTGTCGAACGACCGTACGCCCATCAGCTTTTCGACAAAGGATCTGTTCTCCTGGAAAGATTTCCTGGCGTAGTCCCTGTAGGCATTCGCGATGGTTTGCATGTTGACCGGGAGAGTTTCGCCCGATGCGGCAACAGGCTCGGCCGGCTGAGCAATCGCTGACGGGACCGCATCGATTGCCGGGGCCGCGTCGATTACAGGCACATGCGCCGGTTCGACTTCGCCGATCACAGGCTGCTCCGTCGGAGCTGCTGCACTGTTCGCGGACAGATCGGTCGATGCGATCATGGCGTCAATGCGGTCGTCATCCCGCTGATCGAGCTTCGGGCTCCGGTGTTGCCCACCCTTCTGGTCGCGCTGGCTCGCCTTACGGCTGCGCTGGCGCTGTTTCTCGCCCGATTTGTCCTCTTGTGCGCTGGACATTGCTGAACTCCATTGATCATCTGAATCAACTCAAACGCCGAAAATTCGCCATGTTTGCGATGAAATCGCGGTTCTGGCTTGTTCGTTGCGCGGCCTTGATGTGGTTGATTGGAACAAGAGCCATGCTGACTCGAACCTGCATTACCCCAGATTCAACTCCTTGAAGAAGTCGTTGCCCTTGTCGTCGATGATGATGAAGGCCGGGAAATCCACCACCTCGATGCGCCAGATCGCCTCCATGCCGAGTTCGGGATATTCCACCACCTCGACCTTCTTGATGCAGTGCTCGGCGAGATTAGCCGCCGCCCCGCCGATCGAGCCGAGATAGAAGCCGCCATGCTTCTTGCAGGCCTCGCGCACCGCGACCGCGCGGTTGCCCTTGGCCACCATCACCATCGAGCCGCCGGCCGCCTGGAACTGATCGACAAAGGAATCCATCCTTCCCGCGGTAGTCGGCCCGAACGCACCGGAAGCATATCCCTCCGGCGTCTTGGCGGGACCGGCGTAATACACCGGATGGTTCTTGAAATAGTCCGGCAGCGGCTCGCCCTTCTCCAGCCGCTCGCGCAATTTCGCGTGCGCGGCATCGCGCGCCACGATCATGGTTCCGGTCATCGAGACGCGCGTCTTGATCGGATATTTCGACAGCGTCGCCAGGATCTGCTTCATCGGCTGGTTGAGGTCGATCTTGACCACCTCGCCGTCGAGCGACTGCTCGACATCAGGCAGATATTTCGCCGGATTGTGCTCGAGTTCCTCGAGATAGACGCCGTCTTTTGTAATTTTGCCCAGCACCTGGCGGTCGGCCGAACAGGACACGCCGAGCCCGATCGGCAGCGACGCGCCATGGCGCGGCATCCGGATCACCCGCACGTCGTGGCAGAAATACTTGCCGCCGAACTGCGCGCCGACGCCGAGCGACTGCGTCATCTTCAGGATTTCCTGCTCCATCTCCAGATCGCGGAAGGCGTTGCCATCCGCCGAGCCGTGGGTCGGCAGCGCGTCGAGATAGCGCGCCGAGGCAAGCTTGACGGTCTTCATGCAAAGCTCGGCCGAGGTGCCGCCGATCACGATCGCCAGATGGTAGGGCGGGCACGCCGCGGTGCCGAGCGTCAGCACCTTCTCCTTCAGAAACGCCAGCAGGCGGTCTTTGGTCAGAACCGAGGGCGTTGCCTGGAACAGGAAGCTCTTGTTGGCGCTGCCGCCGCCCTTGGCCATGAACATGAACTTGTAAGCGTCATCACCTTCCGCATAGATCTCGCACTGCGCCGGCATGTTGTTGGCGGTGTTCTTCTCCTCATACATCGACAACGGCGCCACCTGCGAATAGCGCAGATTGCGGCGCAGATAGGCATCGCGCGCGCCTTCCGACAGCGCGGCCTCGTCATCGCCGTCGGTGATGACGTTGCAGCCCTTCTTGCCCATGATGATCGCGGTGCCGGTGTCCTGGCACATCGGCAGCACGCCGCCGGCGGCGATGTTGGCGTTCTTCAGGAAGTCGAAAGCGACGAACTTGTCATTGTCGCTGGCTTCCTTGTCCTCGAGGATCGAACGCAGCTGCTTCAGATGCCCCGGCCGCAAATAGTGATTGATGTCGCCGAACGCGGCCTCGCTGAGCGCCCGCAGCGCCTCGCGCGACACCACCAGCATGTCCTTGCCCAGAACCTTCTCCACCCGCACGCCATCGGCCGTGATTTTCCTGTAAGGCGCGGTGTCGGCACCGAGCGGAAACAGCGGAGTGTGCTTGTAGGGCGGGACGGGTTTCCGGTCGGGAATAGCGGTGGGGGCGTTCATGGGATCAGCTCGCAGGTTTGGGCCGAAACGCAGGCTCCGAGACGCCGACGATTGAACCGTTCTAAGCACTTTTGCCGGAAAAGGAAGATTCTGCCGGGTCATGACGGGATTGCACGACGGGCGGACCTGACGCACCGCCCCTTGCAAGAACGCCTCGCGCAGGCTTCAATGGCATTGGGGGTATCGATGATAAGGAACTGGCTTGCGATTTCGATCGCACACATTCTGGTGGCCGTCGGCCTCATGGCGCTCGCCACCTCGCCTGCCCGCGCCGATCGTTGCGATGATCTAGCGGGCCACCTCAAGGATCAGATCGAAGGCCTGAGCGTCGGCAAGACCGCCGCCAACGTCATCTATTTGTCGCATCCGCAGGCCAAGCAACTGTCGCTCGGCTGCTCCGGCCGCAGCTATTCCAACCAGCTGTTCGCCAAATCGTCGAGCCGCAAGCCGACGCCGGGGTTTGTCGATCTGGTCGCCAGCGGCGCCGCCATCGTCTTCACCTTGCCAAAGGACGACATGCTGAAAGGCGTGACCCGCTGCATCAAGCGGATGGGCCTGATCCACGGCGACGACGTCAAGACGCGCTACCGTCGCCTCGACATGCGCTGCGTCCGGACCAAAACCGAGGCCTCGATCGCGGTCTCGCGCAGCACCAACGAATAAGTTCCCGGGACGATCCGAAGCGGAATCGGGCTTTTCCAACGAAATCGGAGCTTCCTGTTCACCATCTGCGGCTCACCGGGCCGATCGTTCGCTTTTTAACGGTTGAATTCACCGGACGTTGGTTCCCGCCCCGCCACAATCGCGTACCGTGGCCTCAGGATTTCGATCCCAGGATTTCGATCCCATGAGTATTTCGAGCGTTTCAACAACTCCTCCGGTGATCCCGGCCGTTAGCAACACTCCGCCAAGCACGCCGGCGCCGAGTAACGACAACGATGCCGATGATTCCGGTTCCGCCCAGCCGACTCAGGCACCTCTGCCACCGGGACAGGGCACACGGATCGACCAGCTCGTGTGACGGCGGCATCGGAATCGGTTGGGCCTACTCCTCTGCTGCCGCCGCAAGTTTGCCGGAAAATAGCACGATCATGACGCCCCGCATGGACAGGCGGAACGCATGATCCCCAAATGGGCATTTCAAAGCGCTATCTGGATCGTCGCGATGGGCACGCTGTTGTTCGTGCCCGCCGGCACCTGGCGCTGGCCGGCGGCATGGATTTTCCTGGCCGCCATGACATTGACCGGGCTGTTCGCCGGATTGTGGCTGGCCAAAACCGATCCGGAGCTGCTCGCCGAACGTATGCGCCTGACCGCGCGTGATGGGCAGCCCGCCGCCGACAAGCTTTTCGTCCCGATCTTGCTGGTCGTCTTCCTGGGCTGGTTTGTCCTGATCGGGATCGATCATCGCCTGCACGGCTCCGAACTCCCGCTGGCGTTTCAGATCATCGGACTCGCGATGCAGCTCGTTGCCACCGTCTTCATCATGTGGGTGATGCGCGTGAACTCGTTCGCCGCGCCGCTGGTCAAGGTACAGAGCGAGCGCGGCCATCACGTGATCGATAGCGGCCCTTATGCCTGGGTGCGGCACCCGATGTACACCGGCATCATCGTGTTCTTCATCGGCATTCCGTTGCTGTTGGGGTCGCCGTGGGGGCTGATCGCCTCGCCGTCGCTCGCCTTTATGTTCGTGATCCGCATCACGATCGAGGAGCGAACGCTCATCCTGGGTCTTGAAGGCTATGCAGACTACACCTTGCAGGTGCGCTATCGCCTGCTTCCCGGCGTTTGGTAGCAACAGCGGAGCCCGCAATGCCAGACAGCAAGACCTACACCGGCGGCTGCCATTGCGGCATGGTGCGGTTCGAATGCACCACCGATCTCGCCATGGTGACCGCATGCAATTGCTCGATCTGCACCAAGAAGGGCCTGCATTTCACGTTCCTGTCGCCGAAGAGTTTTCAATTACGTGCCGGCACGGAAAACCTGCGGGAATATCTTTTCAACAAGCATGCGATCCGGCATCAGCTCTGTATCGACTGCGGGGTCGATGTGTTCGCGCGC
>JAGXAF010000066.1 GCA_018971675.1 Bradyrhizobium sp.
TGACGCCCCGACGCTGGCGTTCAAGTTCTTGCGAAGCAAGCTTCACAGGGATGATGGTGACAACAAAGCCCGATCACCAGGGAGAGCGCGAAGGAAACCGCAAAACCATCGCGCAGGGAATGCCGGGATGATCCCGGTGAACCTGTGGCGACTACCCGGCGCATTTTTTGCGCCAACCACGGGTGCATCGGACACCCGGCATTCCCGGCGCCTCTCTTGAGGTCGCGCGCGCCCTCTGCCTGGAGGGGCGAACGAAATTGTAAAACTCGGGCAGGTGCTGTCGCGAGAAGGCTGATACGTGTTTCAACGTCATTGCGAGCGAAGCGAAGCAATCCAGGACAGCACGAAAGAACTGGATTGCTTCGTCGCAAATGCTCCTCGCAATGACGATCGTGGACTGCTGTTTGACAGTTGAATCGGAAATTGGTGCGGCGCTTACGCGATCGCAACGATCTCGAGGCTTTGCCCGGAAACGTCGACCTCGTCGCCGACGGCTTTACCCATCAGGAGCCTCGCCACGGGCGACACGAAGGAAATCGAGCCGGCCTTGGGGTCGGCTTCGTCTTCGCCGACGATGCGATATTTCTGCACGCGTCCGTCGTCGCGTTTGAAGGTGACCGTCGACCCAAAAGCAACGGTGTCGGTCGACGCCGGGTCGGCGATGACCTGCGCGGTGCGGACGCGCTCCGTGAGGTAGCGCGCATCGCGCAACGGGATCGCCGATTGCCGGCGCTTCTCGTTGACGTCCTCGATCTTCTGCGCGGCGTCATAGGCCTCGCGGGCCTCTCGCAGTTGAGCTTCCAGCGCCTTCAGGCCTGCTTCCGTCACGAGGTTCGGATGCGGCGAAATCGGGCGATCGGGGAGCAGGGTCTCCGACGCGGTTTCGGCACTGTCTTCCTTGGTGAAGGCAACACTCATGTCAGCCTCCTTGCGGCCGTGGCGTCAGCGCCATCCCAGCGCTGGCGATGTGGATGCGAATTGAGCAGAGCGGAGCGATCCCGCAAGGGCAAGCGAGAGACGAAGGTCCCGGTCGCGAGGAATTTTTGGTCAGTCATGCTTCCAGAAGCGATCGTTAGGGATTAGACCCGCTGCGTCAGCAGCAAACTCGGGCTTGATGCGGTTGAGGTAGTGCATTTTCACCAGGCCCTGGTGCTTTACCTCGACCGCGCCGCGGGACTCCGTTTCGAACCGCGACTCGAGATGGTGCCAGGTTGATTCGGCAGTGCAGATGCGGCCCGGCTCCGCGGCCGCTTCGAGCCGCTGGACGGTATTCACCGTATTGCCCCAGATGTCGTAGGTGAACTTGTGCTTGCCCACGACGCCGGCAATCACCGGCCCGGTATTGATACCGACCCTCGCTTGCCAGGCGGGCAGTCGCACCTTCTCGCGTTGACGGTTAAGCCTTGCGAGATGATCGAGGATCTGCAGCGCGCACAACGCTGCATCGAGCGGGTGCGAGCGGTTGGGTTCGGGCACGCCCCCGACAGCGAGATAGGCGTCGCCAATCGTCTTCAGCTTCTCCAGACGATGCTTGGCCATCATGTCGTCGAAGCGCGTGAAATGCTGGTCGAGTTGATCGACGACGCTGGCTGGCTCGAGGGTTTCGACCAGACGGGTGAAGCCCACGAAGTCGATCAGGATGACGGTGGCATTGTCAAAGAAGCGCGGCCGGACCCGCGCGCTCGTCTTCAGCTCATCCGCAATTGGGGACGGCAGGATGTTGAGGAGCAGCCGGTCTGACTCAGCCTTCTCGGCAACAGCACGATCACGCGCCTGCTGCAACTGGCGCAGCGACTCGTTGCGCGCAAGCAGTTGTCGGCGCAGTTCCAGGTGAACCATGGTCTGCCGCGACAGCCGGCGCAACGCCTCCCTTTGCTCGAAGGTCAATTCGCGCGGCTGAAAGTCGATGACGCACAACGTGCCCAGGGCATGACCCTCCGGCGTGATGAGCGGAACGCCGCAATAAAAGCGCAAGCCCAGATCGCCTGTCACCAGCGGACTGGTGTTGAATCGTTGATCGTTGACCAGTTCCGGTACGTAGAGGACGTCGTTGTTGCAGATTGTGACCTGGCAGATCGAGATTTCCCGTGGGCATTCGGTCATGTCCGGTGGAAGACCGTACTTCGCCTTCATCCATTGACGCGTCTCATCGACGAAGCTGATCAGGGCGGCAGGGCAGCCGCAGATATGCGCCGCAAGGTCCGTGATTTCGTCGAAGCCGATTTCGGGAAGCGTATCAAGGATGGCGTAGCTCTTGAGCGAATCGAGCCGCTCCCGCTCATCCGCCGGTATCGAGGTTTCCATGACGGGTACTCGCCGAAATCCAGTATCTCTGAACCACGATACTAGATTTATCAGACTGTGGGGATCGCCAAAGCGGACAAGCTCAGCCGGCCACTTCGGTAGCAAAAACAACGGAGCATCGCGATGAAGGCTGTCAGCCGGTTCCGCGCTGCTGCCCCCGCCGGAACAGGACATAAAGCGCCGGCAATACCAGCAGTGTCAGGATCGTCGACGAGATGACCCCGCCGATCACGACGGTGGCGAGCGGCCGTTGCACCTCGGCGCCGGCGCCGGTCGCAAGCGCCATTGGGATAAAGCCGAGGGAGGCGACAAGGGCTGTCATCAGGACCGGCCGCAGCCGCGTCAGCGCCCCTTGCCGCACGGCCTCGGCGATCACCAGTCCCTGGCTCCGCAATTTCTCGATGAAGGTGATGATGACCAGGCCATTGAGAACGGCCACGCCCGAGAGCGCGATGAACCCGATGGCGGCGCTGATGGAGAGCGGAATCCCCCGCAGCAGGAGTGCTGCCACGCCCCCCGTCAGGGCAAGAGGCACGCCGCTGAATACCAGCAGGGCGTCAGATGCCGATCCGAGGCTCAGGAGAAGCAGCAGGAAAATCACAAACAGCGAGATCGGCACCACAACGGCCAGCCGTTGCGCGGCAGAAACGAGTTGTTCGAATTCCCCGCCCCAGCCGATCCAGTACCCGGTCGGGAGCGCCACCCTCCGGGCCACCTGATCCTGGGCGTCGGCGACGAAGGATGCGAGGTCGCGACCTCTCACATTCGCGGTGACGACGATCCGCCGTTTGCCGTCTTCGCGGGAGATCTGGTTCGGGCCGGGCGCGAGCTCGACCTCGGCAAGTTCGGAAAGCGGGACATAGCGGATCTGCCCGAGCGGCGAATTGCCCCACAACGCAGTCGTCGGCCGGGCGGAGTTTTCTGCCGGAGGCAGCGGGATCGGCAACGATCGGATCGCGTCGACATCGGAGCGCAAACGTTCGGGGAGCCTGACGACGATATCGAAACGCTTGTCGCCTTCAAACACCCGTCCCTCATTTTTGCCTGCGACCGCGATTTCGACGAGGTTCTGGACGTCGGCGACATTGATCCCGAACCGCGACAGAGCCTGCCGGTCGACCTTGACGGTCAAAACCGGCAGCCCCTCCACCTGCTCGCTTCTCACATCGGCCGCGCCGGGCACCTTCTGCAGCACGGCTTGCACCTGCGCTGCAGCGCGAACGAGAACGTCGAGATCGTCCCCGAAAATCTTCACGCCGACATCGCTGCGGACGCCCGATACGGTCTCGTTCATGCGCTGCTGTATCGGCTGGGAGATTCCGTAGACACTTCCGGGAACGTCCTCCATGGCTTGCTGGAGGTCGGAGACGACCCTGGCTTTCGGCTTGTTCGGATCGGGCCACTGGTCCCGTGGCTTCAACATGACGTAGGCGTCAGCGGCCGATGGCGGCATCGGATCGGTCGCGATTTCAGCCGAACCGATCCGCGCGAACGCGTCTTTAACCTCAGGCACTTTGAGCAAACGCTTTTCCAGCATCTCCTGCATCTCGACCGCCTGCGTCGGGCTGGTTCCGGGGATGCGGGTGATCTCCATCGAAACGTCGCCCTCATCGAGGCTCGGGATGAACTCGCCGCCCATGCGGGTCGCCGCAATCGCGCAGACAGCGACCAGCAGCGCGGCTATGAGCGCGACGCCAGCGCTGTTCCGCAGCGATCCATCAAGCAGCGGGACATAAATCCGTCGTGCCGCGCGCATGAAGAAATTCTCACGCTCGGAGACATTGCCGGTCACCAGGATGGCGATCGCCGCGGGGACGAATGTCAGCGAAAGGATACTGGCTCCGGTCAGCGCCATCAGCACCGTCAAAGCCATCGGCGTGAACATCTTTCCTTCGACGCCACTGAGCGTGAGGATCGGCAGATAGACCGCTCCGATGATGAACGTCCCGAACAGGCTCGGGCCGATGACCTCGCGCGATCCTTCCAGGATCGTCGCGAAACGTTCCTCGCGGTTGAGGAGGCGACCGAGCCGGTGCTGTTCGGCCGCGAGCAGCCTCAGGCAATTCTCGACAATGATGACGGCGCCGTCGATGATGATGCCGAAATCGATGGCGCCGAGACTCATCAGATTGGCGCTGACCCGGTCCTCCACCATGCCGGTGATCGCAAACAGCATCGAAAGCGGAATGACGCACGCCGTGGCGACGGCGGCCCTGATGTTCCCCAGGATCAGGAACAGGACAGCGATCACCAGGATCGCACCTTCGAACAGATTGGTCCTGACGGTTGCGATGGTCGCATCGACGAGGAGGGTACGATCGTAGACGGTATGCGCGATCACGCCGTCCGGCAGCGACTTTCCGATCTCCTTGAGCTTGGCGGCCACGCCCTGTGCAACCGTGCGGCTGTTTTCGCCGATCAGAAGCATGGCGGTGCCGAGCACGACCTCCTGCCCGTTGAGCGTCGCGGCACCCGTGCGCAGATCGGTGCCTTCCTTGACCTCGGCAACGTCGGAGACCCGCACCGGCACGCCATTGCGCGATCCGAGCACGATCTGCCTGATCTCGCCGATCGTGCTGACCTGGCCTGGCGTGCGGACGAGGTATTGCTCGCCGTTACGCTCGATATAGCCGGCGCCGACATTGGCGTTGTTGGCGGCCAGCGCGGTCATGACGTCGCGAAAGGTCAGTCTGTAGGCCATCAGTTGCGCGGGATCGGGCAGCACTTGAAACTGCTTCTCGAAGCCGCCAACGGTATTGACCTCGTTGACGCCGGGAACGGTCCTCAACCGTGGCCTGATGATCCAGTCCTGGATCGTCCTGAGATCAGTCGGGGTGTAGGATTGTCCGTCCGCCTTTCGAGCATCGGGTTTGGCCTCGACCGTGTACATGTAGATTTCGCCGAGGCCGGTCGAGATCGGTCCCATGGCGGTTTCGATGCCGGCCGGCAACTGGTCTCTGGCCTGTTGAATTCGCTCGTTGATCAATTGCCGCGCGAAATAGATGTCGGTCCCGTCCCTGAAAATCACCGTGACCTGGCTGATGCCGTAGCGTGACACCGACCTGGTGCTTTCGAGATGCGGCAAGCCAGCCATCGCCGTCTCGATCGGGAAGGTGATGCGCTGCTCCACCTCGAGCGGCGTGTAGCCCGGCGCCCGGCTGTTGATCTGGACCTGGACGTTGGTGATGTCGGGAACCGCGTCGATCGGCAGCCGCGTGAAATTCCAGATGCCGAAACCAGCCATGGCCAGAACGGCGATCACCACCAGCCAGCGCTGCCGGATCGCGGCGGACAGGATGCCGTCAATCATTGTCCGCGGCTCCTTTCCCCATTTCCGACTTCAGGATGAAGCTGTTCCGGGCCGCGTATTTGTCGCCCTCCAGCACCCCGGAAGTGACCTCCACGAACTGCGGATCGCGCTCGCCTGTCTCGACCTCGCGCGCCTCGAACCTGTCGCCGTTGCGGACGAATACGACGGTCTCATTGTCGATCGTCTGTAGCGCCGAAGACTTCACTGCGACGGCGACCTTCCGTTCCGACAGCGTGAGTCGGCCGGTCGCGAACAGGCCGGGACGCAGCCGCTGATCCGGATTTGCCACGATCGCCCGGGCGAGCGCGCTCTGGGTTTCGCTGCTGCCGACCGGCGACAGGTAGGCGATCCTGGCATCGATCGAAGGTCGGCCATCCGCCGGATCGATCAACACCTGATCGCCGACGCGGACGCTGCCGAGATCATGCCGGTAAACTGAAAAATCGACCCAGACCGTGGACAAATCGGCGATGACGAAAGCGGGCTTCTGCTCCGATACGTATTCGCCAAGAGTGGTCTGCCGGTCGATCACGGTGCCGGCAAGCGATGCCTTCAGTTCATACGGCGTCAGACTCTGGTTGCTTTCGACGATGGCGAGCACGTCGCCCTTCTGAACCTGATCGCCGATCCGCTTGCGCACCTCGCGCACGATCCCGGGAAAGCGGGGCGTGACCTGAACCAGCGATTCCTGGTTGGGTTGGACCACGCCGTTGAGCAGCAGACTGTCCCGCAGCACGGTCGAGGAAGCGGTCGCAAGCTCGATCCCGGCGGCCGCAACCTTGGCGTCGCTCAAACTGATGCCTTTCGGGTGGTCTTCGTTTTCGGCCTTCTCCGCCGTTTCATTGGGCGTCGTGCTCGTGCGCGCCGGCGTCAGCATCCGATAACCGCCATACGCCAGGGCCGCGGCGACGAGAATGAAGCTCAAATACCGGATCATTCGGGAAATCATCGCGAACTCTCCCGAGCGAGCGAAAACGGATGTCCGACGAGCCCTTCGATGGTCGCCACCGCGATATGGAAATTCTGCAGGGCTTCCTGCTCGCGCAGTCGCGCCTGCGCGACGGTCGCCTCGGCATCAAGCACCTCAAGCAACGAGAAGCGGCCTTGGCCGTAACCCGCGGAAATGGCTTCCGCGGCCTGTTGCGCCTTCGGAATCGCGGTCTGGCGCAGGACGGCAAGTTCCTGCAGCGAACCCTGCAGCGAGTCATAGGCGCGCCCCGCGACCACGATCAGCGTGTTGCGGTTGGCATCTCGCTCCGCCCTGGTTTTCGCCAGACTTTCCTGGGCCGAAAGGATGTTGCCCTGGTTCTGATCGAAGACCGGGATTGGCAGCGAGAGGGTCAGCCGGACGGCATCGTCGTTGGTCGCGTTGAAGTGACGCCACCCGGCGCCGATGGTGACATCCGGATAGGGCTTCAGTCGCGCCACCAGCAGCTCGGCGTTCCGCTGAGCGAAGACGGCTGTCCAGCGGGTCAATTGCGGGTTCGCATCGATCTCCGCGACGACGGACTGAAACGAAGGCGGCCGACCCGTGGTATCCAGACGGCCGGAGACCGATGCGAATTTCGCCGTCGTGTCTCCCATCATGATTGCCAGCTCGCGCCTTGCGCTGGCGAGTGTGGCTCTGGTCCGTTCCCGGTCCGCCTTCACCAGGGCAGAAGCCACCTCGGCTCGCCCGGTTTCCGCCGGCGAGGACGCTCCCGCCTCGACGCGACGCTGGAGGAGCGGGGTCAGCTGGTCGATGGCCGCGACCTGCTCGTCGAGAATCTGGATCCGACGCTGAACCCCGAGCACATTCAGGAATGCAATGGCGGTTTCGGAGAGTACCTCCAGCCGGACGGCCGTCCGCTGGATCGCCGCCACGTCGACGCCGGCCTGCCCGGCCGCGATGCGCGCCTGCCGCTTTCCCAACCATTCGAAGGCCTGGCTGATCTGCAGGGTGGTCTCCGCAGATTTCGTCCCGCGGTAGACACCCGTCCCGAGGGAATTGTCCTGCTCATAGGAAACCTCGGGATTGATCAGGGCTCCGGCCTGGATGCGCTGGCCGGTGGCGATACCGACGTCGCGGTCGGCGGCGGTCAGACGCGGGCTTGCGGCGAGCGCGCGCGCCAGTGCGGCCCGCATCGTGAGGGTCTGCGAATATGACGGGCCAGCGAGCCACGGGCTGGCCAGAAATGCCACCGCGCACGCAAGACGCGTGGCTATCTTGACGAACATGAGAATTCACCTGGACGAACGAATTCGATCGAACGCTCTCGCGCTCCGGAAACGCGTTCAGGCCAGGCGTTTGGGCGGCGGTGTATCGAGCCTGGGATGATCTTCCAGGAAGAACACCGGCGTCGCAAAAGCGGGCGCCGCAGGCTTCGCCGTTGGCTCAGCAACCAGCACCGGAGCCGGCAGCAGCAGCGGCACGCAGGTATAGCAGTGATCGACCACCGTGACGGCCTTGGTCCCCTGCCCGGTCTTGTCTTGGGCGACGTCCGCGGCGTCTTGCGCAACGCCCATCACGACCTGACCCGCCGTTTTCAGCGTCTCCCCGGCGCAGGAAATCTCTCCGCCAACTCCAACGACGACATAGGCCATCGCCAGGAATGCGGTCAGCACCCCACGCAGGGAGCACGCCAAGGAACGCGGTCTATGGCCGATTTGCCGTCTCATCGGACCAACGGATAACAAGTATCGGCAGGTAACACTATCACAAACTCGATTCCCGGGCCGGGATCAGCCGGCAAACCACTGGAATCACTCGAATTCGTACCGATTGTCATTGGACAGCCTTGCCCAACATCCGCAGGGCCCGCCCATTTTGGGAACCGCCGGACGCCTTATTGAGCGGGCTCCGGGACTCTCAAATCCGTCATATCCGCTTTCGTCGGTGGATCGTCTCTGGTCTGGCCGGCGACCGGCAGCCGGAAGCCTTTGACCAATCCGAAGATCGCCGGGATCACGACCAGGGTCAGCAAGGTCGAGGAGATCATCCCACCGATCATCGGCACGGCGATATGCCGCATGATCTCGGAGCCGGCACCCGTACTCCACATGATCGGCAAAAGCCCTGCCATGATGGCGACGACCGTCATCATCTTCGGCCGGACACGCTCGACTGCGCCTTCCATGATGGCCTCGCCAAGGTCAGCGCGGCTCAACGACCGTCCCTCCGCGGCGCGGCGCTGTTTGATCGCCGCGAGTGCCTGGTTGAGATAGATCAGCATCACCACACCCGTCTCGGCCGCGACCCCGGCGAGCGCGATGAAGCCGACGGCCACGGCCACGGAAAGGTTGAAGCCGAGCCACCACATCAGCCAGAGCCCTCCGACCAGCGCGAACGGCAGCGACAGCATGACGATCATCGTCTCCGGTATCGACCGGAAATTCAGATACAGCAGCAGGAAGATGATCGAGAGCGTCGCCGGCACGACGATCCTCAGCCGCGCCATGGCCCGCTCCAGATATTCGTACTGACCACTCCAAACCACGTAGTACCCCGGCGGAAACTTGACGCTGGCCGCGACCGCCCGCTGCGCGTCGGCAACATAGCCACCAAGATCGCGGTCGCGAATGTCGACATAGACGTAGTTCGCGAGTTGTCCATTTTCGGTCCGGATTGACGTCGGTCCGCGCGTCAACCGGATCGTGGCGACTTCGCCAAGCGGCACCGCTCCGCCCGCCGGCATCGGCACGAGTGTATCGTTCGCGATCTTCCTCGGGTTGTCCCTGAGGTCGCGTGGGTAGCGCATATTGACGGTGAAGCGCTGCCGGCCCTCGACCGTCGTCGTAACCGTTTGCCCTCCGAGCGCGGTCGCGATGGTGTCCTGGACGTCCTGCACCATGATGCCGTAGCGCGCGAGCGCAGCCCGGTCGGGCGTGATTTCGAGGTAATAGCCGCCGAGACCGCGTTCCGCATAGGCCGACGATGTCCCCGGCACCGCCTTCAACACCTGCTCGATCTGCTTGGCCAGCCGATCGATCTCGACGAGGTCGGTCCCGATCACCTTGACGCCGACCGGCGTGCGGATGCCGGTCGAGAGCATGTCGATGCGCGCCTTGATCGGCATGGTCCAGGCATTGGAGACGCCCGGAAATTGCAGCGCCTTGTCCATCTCGGCGGTCAGGCTGTCGATGGTGACACCGGGCCGCCACTGCGCCTTGGGCTTGAGGTTGATGATGGTCTCGAACATCTCCATCGGCGCCGGATCGGTTGCGGTCGAGGCACGCCCGGCCTTGCCATAGACGGACGCCACTTCCGGAAACGACTTGATGATCCGGTCCTGCATCTGCATCAGCTCGGCGGCCTTGGTCACGGATATGCCGGGCAGCGTCGTCGGCATGTAGAGCAGGGTGCCTTCATTCAGGTTCGGCATGAATTCGGTGCCGAGCTGCCGGGCGGGCCAGATGGTGACCGCGAGCGCAGCGATCGCGAGCAGGATGACGAGGGCTTTCGCCCGGAGCACGCCCTTGATGACGGGACGGTAGATCCAGATCAGGAATCGATTGATCGGATTCCGGCTCTCGCCAACGATCCTTCCACGCACGAAGATCACCATCAGCGCCGGCACCAGCGTCACCGACAACAACGCGGCCGCCGCCATCGAGAACGTTTTCGTGAACGCGAGCGGGCTGAACAGCCGTCCTTCCTGCGATTCCAGCGTGAAGATCGGCATGAAGGAGACGGTGATGATCAAGAGGCTGAAGAACAGCGCCGGTCCGACCTCGGAGGCGGCATCGATCAGGATTGCGATCCGCGACGTGCCGGGCTTGGCGCGTTCGAGATGCTTGTGCGCGTTTTCGATCATGACGATGGCGGCATCCACCATGGCGCCGATGGCGATCGCGATGCCCCCGAGGCTCATGATGTTGGAGCCGATCCCGAGCAGCTTCATCGCCCCGAACGCCATCAGCACGCCGACCGGCAGCATCAGGATCGCGACCAGCGCGCTGCGGACGTGCAGAAGGAAGATGACGCAGACCAGCGCGACGACGAGGCTTTCCTCCACCAGCGTGTGTCTGAGCGTATCGATGGCGGCGTAAATCAGGTTCGAACGGTCGTAGACCGGCACGATCTCGACCGATTTCGGCAGGCTGGTCGCGATTTCCTTGAACCGCTTTTTGACGTTCTCGATCACGTCGAGCGCATTCATCCCGAAACGTTGCAGGACGATGCCGCTGGCGACTTCTCCCTCTCCATTCAGCTCCGTGATGCCGCGCCGTTCGTCCGGCCCGAGCTCGACCCGGGCAACGTCCTGCAGCAGGACCGGTGTCCCGCCGTCGTTCTTGAGCACGATGTTCCCGAGGTCGTTGATGCTCTTCAGATAGCCCCGGCCGCGGATCACGTATTCGAACTCCGACAACTCCACGGTACGCCCGCCGACGTCGGCATTGCTGGCGCGGATCGCGTCGCGAATCTTCTGCATGGTGATGCCGAGGTCGCGCATTCGCTGCGGATCGAGGATGACGTTGTATTGCTTCACAAAGCCGCCGACGCTTGCGACTTCGGCCACGCCTTCGGCCTTCGCCAGCGCGAATTTGAGATTCCAGTCCTGGATCGTCCGTGTGTCGGCGAGATTCAGCTCCTTCGAGACCACGGCGTATTGGTAGACCCAGCCGACGCCGGTGGCGTCGGGGCCGATCGTCGGCGTCACGCCCGCGGGCAGCCGGGACGAAGCGCTATTGAGGAATTCCAGCACCCGCGAACGCGCCCAATAGATATCGGTGCCGTCTTCGAAGATGACGTAGACAAAGGACACGCCGAAGAAGGAGAAGCCGCGCACCACCTTGGACCTCGGCACCGTAAGCATCGCCGTGGCGAGCGGATAGGTGACCTGATCCTCGATCACCTGCGGCGCCTGCCCCGGATCCTCGGTGTAGATGATCACTTGCGTGTCGGAGAGATCGGGGATGGCGTCGAGCGGCAGATGGAGCAGGGCATAGATTCCGGCCGCAGCCGCAAAGCCGGTGCCGAACAACACCAGCAGCAGGTTGCGCGCGGACCAGGCGATGACACGGGAAATCATTGGTGCTCACCGGTGTTGCTGGCACCGCGCGATGTCGCTGCCGGCTCCGGCGCATCCGCATCCGCAAAGCCCTTCAACGCCGCCTCGAGATTGCTCTCGGCATCGATCAGGAAATTGGCCGAGGTGACGACGGCTTCTCCTTCCTTGATACCGTCGGTGATCTCGATGTAGCCGCCGCCGTGACGGCCGAGCTTGACCTGGCGCGGCTCGAACCGACCCTCTCCCTTGTCGATCAGGACCACCTGACGCATGTCGTCGTGAAGGACGGCGCTCTCCGGCACGGCAAGCACCGGGTCCGGCGTGCCGGTCTCGATCTCCGCATCGACATACATCTCCGGCCGCAGCACTTCGTCCGGATTGGGAAGCTCGACGCGAATGCGCGCGGTGCGAGTCTGGGCGATCAGGTGCGGATAGATCAGCGCCACCGTCCCGGTGAACGTCCGGCCGCCCAGGCCGCGCGGCCTGATCGTCACTTTCGCTCCGACCGAGACCTGGTTGAGATCGCGCTCCGCGACATCAATGAGCGCCCAGACGACGCGGTGGTCGGCGATCCGGAACAGCACGTCGCCTGGTCCCGCGCGCATGCCGTTGACGGCGTTGCGTTCGAGGATCTCGCCATCCTGCGGCGCGAGCCAGGGTATTGAGAGCGAAATCTCGCGCGTGCGTTCGAGCTCCCTGATGGCTGGCTCCGGCGTGGCCAGGTTCTCGAGGCGCCGTCTTGCGCCCTTCAATTCCTTTCCGGTAGCGCCCGCATTGATGGCGGAAAGATATTCGGCGGCGGCGCTGGAAAGCGCAGGGCTGTATACATTCATCAGCGGTTCGCCCTTGTGGACGTGATCGCCGGTCGTGACGTTGGCGACGCTATCCACGAAACCCTCGAAGCGCAGCGCCACCACCGAGACGCGCCGTTCGTCCTCCTGGATGGTCCCGGGAGCCCGGATGATCGATTCGACCGGTCTGCGCATGACCGGTTCGGATTTGACGCCCGTGCGCTGGATTTTGCCCGGCGACAGCTTCACCGAGCCATCGTCCCCGTCCTCGCCTTCGTAGACCGGGATGTAGTCCATCCCCATCGAGTCCTTCCTGGGCACGGGCGATGTGTCCGGCAGTCCCATCGGGTTGCGGTAGTATTTGATCTTGCGCTCGGTCTTCGCTCCGGCCGGCGTCGTCTCGGGCTCGTCGAGGCTGACGTCAGCGCCTGCCGGGACAGCGCGCCAGTCGCGCCCGTCCGGGGTCTTCTTCGGCGTCGGCGAATAGAACGGCTTCCCGTCGGGATCCTGGTAATAGATCGTTGCGCCGCTCTCGCTGGCTGCGGCGGGCGACACGACAGATGCGGCGAACGGCTTTGCCCGCGGCATCGCGACCGCGAACAAGGCGGCGCCGGCCGCCGCGCCAATCGCAGCGGCCGCGCCCATCGCAATGGCGCGGTTCATTGCTGCGCCGTGACGACGAGCTTGCCTTCGACCGTGCCGGTCTCGCCCTGCACCTTGGCGCCCAGCGACAACTGCCAACGCCCGGCCATGCCGAAGGTGGCCTTGAATCTGTATGTCCCCGGCTCGGTGCCCGACATCGGGGTCACTTTGGTGGCCATCTCCTGCATCCCGTCCGGCGCCATGTCGAGCCGGGAGGCGAAGATGATGGCGTCGGAGACCGGCTTGCCGGTCTTCTTGTTGATCAGCCGGACGGTCACGATCTTGTCGGGGCCGGCGTGAACGGTTTGGTCGACGAGCTGGAATTCGTAGTCCTGGATGTCGGCAAGCGCGGCGGGTGCGGTGCCGAGCATCGCCGCGGCGAAGAGCGCAGCGCCAAGGGTGCGCGAACAGATGGACGACTTCATTTTTCTGATCCTCGATTGCTTTTGGTCTGCCGCTTGCGCAGCACGCTTCACCCGCGCGTCCTCTCGGCCGCACGACGGCAACGGCGCGCCCGGCGCCGGTCAGACCAGATATCGAGGAGGATGGTCGGGAGGCGGACGGGCCAGACCGTCAACGATCCTGTCGTCGAGCGAATGCAGACGCTGACGCGACGGCTCCCTCACCAGTACGGCGCCGCTTGATGGCGCGGTTTGCAGGACCTGCAACATGCAGAGCGCGACCAGCGGACAATCCTGGCAGCCTTTGTTTTTCTGCTGGTCCGGGCAACAGGGCATGTCGGCCGCCATGCCGGGCATATCCGCCATCTGCATCATGTCGGCAGCCATGGAATGCCCGGCTGCCGCCGGCGAGGCCAGCGGCGCAATCGTCAGCCCCATGCTCACCAGGATGGCGAGCAGGAGCCTGAACAATCCGGGAACCTTCATGGCGCGCATGACGCGACACTCTCACAGGAACCGGGCGATGAAAAGGTCTTCCTGTTCAGGAGCGTAGATATTTGATGAAGACGGCAATCCGGAATACCAGCCGATTCAGGCATGCCCGGAAACATCCGAAACAACCGGATGCCTTGCCCGCCTCCCACGCTGCGCCGCTTCGAGGTTCGGCGATCAAGGGGCTATTTGCGGTGAGGGTCCGGCAGCGTAAACCAGCACGCATCAATTGGACCGCCTGTTCGATATCGGACGCTACCTTGTTCGCTCTGCTCTTCGGCATCATCTCCCTGCTCTATGCGACGGTAGGTCAGGCCGGCGGGACCGCATTCCTGGCCGTGATGGCGTTCGCCTCCTTTTCACCGTCAGAGATGCGCCCGACGGCATTGGCGCTGAACATCGTTGCGGCGACTTATTCGACCTGGGCTTTCAATCGCAACGATGCCATCGATTGGAAGAAGCTGTGGATCCTGCTTGCGTCGTCGATGCCTGCCGCGCTGCTCGGCGGGATCATCGTGCTCGACGAACGCATCTACAAGACCACCACGGGAGTGGTTCTGCTGATCGCCGGCGCAGTGACGATCTTGCGTCGCAATGGAGATGCTTCCCCTGATCGCGACGCCCCGCTCTGGGGCGCTGCGAGCGTGGGAGGCGCGGTCGGACTGGTCTCTGGCCTGACCGGCGTGGGCGGCGGTGTCTTCCTGGCGCCGACGATGATCGCGTTGCACTGGGCCTCGCCGAAACAGACAGCCGCGTTATCGGCCCCTTTCATCCTGGCGAATTCGTCCGTCGGCCTGACCGGAACGCTTTTGGCCGGACAGTCGCCGTCGTCTCATCTCATTCAGTACGCCGTTGGAACATTGGCAGGCGCCGTTGTCGGAACCGCGATTGGCCTGAGATGGCTGGGGCAGGCGCTGACCCGATTCATCCTCGCGGGCATCCTTCTAGCCGCCGGGACGCAATCGATATTTTTCTGACGATAACTCGAGCCGTTGCAGAACACTGCGTCGCCTTCGCGAGCTAAAATCGGCGTGCGCGTGGCGGGCCGAATTCCTGAAGTCCTTCAAGCTGATTTGCCCTGTCCAGATATCGCGACAAAAATATTTTCCTTTTCCGCGGAAGCAAATCAGTCACATCTGCGCAACCGTCTCACCCACAAAGGGGCGGATCGCGATCGTCACGAACGCGGGATGGGATGCGGTGGACGCGGCAGCGTCGGCGCGCGTGACGTCGCGAGGCTGATCAAGAGATCCGTGAGCGGACGAATCGAACGCGCGGGACGAACGGCGCTTCAACGCCTTTTTCAAGACTTCGGACGGCAGCACAGGCCGACTGAAGCGATGACGAAGGTCGCCACGTACGGCGAAGTCGTGTGGTCCTGACGTCCCGACGCTGGCGTCAAGCTGGCGAGATGCTTCGCATTACGCTGGTGACAGTGACAATA
>JAGXAF010000067.1 GCA_018971675.1 Bradyrhizobium sp.
CAGCGACAGCGAGAAGGTCAGGATCGACAACAGGATCGTCCAGACCTTCAACGCACCGCGCTTCTCCATCACCACCGCCGAATGCAACAGCGCGGTGCCCGCCAGCCACGGCATCAGCGAAGCGTTCTCGACCGGATCCCAGAACCACCAGCCGCCCCAGCCGAGCTGGTAATAGGCCCAGTACGAACCCATCGCGATGCCGAGGGTCAGGAAGATCCAGGCCAGCAGCGTCCACGGCCTTACCCAGCGCGCCCATGCCGCGTCGATACGGCCTTCGAGCAGGGCGGCGATCGCAAACGAAAACGAGATCGAGAAGCCGACATAGCCGAGATAGAGCATCGGCGGATGCACGGCGAGACCCGGATCCTGCAACACCGGATTGAGGTCGCGGCCCTCGATCGGCGGGTTGGCGATGCGCATGAACGGGTTCGACGTGATCAGGATGAACAGATAGAATGCGCTGGCGACCCAGGCCTGCACCGCGAGCACATGGGCGCGCAGTGACAGCGGCAGATTGTTGCCGAAGGCCGCAACGAGACCTCCGAACAGCGCCAGGATCGATACCCACAGCAGCATCGAGCCTTCATGATTGCCCCAAACGCCGGTGATCTTGTAGATCAGCGGTTTCATCGAGTGCGAATTCTCGAACACGTTGACGACCGAGAAATCGGAGGTGACGTGCAACGTGATCAGTGCCCCAAACGAGGCCAGCGTAAAGACCAGTTGCGCCAGCGCGGTCGAGCGCGCGACATTCATCAGCGCGGGATCGCGCAACCGCGCGCCCAGGATCGGCACAGTCGACTGGATCAGCGCGAGCCCCAGCGCCAGCACCAGCGCGTAATGTCCGGCTTCCGCGATCATTGCGATACTCCCTGCGTGGCACCCGGGACGCCGGAAGTGCCTGGTCCGGCCTGAGCCTCCGCCGCGTGGGATTTTTCGCCGTAATCGTCCTTCCAGTGCCCCTGCTTCTTCAACGCGTCCGCGACCTCCTTGGGCATGTAGGTCTCGTCGTGCTTGGCAAGGACAGTGTCGGCCTCGAACACGCCTGACGGATCAAGGGCGCCCTCGGCGACCACGCCCTGCCCCTCGCGAAACAGATCAGGCAAAATCCCCTTGTAGGAAACCGGAAGCGTAGCGCTGCCATCGCCGACCTTGAAGGTGACGGCGAGGTTGGCGCCATGCACCAGCGATCCCTTCTCGACCAGCCCGCCCAGCCGGAAACGCTTGCCCGCGGGAATGTGTTTCTCCGCCACCATCACCGGCGTCGAGAAGAACACGATCGAGTCCCGCATCGCGTTCAACACCAGCGCTGCCGCGACCGCGAGCACCGTGAGCGAACCACCGATTATCGTCAACCGTCGCTGCTTGCGCGTCATGGGCGCTCTCCGATGCTGCGCATCCTGCCGCCCCAAAACGTTTCGTCCATCTTCGGCATCATGCTTATCCGTCGAGCCCGAGATTTTTCAGGCCTTCGTTCAATTGCCGCAACCGTTCGGTGTCATTGGCAACGGCTTCGCGAGCCTCGGTCTGTGCGCTCTTTGCCTTGTCGCGATCGCCCAACACCATATAGGCCCGCACCAGCCGCAGCCACCCCTCGACGTCGCCGCCGTCCTGCTTCAGTCGGCTGGCCAGACGATCCACCATGGTATGGATCATCGTGGTGCGATCGGCCTCGCTCATATCCTTGGCGGACGCCACCGCGGCATCCGGCAACGCCGGCATGACCGAACCGCTGACCCGCACCAGGGCAGCCTGAGCCAGCGGACGCCAGGGCGCATTCGGCGGCGCCTTTTCAAGCATCGCGCGCCAGCGCGCAGCCGCCTCTTCGGGACGACCGTCCTGCTCGGCGGCAAGGCCGAGGAAGTAGCGCGCCTTCACCTCGTCGGCATTCAAGGCGACGGCGCGCTCGAACTCGGTCTTGGCTTCCGAGGTGACCACGCCGCCGGCCGCACCCGCCAGCGCTTCGCCGAGATCGGCGCGGAGGGCGGAACTGTCGCCGCTATAGGTGATCGCATTGCGAATGGCACGCACCGCCTCGTCATAGCGGCCGATCCGCATCAGCACCGGCGCCAATACGCTCCAGCCGCGGCCGTCGGTCGGATTTTTCTCCAGATGCGCCTCGACCTGCGCGACCAGATTGTCGAGGGGTTCGGTGGCACCAGGCGCTCCGGTGCGCTCGGCCAGCGGAAAATCGCGAAGACCGGGCGAGCCAAGCGGGAGGTAAAGAGCCGCCGACAGAACCGGCAGGCCGACCAGCGCGACCGTTGCGGCAATGCGGCGCATCCGGATACTCGATGCGGTCGGCGGTGCCCTGCGATGATCGGCCGCGGACAGCAGACGGCGGCTGATTTCGACCCGCGCGGCGTCCGCTTCAGGAGACGCGATCAGCCCCGCCGCGAGGTCGCGGTCGATCTCGGAAAGTTGATCCTTGTAGACCGTCGCCTCGCTCGCATCGTTTCCCGCGCCCGCGCCTTGGCCCAACGGCCAGAGCACGGCGAAAATGGCCACAGCGGTCATCAGCCCGAATACAAACCACAGCGTCATCAAGCGGGTTCCGGTGAAACGACGCCGCCGGAGAGGGGCGCCGATGCGCCGCTTTACACCACGGGGGGCAAGCCCGGCAATTGGCAATTATGGCTGCAAATTTGCCCTCGCGAGCCGATCACGACACCGGGATAACGCGACCGCCGGCTGACGTTAAAGGCGCGGCGCATTGCGCCGCTGCCCCTGCCCGGTTCAGCGCCTGACCTGACGGTCCCGGGCAACCTGTTCCGCGGCTTGTCCATCAGGCGCCGGCGAAGCTCGATAATCTGCGACTGCCAGCCACGGGCCTTGTCGATCAGCGCGGCCATGGTCCTGACCTGCGAGGTTTTACCCGGCGCGCGAAGCATTGCGTTCGCCGGTCGCCGCGTGTTCGGCCGCCCGGCTCATCAGCAACGCATAGTCGTGGCCGAACAATACCTCGCAGAAGCGGATCGCGGCCTGGGCCTGCGACTGCCGGTAGGCGCGCGTCTTGCTGTCGCTGGCACGCAGCGACTGCACCATCGTCTCGGTCGACTTCTCGACATATTGCTGCAGGTCGGAATAGGTCCGCAGCGTGACCTCGTTGATGGCGAGTTCGCTGGCATAGGTGCGGCACACCGCGACGAAATCGATCAACGCGGCGGTCTCCTCCACCTCGCTGGAATCGACCTTGGAGCCGATCGAAATATCCTTGTCGGGACGCTGGCGCAGAATACGGCGGACCCGGCCGGGCACGCTGTCGATTTCCGATTGCAGCGCATTGGAAATTTCCGCACGGATCGACGTCAGTTGCTTGCCCCACGCGGAATCGTTGCGCAGGTCGAGTTCGGTGCGTAACCCCCGCACGCCATCATGCAGCAACTTGAGATGTTCGGCGACGTTGTCGAACTGGCCGCGCTTGATGTCGGTGCGGAGCACCGCGGCAAGATAGGACAGATCATGCAGCGCCATGCTGACCGCGACACCATAGGGCGTGGCGGCGACACGTATATCGTCGTCGGACGCCGCGACCTTGACGGCCACGCGGATGATTTGCCACGGCGCCGACAATCGTTCCATCACCAACGACAATGCAAACGGCAATAGCTGCGGCGTCTGCAGCGCGGGGACGTTGAGCGCGGCGACGACGATTCCGAGTTGTGGTTCCCCGAACATCCTGAGATGGGGAGGAAGCCGTCCGTCGAGCGTTTCCATCGCCTCGCGGGCCCCCAGGACCGCACCGACCGGTTGCAGATCCTCGAGCACGTCAGGGCCGCCGACCCGGGCCAGCAAGCGCCTGTCACCGCCCGCGAGCAACTGCCCGATCGCATCGGCCGCCGCGCGCTGGAAGGTACGCACCGCGGCTTCAAGCGCAGCGGATTTTTCGGCCTCTCGCGCTGCGCCCAACGCCGCCACGAAATCGCTCGCCGGGCCGGGTGCGCCGTCACGGATCAGCCATTGCCAGATTGGCTGCAGCGAGGCGCGGCGGATTTGTCCCGGCCGCCTCGGAAAACTGCCGTCGATCAGGAACAGTTCCAGCGGGCGAAACAACAGCCGCGCCGGATCGTCAGTGCGCGGCTGCGCCGGTTCGCCCGCCCCGCGCACGATCTTGCGCAACTCCTCGAGCACGAAGGTCGCCACGGTCGCGTCTTCGCCTCGCTCGATGGCGCGTTCGAACTCCCGCATCAGCAACGCCTGCGACTGCGGCGGAAGCTGCGCGAGATAATCCCTCAGCCGCTCGTTCGGTGTCTGGCCCATGCGTCCGGATGCACGTATTGTATGTGTGGACGGCAAAGTGCGCCCACCGGACATCATAAAGGCCCCCGCGTTAAGAAGACGTTTAGGAAGTGTGAATTCGGTGTGTCTGCAGACCCGGCGGAGTCAAACGCTTGTCGCGGGCGCGGACGGCGGCGCCTGGAAGGCTGGAAACCCGGCCTCAGGCCAGCAAACTCGGGCCAGCAACAAACAAGGATGATCTTCACGCGCCCGGCAACACCAATTCAGCCCGCAGGCCGCCGATCGGCGCGCTGCCGAGCGACAGGCTGCCGCCGTAGAGCGCGGCGAGGTCGACCACGATCGACAGTCCGAGTCCCGAGCCGGGCTTGGATTCGTCCAGCCGCTGGCCACGCCGCGAAGCCTTAGAGCGCTCGGCCGCCGAAAGTCCCCGTCCGTCGTCGTCAACGGTAATCCGAAGGGCCGTGCCAGTGTCCGGCGCGGCTGCCCGCTCCACCCGGACCTCGATCAGCACCCGCGAGGCCGTCCATTTGCAGGCGTTGTCGACGAGGTTGCCGACCATCTCCTCGAGGTCCTGCCGCTCGCCGCGAAATTTCGCCTGCGGATCGGCCTCGACCTTGATTACGACGTCGCGGTCGCGATGGATCTTCTCCATGGTCCGGCGCAGCGCCTCGATGGCGGGCGCCACCTCGGTGACCGTGCCGACGACGGTGAGGCGGGCAGCGATGCGGGCCCGCTCCAGATGGTGCGCCACCTGGTCGCGCATCAAATCGGCCTGCTCCAGGACCTTGCTTGCGAAGGGATCGGCGCCATGCGCGGACGCCTCGTTGACGATCACCGACAGCGGCGTCTTGATGGCATGGGCGAGATTGCCGACATGGGTGCGGGCGCGCTCGACGATTTCCCTGTTGGCGTCGATCAGCGCATTGGTCTCGCGCGCCAATGGCGCGATCTCGACCGGGAATTCACCCTCGAGCCGTTCAGCGCGGCCGGAGCGAATATCGGCGATGGAATCCGAAATGCGTTTCAGCGGCGCCAGACCGAAGCGAACCTGGAAGATGGTGGTCAACAGCAGCACGATCGTCAGCGCCGCGAACGTGCCGCCGAGGTAGTAGTCGAAGGTGCGGGTTTCGTCGAAAATCTCGGTGGCGTCTCCGGCGACGCTGACGAGATATTTGCCGTCGGCACCGAGGTCGACCGGCCGTTCGACCATCCGCAAGGTCTGGCCTTCGGGGCCATCGACATAGCCGAGACGGACACCCGCCGCGGTCAAATCGGCGCTCTCGTCGAGCTTCGGCAGCTTCTTGTCCCATAGCGAGCGCGAGGCACGGACCTCGCCCTTTTCGATATCGGTGCGGGTGATCTGCCAGTACCAGCCCGACAGCGGCAACTCGAACAGCGGCTCGCCAAGCGACTGGAACTGGCGGTCCGGCGGCTCGTCCGGCGTTGCGACCTCGGCGATCAGGGTGCGCAGATACAGATTGAGGCGGCGGTCGAAGGCCCGTTCGGTGGCGCCGCGATAGACCGACGACAGCACGATACCGGTGATGACGAGGATCACCACCACCCATGCGGTCGCCGACAGGAACAGCCGGGTGGCGAGCGAACTGCCACGCATCAGGGCACCGCCGCTAAAATCATGTCGAGGCGCCCGATGGGCGGGCGTCGGCGCTCAGACCGGATCATGCACGAACAAGAGGACAAGTCCGGGGCCCGATCAATAGCCGGCACCAATAATTCGGGAACTTGAATTCAGGAATTTGGCGTCGGTGGTGTCAGCAGGTAACCGAGCCCGCGCACGGTCTGGATGATATCGACTTCCAGTTTCTTGCGGATGCGGCCGACAAAAACCTCAATGGTGTTGGAGTCCCGATCGAAATCCTGGTCGTAGAGATGCTCGACCAGTTCGGTGCGCGATACCACGCGGCCGGTGTGATGCATGAGATAGGCAAGCAGCCGGTACTCGTGCGAGGTCATCTTGATCGGATTGCCGGCAACGCTGACCCGGCCGGTGCGGGTATCCAGCGAAACCGGGCCGCAGGTCAGTTCACTCTGGGCGTGGCCGGCAGAGCGGCGCAGCAGCGCACGCATCCGCGCCAGCACTTCCTCGAGATGGAAGGGTTTTGCGACATAGTCGTCGGCGCCGGCATCGAAGCCCTGCACCTTGTCGCTCCAGCGGTCGCGCGCGGTGAGGATCAACACCGGCATCGCGCGCCCGTTGCGGCGCCAGGATTCCAGCACCGAAATGCCATCCATCTTGGGAAGGCCGATATCGAGCACGACCGCGTCATAGGGCTCGTTGTCGCCGAGAAAATGCCCCTCCTCCCCATCGAAGGCGCGATCGACGACGTAACCGGCGTCAGTCAACGCTGTGGTGAGCTGACGATTGAGATCCGGATCGTCTTCAACGACGAGCAGGCGCAAGCTGGTCTCCAAAGCTGAATGGCACGACAGGACTCAATGATGAGGCTCGCGCGTGAATGGGCAATGAACGGGGCACATGGCGTAATGTTACTTTTTCTTCACAACGGCAAGTCCCGACCGTTTGCGTCCAGCCGCCACCGACAGTCAAACGCAAACGCGCAGTCAGGAATGACGTTCCGCCCCTTTTTGGGAAGGTAAATCGAGGTAAAACCGGCCAAAAAGGAGGGCCTCACGCCGAACCATCGCAGGCGGCCACAGTTAACGCCGTCAGGAGATTCCTCGGGTGGGTCCGTTTTATTCCGGGTTCCCGGATGGTATTCTCGCCCGTCGCCTGTTGCGTTTCGGAGTATCCCGTTTCGGAGTATCCCATGGCCCCGCGCGCCAACTGGAAAGGTTTCCTGCGCCTTTCCCTCGTAACCTGTCCGGTCGCCCTCTATCCGGCGACGTCGGATACCGAAAAGGTCAGCTTCAACCAGATCAACCGCAAGACCGGTCATCGCATCAAATACGCGAAGGTCGATGCCGGGACCGGCGAGGAAGTGGCCGCCGACGACATCACGAAGGGCTACAAGATCGACACCGACACCTACATCGAGGTGTCGAAGGATGAACTCGACGACATCGCGCTGGAATCGACCCGCACCATCGAGATCGACGAGTTCGTGCCGAAGTCCGATATCGACAACCGTTATCTGATCCGGCCCTATTACCTCGTGCCCGACGGCAAGGTCGGCCATGACGCCTTCGCCGTCATCCGCGAAACCATCCGCAGCATGGACAAGATCGCAATCGGCCGCGTGGTGCTGACCAACCGCGAGCACATCATCGCGCTGGAGCCGCTCGACAAGGGCCTGATGGGAACGCTGTTGCGTTACCCCTACGAGGTGCGCAGCGAAAAGGAATATTTCGACGGCATCCAGGACGTCAAAGTCACCAAGGACATGCTGGATCTCGCCCGGCACATCGTCGAGCAGAAATCCGGCTCGTTCGAGCCCGAGCAGTTCGAGGATCGCTATGAATCGGCACTGATCGATCTGATCAACCAGAAACGCAACGGCCTGCCAACGGCGAAGGCGGCGCCGAAATCCGGCGGCAACGTCATAAACCTGATGGATGCGCTCAAGCGCAGCCTCGCCGGCGGGAAGCAGGCCGCCCCTGCCGCCAAGGCAAAGAGCAATGGCAAGAAACCGAAAAAGCGCGCCGAAGGCCAGCGCGAGCTGCTGCTGCCGATCAGCGGCGGCGGCAAGCGCGCGGCGAAGGAAGCCGCCAAACCGGAGCCGAAGAAGGCCGAGAAGCCGGCCCGCGCACCGGCAGCCCGATCGAAGAAGGCAGGCTAGCCGGTTGCAGTAACGCGAGATGCCGTGGTCGGCGCCATTCGACGGACCGATCGCGCTGAAAGGCGGCCGCGAACTCACGACGCTACGGCAGGCTGCCGACTACGTCATGAAGCTGCCGGAGCGCGCCCAGCAGCAACAGCATTGGCAAATCGCGGTCGAGAACCTGATCAATGCGGCCGAGACCGGCGGCGGCTGGGTGATGTTCGCGCGGATCGCGATGATGCGGGCGTTGAACGAAGACGGCAAAATCGCCAGCGACGTCCGCCCGCGCGCACCATAGTCCGGGAGTACTCCGCAGCGCTCCCGATTACTTCAACGAGCTATTGATCGATGCGAATTTGGCGCTGAGTTGGGGACCGATGCCCTGGACGGCGGCCATGATCGCCAGCGCGATGCCGCTGGCGATCAGGGCATATTCGATCGCGGTGGCGCCGGATTGATCGCTCAGGAACCTTGAAAGCAGCTGACGCATCCAGAAATACTCCTGCTGACGCGTTCTGCCGACTTTTGCACGCGCAGGTTTGGTCGAAACCTAGGCGGCATTCGTTGCAGGTGGGTTGACGAACAAACTGAACAGGCGGTTAAGGGCAAGGCCCGTTTTTGCGGGCACACGCGCGTGCCCGGTTCCCGCATGCCGCGGGAGCCCTCGCCTGTCGCTGTCCGGAAGGCACGTCTACTCCGCCATGGTCACCGGTTGCCTGGCGGGACCTGCCAGCGGCCTCTCCTCCATCACGACCATGCACAGCGATCCGATGGCCAGCAGCACGGTCGCGGCGGCAAACACGTAGCGGAATGACGCGATCATGTCGGCGGCGGGAATCGAGTTGACCACACCACGATGCGCGTCGCCGAGAGAAATATCGGAACCGAGCGCCATCAGCAGGATGGCGCTGAACGCCGCCACCGTGAACGAGGCCATCAGCGCGCGGAAGAAGTTCATGGCGCCGGTGATGGTTCCGACCTGCGCCCGCGACACCGCATTTTGCAGCGAAACCACGCTGATCGGGAACGCCGTGCCGAGCCCGAGCGCAAACACCGCCAGCAGCACCAGCAGTGCCCACAACGACAGCGTCGCGAAAGTGAATATGCACCCGACCAGCGCCGCGCACGACAAGCCGATGATCGCGACCCACTTGTAATGCCTGGCGCGCGCCATGGTCTTGCCGGCGATCGCAGCGCCGCAGGTCGAAATGGCCGCCAGCGGAATCAACGCCAGACCGGCTTCACTGGCGCTGAGCTGATAGACCACCTCGTAGTAAAGCGGCAGGTGCACTGTCAGCCCGATTATCGCGCCCATGGCGCAACCGCCCGCTGTCATGGCATAGGGCGCCACCGATCCGCCCAGCAGAGGAAGCGGCAGGAATGGCTCTCGGGCATTTCCGGCGTGCCAGACAAAGGCAAAGGCGAGCGCGACGGACGAGCCCAGCATCGCCAGGATCGTCGGTGACAGCCACAGGAAGCGGTGGCCTCCCCAGGTCAGCACCAGCATGAACACCACGGCAGCCGCCATCAACAATAGGCCGCCCAGCCAGTCGACCTCGCGCCTGCGGTGAAACACCGGAATCTTGCGCATCCTGGGCAGCAGCGTCGCCAGGGCGACCACGCCGAGCGGCAGGTTGATCCAGAACACCATCGACCAGTGCAGATGTTCGGCGAACACGCCGCCGAGCACCGGACCGCCGATCCCGGCCGCGGTCCACACGCCGCTGAAATAGGCCTGATATTGCCCGCGCTCGCGCGGCGTCACGACGTCGGAAATCACGGTCTGCACGATCGGCATGATGCCGCCGCCGCCCAGCCCCTGCAGGCCGCGCGCCAGGATCAGCACCGTCATGTTCGGCGCCAGCCCGCACAGCACCGATCCCGCGATGAACAGGCTCAGCGCCACGATGATCATGGCGCGGCGCCCGTAAATATCGCTCAGCGTGCCGAACACCGGCGCCACCGCGGTCGAAGCCAGCAGGTAGGCCGTGATCACCCATGACAGGCTGGAGACGTCCTGGAACTGGCGGCCGATGGTCGGCAGCGCGGTCGCGACGATGGTCTGGTCCAGCGCGGCCAGGAACATCGTCAGCATCAGGCTCAGGAGAATGGTGCGGACTTCGCTTTGGCTCAGCGGCGCGCGCGGCGCAAGCGGCGGCGCATCGCCGAATTCGAGTACTTCCGTCGTGAGATGGGAGAGTTCGCTGGCGAGTTCATCGGGCAATAATCGGTGGCTGGCAGTTTGACTGCTTTGCGGCTCGTATTTGTTCATTTCAGACGCGTTATCTGGCAGCGCGAAGGCGCGGAGGGAATCGCTTTCGTCCCTCTATATGTATGCGGCAAAAATATTCTCCGGCAGCGGGTTACGCGCATGGGTGCATCCCGCAGAGCACAATCGTAATTCACGTGATCTCCGCGCAACGCGCAGCGTTGTCGCGAGCCAAGCGCCTTGGCTCGCGTGCTTCGCAATGTCCCGATCATTTTTTCGGGACTTTCGGCCGCTTTTTGAGCCGCGCCCGCTTCGGCAACCGCTCCGGCCATTGCACGATGTGATCTTCCAGATCGGCATCCGGGATATCGTCCTCGGTGCCCTCTACCCGTCCGCGCACGGAAACGCCGGCCTCATGCACCGTGTTGGGATCGCCCGATACCAGCGGATGCCACCAATAGAGATCGCGTCCTTCCGCGACCAGTTTGTAGCCACAGCTTGGCGGCAGCCAGTTCAGGGTGCGGACGTTTTCCGGGGTCAGCCGGACGCAGCCAGGAACCTTCCGGGAGCGATTCTCATAATCCTTGCAGGCGCATAGCCCGGCGTCCAGCAGGCTGCAGGAAACGTGGGTGAAGTAGATCTGGCCGGTATCCTCGTCTTCGAGCTTTTCCAGGCAGCAACGCGCGCAGCCGTCGCACAGGCTTTCCCATTCGGCGCTAGACATCTCCTCCAACGTCTTGGTTTTCCAGAAGGATCCTTCCTGACCCGAGGGCGGCTTGGGCGCTGTCATGCTTGCAGGTTCCAGACGATGGGAGACCAGGGGATCGTTCCAGGGGCCCGCCAGAGCACGGCCCACGCCCTTCTAGAGCCGTTTCCGTTCCGATGGAATCGGAACGGGGCTCTGGATTGTTGTTTTGACGCGTTTTCTTCGCGCGAACCGGTATCCACCCACGGATCGAGTCCGAGGGCATGCTTGGCTCGAAAACGCTCTACCAAGGGGGTCCGGAGGCTGAGGGGCAAGCGGCGCGTGCGGCGATCCCCTGACACCTTAACTTGCCGCTCAACATCGTTGATCCGCCATTGGTTTATGACCCGCGCTCGGCTATAACCTCCGAGTCTCTGGCGCAGGATTGCATCTTAAATTGCGCCTTGGGTTTGCCGCAACATTCCCGCAAGACGTTTTCGGCGGCGCCGCAATAGGCGGGCCCCGCGCTTTCGAACCGACCAAGGCTCTAGGTGCGCCAGATTTTACCACCGGACTGGAAGACCAGGCTCCAGCGCTTTCTTCTGGATCTGGACGCGCGCATCGACTCGACCCTGTTCTCGTCGGGCAAGGGCGCGCGCGAACTGTTTGAGCGCTACTCGACGTTCATGGACCGCTTCTATGTCGGCCGCTGGCGGCGCTGGGTGTTCATCGAGCCGCTGTCGGAGGCCGCAACCATCGGCTTGGCCGGCCTGATCCTGATGCTGGCGCTGGCGATACCCGCCTTTCGCGAAACCGCCGACGAGGACTGGCTGAAGAAATCCGATCTCGCGGTGACGTTCCTCGATCGCTACGGCAATCCGATCGGCAGCCGCGGCATCAAGCACAACGATTCGATTCCGCTCGAGGACTTTCCGGACAATCTGATCAAGGCGACGCTGGCGACCGAAGACCGTCGCTTCTACGACCATTTCGGCATCGACGTCCCCGGCCTGATACGAGCGCTGGTCACCAACGCGCAGGCCGGCGGCGTGCGCCAGGGCGGTTCGTCGATCACCCAGCAACTGGCGAAGAACCTGTTCCTGAGCAATGAGCGCACCATCGAGCGCAAGGTCAACGAAGCGTTTCTGGCGATCTGGCTGGAGACACGACTTACCAAGAACGAGATTCTGAAGCTCTATCTCGACCGCGCCTATATGGGCGGCGGCACCTTCGGCGTCGACGGCGCGGCGCATTTCTACTTCAACAAGTCGGTGCGCGACGTCAACCTGGCGGAAGCCGCGATGCTGGCCGGACTGTTCAAGGCGCCGACCAAATACGCCCCGCACATCAACCTGCCCGCCGCGCGCGCCCGCGCCAACGTGGTGCTCGACAATTTGGTCGATGCGGGCTTCATGACCGAGGGCCAGGTGTTCGGCGCCCGGCGCAATCCCGCCACCGCGGTCGACCGGCGCGACGAGAATTCGCCGAACTACTATCTCGATTATGCCTTTGACGAGATGCGCAAGCTGGTCGACACCTTCCCGAAATCCTACAACGAGCGCGTCTTTGTGGTTCGCACCGCGATCGACATGAACGTGCAGCACGCCGCCGAACAGACCATCGAAAACGAGCTGCGCCAGTTCGGACGCGACTATCACGCCACCCAGGCCGCGACCGTCGTCGCCGATCTCGACGGCGGCATCCGCGCCATGGTCGGCGGGCGCGATTATGGCGCGAGCCAGTTCAATCGCGCGACCGAAGCCTACCGGCAGCCCGGCTCGTCGTTCAAGCCCTATGTCTACACCACCGCGCTGCTCAACGGCTTCAAGCCGAGTTCGGTCATGGTCGACGGCCCGGTCTGCATCGGCAACTGGTGCCCGCAGAACTACGGCCATTCCTATTCCGGCCCGGTCACGCTGACGCAGGCGATCACGCATTCGATCAATGTCATTCCGGTCAAATTGTCGATCGCGCTCGGCGGCAAGGCCGGGCCGAAAGCCGGCCGCGCCAAGATCGTCGCGGTCGCGCGCCGTTTCGGTATCAAGGCGCCGCTGCCCGATACGCCCTCGCTGCCGATCGGCGCCGACGAAGTCACCGTGATCGAACATGCCGTTGCCTATGCGACGTTTCCCAACAGGGGCAAGGCGGTCACGCCGCATGCGGTGCTGGAAGTCCGCACCGGCGCCGGCGACCTGGTCTGGCGCTCCGACCGTGACGGCCCGAAGCCGACGCAGGCGATTCCGGCTTCGGTCGCCGCCGACATGGCCGGCATGATGAGCCACGTCGTCAGCGAAGGCACCGCGCGCCGCGCCGCGCTCGACGGCATCCCGACTGCCGGCAAGACCGGCACCACCAATGCCTATCGCGATGCCTGGTTCGTCGGCTACACCGGCAACTTCACCTGCGCGGTCTGGTTCGGCAATGACGACTATTCGCCGACCAACCGCATGACCGGCGGTTCACTGCCGGCGCAGACCTGGCATGACATCATGGTCGCGGCGCATCAGGGCGTCGAGATCAAGGAACTTGCGGGCGTCGGTATGGGAACCAAGTTGCCGCGGGCGCCCGACGCGGCCGCGACCGTTGCCGCCAACAGCGAGCCGAAGATTCTGGAGACTAAGCCCGGACCGCCGCCGGTGCTGACCAAGCGGGGCGCGGATGTTCTGGTGCAGGTGGAAAAAATGCTCGACGACGCCGCGAAGACCGCGGGCGACACGACCGTCGACCCCAAACCGGCGCGATCGACGTCGCTTGCCTTCCCTGAAGATTTCGCGGCAGCGCCCGGCGATCCGACGGCCGTTTCGCGCAAAAACTGACCATGACCTGACGTGCGGCTGATCTTCACCACCCTGCTGGCGCTCGTGATCGCCACCGTCGTCGGCGTCGGCGCGACGTGGATGACGTCGACGCGCGGCACCGATTTCGGCACGCTCCAGATCGGCGCCTGGACCGCCCGCCCCAAAACCGGCACCGCTGATGTCGATCCCTATTCCCGCGCCTCGATCGCGCGCAGCGGCGATCTGCCGATCGGCCAGGGTGACGGCGTGGCGTTCCTGGCAACGGCCGACGACAGCAAGCGGCCGCTCGACGGCCGCTGCGACGTGGTGGTCAGCGGCGTAACGCCGGCGGCGCGTTTCTGGACGCTGACGCTCTACGACCGGAAGGGACATCTGGTCGCCAACTCGTTGCAACGCTATGGCTTCACCAGCGAGGAGATCATCCGCGGCGCGGACGGCTCGTTCGAGGTGCGAATGGCGTCGCGCTCGCGCGCCGGCAATTGGCTGCCGACCGGCGGCATCGAACGCTACGCGCTGATGCTGCGGCTGTACGACACGCCGGTCGGCGTCGCCACCCGTACGCCGCGCGATGCGCCGATGCCCAAGGTCGCGACCGTGGGGTGCCCATGATCCGGCTGTTGTTCACCATTGTCGCGGGCGTGCTGCTGGGCGGCGTGGTGCATCTCGTCAGCGTGCTGGCGCTGCCGCGGATCGCCAGCCAGGATGCCTATTCGCGGCTGACGCCCCTGACAAAACTCAACGCCGTGACCGCATTGCCGGCCGCCGACCCCAGCGACACGGTGATGCCCTATCTGGATCCGGCATTCGCGACCGCGGTGTGCCGCTACGATCTGTCAGGCGGCCCGATCAAGCTCGCCGTTCCCGTCAGCCAGTCCTACACCTCGGTGTCGTTCTACACCCATAGCGACGTGGCCTATTACGCGATCAACGATCGCTCCGCCGGCAAGAAGGTGATCGAACTCGATTTGATGACCGAAGCCCAGCACGCCGATCTGCCGGAAGACGAGGACGTGACCGCGGCCGACCGGCTGATCATCGATTCACCGACCTCGACCGGACTGATCTTGCTGAAGGCGCTTGCCGTGGAGCCCGACATGATGGCGCAGGCGCAGGCCTCGCTCGCCGCAGCGACCTGCAAGGTGCAGACCGATGCGCCACCGGCGAAACAGACGGGGCCGGCCGCCAGGCGGTGATGCCAGCGTCGATGGAACTGGATGCCGGGAACAAGTCAGAGTGCAGCCGGAAACCGGCAAAATGGCTGCGTCCATCTCTTCTTGTTACGGCCGGTTGTCACCCGGCATGCTGACTAACGTTGAACAGGCGGCTTGGTTGCTATTTTCTGAGCCGCGTCAGGCTTGAAGAGCACCGCACGCCTGCAGCATGCTTGGCCTTGCCATTTCCTCACTGTCGAATCCACTTGCCGAATCCACTTGGGCAGGCATCACCGTGTCGGGCTGCGTAAGCCGGGCGACGAAAGCCAATCCGAGAGATGCGAAGCCGTTTCCGCCCGGCGCGCTCGGCGTAACAATTCATCCCGTTCCGCTCCCGCCGGGAGCGTCTGCGCGCGCTTGCGATCTGAGTGCGCCTGCCGACGCAACCGCTCTTCCAGCGAAACCGTTTGCTTGATGCGGCGCCGTGTCTTGATGGGGTTTTGCATGTTAGTCACCCTTGATACCGCACTGACGCCTTCGA
>JAGXAF010000068.1 GCA_018971675.1 Bradyrhizobium sp.
CGACGGGGATTTTGACTTGAGCAGTGCCTTCCTTGACGTCTGCAGTCTGCGTGGTCAGCAGCCGATCGCCCAGCACGTTGACGGTCAGCTTGCCGGCCGTGCGCGCATTGACCGTCACCGTCATGGTGTCGCCGGACTGGTAGTCCTGCTTGTCGATCGAGGTCTCCAGCAGGTCGGGCGTGTCGGCCGAGCCGTCGGAATACCAGCCGACGTCGAACTGCACCGAGGTGACCGGACCATCGGCTTCATTCGACTTCACGTCGAGCCGGTAGCGGCCCGGTTGCGGCGACAGCGTCAAATGCGCCGGCTTGTCGGCGGCGATGGCGAGATCGCCGTCCGCCACCCGCGTCGTGGTCTTGACCGGTTCGAAGTCCCACGACGAGTTCTGCCGGTACCATTGGTAGTGCGATTCAAGTTTCAGGAGCTCGTAACGCAGCCCGTCGCGCGCCAGCGATTTGCCGTCGGGCGAGACGAACACCACGTCGAAACTGGCCTTGTCGCCTTCCGCAACGTTGTTGTCGGCGAAGAGCGGCTTGACACCGATCATCGCGCTGGTCGGCGCGATCGGCAGCACCAGTTTGCGCTCGACGGCGCGGCCGCCGGCCTCCGCCATGCGGATGAAGATCTGGGCCTCCTGCGGCCGGGTCGAGGTCGGTGCCTTCGCCAGGCTGACCGGGAAGGTCGCACCCCCCTTGTCGTCGGATTCCGGCAGGTTCTCGATCGGAGTCCGTTCGTTGCTGGCGGTCTCCTCGTCGTCGACGCCGAATTGGTAGCCGGCATAGCCCGGCCGCGCCTCGGCCGGCGCCACCAGCATGTCGCCCTCGAGCTGCAGGCCGGAAGCCGGCGCGCCGTACAGGAAACGACCGTCCACCTTGAGTTCTACCGGAGCATCAACCCTGATGGTCTTGTCCTTGCTCGACAGGTCGAATTCGATCCGCTCGGGGACATAATCCTCGACCATGAAAGTGGTTTCGCCTACCGGCGCGGCCTTCGGATCGGTGAATGCCCGTACCCGCCAGGTGCCGGCCGGAACAGCCGAGTTGAGGGCGACAGCCAGGCTGCGACCGCCGGCACCTTGGTCGGTCAGCACGGCCCGGCGGAATTCCACACCGTCCGGACGCTCGATCACAAGGGTCAGCGGGCCGCCGGTCACGGCATTGCCCAAACCGTCGCGGAGCAACGCTGTGAGATAGACCGTTTCGTTCGAGCGGTAGACGCCGCGTTCGGCGTAGACGAAGGCGTCGGCCCCGGCCGGAACCGCCCTGCCCGAGACACCACGATCCGACAGATCAAAAGCGTCGGTCTTCAGGCTCAGAAAGGCGTAGTCCGCCTTCTCGCTGGATACCGTCAGCATCGCCGGCGACAGGCCGCCCTCGCCGCGCGCAAGGCCCGCCTCGAACAACACATGGCCTGACGCATCGGTCTTGCGGGCGGCCAGGACTTCATTGTTGCGCGCGATCAGGCGCACGTCGGCATTGGCGACCGCGTCCGTCGAGGCCAGGGAATTGACGAAGACGTGGATGCCGTCATTGCCGGAAAACGCCGTCAGCCCCAGGTCGGAAACGATGAACCATTGGGTGGCGAGCTGGCCGTCATCGTCGCTCGCCGCCGGCCCCTTGGGGGCGGCGGTCATCACATAGACGCCCGGCTGCAAATCGCCGAGCGCCTGGTCGACCGGAAACGCCGTGGTGACGTCCTGATTGAGCGTCGTGGCGGTCGCAAGCTCGCCCGACCAGACCTTGACCCCGCGTTCGCCGCCAAGGTCGGAAAGCTGGTACTTGCTCAGCGATTGCCGGAAGTCCGCACCGATCACCGTGTTGATCAAATTGCGGTCGCCGATCCGGAACACGTTCACATTCACCGACGGCGTGTTGACGCTGACCACGGGAATGCCGCGTTGGCCGGTGCGCGGCAGCACATAGGCGCGTCCGGTGAAGCGCACGAACGGCTTGCGGTCGCGCACATAGATGTTGAACTCGGCCGTTTTTGGCAGGGTTTCCCTCACCGTCGACGGCAGACCCGCGCGCAGATTGATATTGTAATGTTCGCCGTGCTTGAGGCCGTCGACGCAGAGCTGCTTGCCTTCCGCCGACAGCGCCGGCTTGTCATTGCCGGCCAGCGCCAGGAACGGGGCAAAGTCGGTGCGCTTGGCGAGGTCCTCGGAGAACTGGAAGCAGGCCCGGGGCGAGGCGGAATCCGAATCCACGGTGTAATCCAGCAGACGAAAACCGTGCTCGTCGCGCATCTTCTCGTATTGGCCGCGCACGTCGGCGACCTCGCGCAGGTCGAGCGAAAGCCGCAATGCGTCCAGCGCCGGTCGCCACAGCTTGCGTTCGGAAAGCGATCGCCCAAGCACCGCCAGCGCATCGGCCTCCGCCGCCGGATTGCCGGCCCGCTGATAGGCGATGTAAGCTGCGGTCGAGGCCCGCTCCAGCAGGAAGACCTGTTCGCTGGAATTGGACGGTTTGATCTGGAAGGTGGTCCGGGCGAGCCTCAGCCAGTTGGCGCCGTCCTCGGGCGCAGTGGCGGCGATCTGCCCTAGGATTTGCAGGCCGGTGCGGAAATCGTTGCGCTTGAAAGCGGTATCGGCATCGGTCCGCAAGGAAGCCGGCGACTTGGAGACCGGCCCCGCCTCGCTCTTGATCTGGGTCTCCAGCTTGATCGCCGCGTCGGCGAGATCGTCCCGATGGAAGGCCTTGTCCGCCGCCTGCGCCGTGACAACGCCGAGCGCCAGCGTGGCGCAGATCGTCATCGCGCGGAAAAAACCGATCATGATGGAACTCCCGGGCGCGGACGCACGCCGCGTATTGAACAGAAATGCGTGAAAAGGTGACAGACTCATGGCTGCGGAACGGAACAACGAAAATGTCGCATGCGGACTGGCCTCAAGGCAAAATCCGCGCGAATCCCGGGACCGGGCGGGCTGACGGTTTTGCCGAAAACAGCGGTCCGCTGTCCTGCTTGGTCGGCGGAGCAATCAAAATGGTTCGCAACGGGCTTGGCGGAGCTGCGGATTTTTCATATTTGCAATGGTAAAAGCCTCGCGCGACCCGGTCGCCGGACGGTCCCATAGCTCAACTGGATAGAGTAACGGATTTCTACTCCGTGGGTTGCAGGTTCGAATCCTGCTGGGATCGCCACTCCGGTCGGGGTTCTTCCCGGATGTTCGCCGATCCGGTTCATATCGCCGTTTGCCGCAACCATTCCCCTATTATTTCAATGAGTTGCGGGCAGCGCTGCAGGTCCTTGACGCGCTTTTCCTGCCCGTCAGAAAGATCGGTCGCTCTCCTGCCGGAAGCAAAGCGAGCGCTGGCGTTCGCAAATTCGATCATGCTAGCGTGCGTGCCGACGGTACGGAAAAAGGGTCAAAAAGTATCTGCCAATCTGGCTGTTCTTGATCGTGAAAAATTGGCGTCTATCTTCCCCGATGACATATCACTGTTGGCTCCCCCAAAAATGAATTCATTGCTGACTATTGCATTTGGCGTCGCCGGACTCGTTTTGAGTTATGGATTTTCTGTTCCTTCAGAACCCCCAGCGTTCCGGCTCATCGCAGCGGTTGCCGTGATGGTGGGATATCAACTGGGTCAACTTGCCAGCAAGTTCGTAAGACCGCGTCCCAAAAGGTTCCTGACCGTAATCGTGAGCGCGCTGTTTTTCATTTACTTTGCGTTTGCGTATGTCCAAACGCTTCAACTGGGACCAGCCGGTAAACCAGACGTCGTGAACCTGGGTGTACTGTTCGGCGTGGCTTTTTTCTGGCCGGGATTTCTATTGCCCTTCACCCGTATTCCGCATGCAATCGGAAACCTGTGGTCGAAGGGTTAGCAAGCATTTCGCGAGGCGCTCTCGAGATCAAGCCGGCAAATCGGGCGCCCGGCTTTCACTATCAATCACAACGAGACCGTTCGTGATCCTCGGCTGCCTGGTTTGAAAATGGCCGTGGCTTCATTTGGATTCGGAGCTATTTTCCGGCGACGGAAACCTTGGCTCGCCCCGGCGGGGAGAAGGGTTACCGCCGCGGACCGAACGCGCATCATCTCACTCCACCGGGAATGGAGCGATCATGACCGAGACAGTTGATCCAACCGACGCCGTGGCCGGGCTGGTGGAGAGATTGCGGCAAGACGCCGACATGCTCAAGGATGGCTACCAGCGCAACCTCACCGAACTTTGGCACGGTGTCGTTGTGAAGGATGCCGCGAAGGCTTGTGCGGCGGCCGCCGACCTCCTCGAATCCCAGGCCAACGCGCTGAGTGCGGCGGAAGCGGAACGGGACGCGCTGGATCGCTCTCACCGGTCAATCGGTGAGCAACTCGGCAGGGAAGGCAGGCGTCGTATTGCCGCCGAAACCAGATTGAAGGAAGCCGAGAAGCTGATCGGACGCTGGATTTCGTGGTGCGACGATTGGCACGCCGGGAAGCCGCATCCAGCCGACAATCTGGCGGCCGCCCGCGCATTTCTCGACCGTTAATTCCGGGACCTACAAAGCGCGGCAAGCTGGCGGGCGTCGGTCGACATGTTGAGAACTGCTCGCCTCCCGGGCTACCGGGCAGGATCTGCCTGGCAGGCCTTTCCACCATCGGTCGCTCCAGATGTGGTCGAACAGCTAGACGTTGAGCAACCAGGTGCCCCCGGCGTGACCGGCCGGCCACACTTTCCTGCAGGAGCGTGTAACAGGGGCTGTACCGCGTGATTCCCTTGGCTTAAATCTCCGCGTGAAATATCAAGTCCACTCGCCGATCGGCACCGTCGCCGGGTCGAGACGCCCCCGCGTATCGCTCAAAGCCTCGGAATCTGCCAACCCCATCCACGAAGCGGTCTACCGGTGTCCGCCTTGCGAGACCGAAACGAAGTGCTGGATAACACCTTAGGGCATTGCAAAGGCAAAAGACCGCCCAGGCACTGTCAGCACGGGCCCGCCGAGTTTGCGAGATCCGGGCGACAAGGCAGGAAAAGATGCTTGAATTTGAAATGTTCGTGCGCGAGATGATCAAATCGCACCGCGCCGGCTATAAACAGTGATGGAGCACCAATCGATGTTTCGACTGCGAACTGAATCCTATGACGACGAGCCTCACGAAAGAGATTTCGAAACGGCTCCCGAGGCGATCGACTATGCCGTTCGCTGGTTTTTAGAGGGATATGCTAACGATTCGATAGATAACGACGGGCGGGCGCGGGCAAGAGCAGACGTGCCCAGGCTGAGAGCTGCCCTGGAGGCGGGTCAGGAATTTACGTGCGATAAGTTCAATGAACGCATTTCGGTCATCCCGTCACCCGAGTCATAAACCACGATGACGATCGACCCCGAGCTTCGCCGTCGCTTGGGGTTCGCCAGTCCGACGGGAGCTGGCGGCGAACACCGAAAAGCTCGCCTGCCCCGGCCATCGTAGAGCCGTGCACAATCGATGCCGCGCGACGGTTCGATATATTGACGAGGGGGTAAGGAAATGACACCCGGCCAGAGAGGCAACGACCATGGAAATCACTCAGTTCGAGCTCGAGGCATCGCGTGATGGAAAATTCGTCATCTTCACCGCAGGGCAGACGGATCAAGAACCGCTCTCTCTGAGTATTCCGTGCGAAGTTATCGGTGAGATGGTGGTTGGTTTGCTGAGCACTTCGACGGTCTGTGCCCAGTTGAATGACTCTGCATCGCAGGGGTTTTCAGGAGTCGCCGAGCAGTCCGAAGGCGCTTTCGCGCTGGCCAACGGTATCGCCTTGCAAGACGTGACGGATAGGCCGGACGTGGTCGCCTTGACCTTCCTGTTTGGACAGACGCAGGTGGCAATAGGGTTGTCCCGGGTAGCCTTACAGCCGTTGGGGTCGGCTCTGTTGGCGGCAACCGCCGATAAATCGAAACCTCATTAGTTCGTTCGGCTATCGGACCACCTGGCTGGCGGCTTCCCGTCAAGATTGATAGCCGAAACCTGTTCGGGTCGAATTGCAACCTCCTGTGACTTGGGCGCTACAGCCCATCCTGTCGGACTGGTGCATACCCGCAGTTGAGATTCTCCAGGGGACAAACCTTACAATGAAAAAGCTTCTTCTCGCTTCCGCCGCGTTGATGGCACTTTCATCGGCGGCTGCGGCAGCGGACCTCGCAGCCGCTCCCGTTTACACCAAAGCACCAGTGATCAATCCGGGCGTGAACTGGAACGGCTTCTATATTGGCGCCATGGGCGGATATGGCTGGTCGGATCATGTGCGGGTTACGGTGGGAGGTATAGCCGTCACCGACTCGACGAGCGACATCAATGGCGGCTTCGGGGGCGGCACGATTGGCTACAATTGGCAGACCGGAGCGTGGGTCTTCGGCTTGGAAGCGGATGCCGCGGGCGCCGATATCGCTTTTTCCGATTCCGAACTGGGAGCGACGTTCAGGGAGCGTATTGACGCATTCGGAAGCGTGACGGGACGAATTGGATATGCGACTGGTGCCGCATTGTTCTACGCCAAGGGCGGTTATGCCTGGGCTGACAACGAGATGTCGGCCTCTCTGACTGGAATTGGAACGGTGTTTTCCGAGAGCCACCTCCACTCCGGTTGGACGCTCGGTGGTGGCGTGGAATACATGTTTACCCACAACTGGTCGGGCAAGCTTGAATACATGTATGCGGATTACGACAGCGAGACTTATGTTGCCGGCTTGATCCCGGGGGGCATAGGTTTCGGCACGGCCGTCCACACCGTCAAGGCTGGCATCAACTATCACTTCTAGGGGCCGGTTCGGGCGCCTTCGATCTCCATCATCTCCAGACAAGCCAAGCCCCGCTCGTGCGGGGCTTTTCTTTGGCACGACTTCAGCCAACGGACCGGGTAGCCTGCTGCGTCAGCCCGCATTCAGTGCATACGGAGAAAAAGATTGGCGTATTCGAGGGCCGCCGACGCGATCGCCGCGCCCAAGAACAACGCCGGGAGCCACCATCCGTGCATCGCAAAGAATCCTGACGATATTCCCGCAAATCATAGGTCCGGGTTCGGCGCCGACCTAATCAAGCTTCAGTAATGTAGATCACAAGAGCCGCAAGTGCGGCAGGCGGGCAAGACACCTTCTCCGCCGCAAAATGACGCACCGGTTGAACCGTTGAAGCCATCAAGGCTTCAGGCTGCCCGCTTGGCGAGGACCGATTTCGGCAGTTGGGCAAAGTGCGCGTCATAATGCGCAATCGTCAGCATGGCGGCGCAGATGAAAACCGTGAATGCGATAATCAATGCTTTGAACAACATGGCCCTCTCCTTTCGTCGTAGAGGTATGTCGGACCACGCGGATCGCCAGTTCGATTACCGGGATTTAACGTGTGATGGACCTCACGTCCGTCACCAAACGCGCTGAGCCCGGAGGTCGGAAAAATCGCGCCGGCTTTAGCCGAACGTCGCAACCGTCCGGCCCAAAAATACCGCAATCCGCACTACAGCGTTTTCGAGCGAAACATGCCCTCGGACTTGATCCGTGGATGGATATCGGTTCGCGTGAAGAAAACGCGTCAAAACAAGAATCTAGGGCCCGTTCCGATTTATCGGAACGGAAACGGCTCTAGGAAATCGACCTGTTTCGATGGGAGATTGCCAGAATGCAACTCATCACTAGGACCTTGCCGGCAGCGATCGTTGTCCTCGCCGTTGCAGCAGCACCGGCACTGGCGCGAACTTCCGAGGCCGCGAAATCCGGCATCGAAATGGCACCCACGCCGTGCCATGCCTACGAGCAAAATCCTGACGGCTCCTGGAAAGAGCTGTCCTGCGCGGAAAATGGCCCGGCACCCGCTCCGGCCCGGATTTCGTCGCGGACCGAAGGCAAAACCTCGCGGTAGCCGACAGCTAATCTACCGCAACGAAATTGCCAGGCCGCTCAAATCGGCGTTGACCATCAGCCCGGTCTGCCGCCCGCTCAATTCCAGGACCGCCCCCTTCTGATTGGTCAGAACGATCGCCCGCACGCCGGTTCCAAGCGCCGCGCCTGCGCCCCCTGCCCCGTAGACGCCGGCGACGTCGGAAGGCTGGTATATATTGCTCACCCTGCCCGACAAGTAAGTCTGCGACGCGCCAAATACAAAACCTGCGTCCAGTCCGCCGATCGACAACCGGTATTGTCGCCCGTGGAAATACAGCACTCCACTGCCGCCGGAGGCACCGATGAACCAGCCGCCTTTCAGCACGGAAATCCGGATGGTTCCGCTATCGGCACGCGCGGCGAACGAAATGCTCACGGCCGAGATAGCCAAAAGCACGGTTAAGATGATCCGATATCCAAGCGACCGCATGCAAGTTCCTCCCGGTTTCCCCGGCGCACACCGTGACAGGGATTCGCGAAAAGAAAAGCAGGATTGGACGACGCGAAATTTTCCGGTTGTGCACATCGCGCGCACTTATGCGGACCATCACCGGCCGATCGCAGCGCCGACGCTGTGCCAGATCTGGTCCTTCAGTGCGATCAGCGCTGGCGGAGGCAATGCTGCCGGCGGCGCAGTCCGCTTGACGCCGTTAGCGACGAGGCTGCCGACATCAATTTCACCATCGGTGTAATAGGGATCGCCACCGCCATTGCGGCCGAACAGGGTCGGCCCGATCCCCGAGATCTGAAAGACCGCGTCAAGCATCCCGGCAGCGGTCAAATCCCGCATCAGCAGGTCGCGCTCTGCGTCGATGTCTGGACCGATGTGGTGGGTGATCTGTCCGGTATAGTGGCTGAGGCCCACACCGCGATCGTAGGTCACCGCGCCAAGCCAGACCGGGCGGCCATCGGTTCCCTTTTCCAGCACCTGCCAGAATCGAACGTGATGGCGGCGATCAGCGCTCTTGCCATCGGGCTTCTCAAACGCGAGTTGCTCCTTCTTGCCCTGGTAATAGAGCGGACTGACCGGCGCATCGTGATAGGGCCGATCGAGCACCACGCTGCCGACGATCGCGATGCTGGTGCGCAATGTGACGGGATCGGCCGGAAACCAGCCCGCCGCTTGCATGGCCCGCAGTACGTCTTCCTGGCTACCCACCAGCCCGACATTGAGCGCGTCACCGGGAATACCAGTGCTGGTGCGCGTCACCATGGGCAATTCAGCAAGCCCGGGCTCATGCTCGTGGTGCCGCCACAACGCCGGAAGCGCGAGATAGGCAAGCACGAGATAGACGGATGCAATGACACCAAGAAGCTGAAATCCACGCCGCCGGTTCGGGTGCCAGTCCATTCAAATCGCTCTCGACTACGCGAAAGGTATGGCGGGCTATCGCGGAACATTCAATGGCTGGCCTCATGCCGCTGTCGACCAGAATTTCAATATCGTCGGCTGTTAACCCTTCGAGATGAGAAATCCCTGTTAATGCCCCTGCACCACGGCGGTCGGTTTTTCCGCGACATGGCAGTTTCCCGCGGATAATTGATGGCGTCCCCGCGCCGCCGGCGGTACAAGCCCGATGCGACCATGCAGGCGTCCGCCCGATTGCGCCGGCGCCGCGTACGAACCATGAAAGCAACAAGGTTTACCGATGAGTGGCTTCAAGGAACCTAGCTTCGCAGACCGTCAGAAGGCGGCTCAGCAGGCCAGGCAAGACACCCTGAACAAATTTCGCGCGCGGCCTAGCCCCGACGATCCCGCCGTAAAGCAGCGGCAAGCCGAACGCGAGGCGCAGGCCGCGGCACGCGCGAGGGCGAGGGAAGCCCGTGAGGCCGAGAAGGCCGAGCGAAAGCGCCGCGAGGCCGAAGCGGCTGCGGCAGAGGCGGCGCGGATTGCGCGCGAAAAGGAAGAAGCCGCCGCGCGCGAGCTGGCACTTGAAGCCGAACGCAAGGCCGCGCGCGATGCGCGCTACGCCGCCCGCAAGAACCGGAAGAAATAGCTGCGGCCTCTCACAGGCCATTCCGCACGTGCAACAAAACGACGCCCAAGGCAGCGCGAGCCCGCCCCAGATCGAGGCGAGCTCGCGCGCAAGCCAGGCGACGAATCCTATTTCGACGAAGCCTACTTCTTGGCGTCATCCTTCCCCATCATACCATCGTTCTTTTCATTCTTGGAGTTCGTCTCCTTCTTCATCATCGTGTTCTTGGACACGGTGTCCTTCTTCATCATGCCATCGTCCTTTTTCATGCTGTCCTTTTTCATGCTGTCCTGGGCAAAGGCAGCAGGGGCCAGGGCCAGGCCCAGCGAGAGGGCGGCGGCCGAAACGCGGAGTGCAATGCGGGTGCTGGTGGTCATGGGTCGTTAATCCCTTCGAAGCCGTTTTGAAAGCGGCGATGCCGCTCTTCCCGAGACGGTCCGTCCGCATGGTTTGTTACCGCCGGCTCGAAATATTTCTCGGGTAACTGCGCCTACGGGGCGTGCTCCGGGGTTCAGACACCAGCCGTTAGGGGGTGAATGGAGACGCTCCCTCCATTCCTACTGGTTATTCGCCGCTCGCCCCTTCGCGTTCAACGCGTTCGCCACCCGGCTCGCCGGCGCGCGCCCGATCAACTTGCTGATCTGATTGGTGGCGGCGACGAGTTTCGTCATGTCGACACCGGTTTTGATTCCCGTGCCTTCCAGCATGTAAACCACGTCCTCGGTCGCGACATTGCCGGTGGCGCCAGGCGCGAACGGACAGCCACCGAGGCCGCCGGCTGCAGAATCGATCACGCGGGCGCCCTCCTCCATCCCGGCGTAGAGATTGGCCAGCGCCTGCCCGTAGGTGTCGTGGAAATGCATGGCGAGGCTGGCCATCGGCACTACGCCCGAAACCGCGCGCAGCAATTGCCGGGATTTTAGCGGCGTCCCGACCCCGATGGTGTCGCCGAGCGAGATTTCGTAGCAACCGAGGTCCCACAACGCTTTGGCCACGTCGACCACTGCTTCCGGCTTGATCTCGCCCTCATAGGGGCAGCCCAGCACGCAGGAAACATAGCCACGCACCTTGATGCCGTCCGCCCTGGCGCGGGTCACCACCGGCATGAAGCGCTCGATCGATTCGGCGATCGAACAATTGATGTTGGCGCGCGAGAACGATTCCGAAGCCGCGGCAAACACCGCGATCTCCCGGGCGCCGGCGGCATGCGCCGCCGCGTAACCCTTCTCGTTGGGCACCAGCACCTCGAATTCGCCGTCCTTGCGATGGCTGACGCCCCGCAGTACCTGGTCGGAATTCACCATCTGCGGAATCGCCTTCGGCGATACGAAGGCGCCGACCTCGATCGTATGCAACCCGGCGTCCAGCAGCGCTTCGATGAAGGCGATGCGGTCGGCGACGCTGACGGGAGTCTTTTCGTTCTGCAGACCATCGCGCGGGCCGACCTCGAAAATGCGCACGGTATCGCTCATGCGGATCACCCGGCCGACGGTTCGAGTTCAGCAAGTTCGACGCCCTCCTGAACGATATCGCCGACCTTGCATTTGACTTTCTTCAACACACCCGCGAACGGAGCGCGGAGCGTCTGCTCCATCTTCATCACTTCCAGCGTCAGGATCGGCGCACCTTTCTCAAGCGTCGCGCCTTCCTCGGCGAGGATCGCCACCACGGTGCCGGGCAGCGGCGCGGCAATCTTGTCCTCGCCGGCCTGCTCCTCATCGTCGCCGCCAAACGGGTCGACCCAATGCAACTCGAAGCGGCCGTTGCGCGTCCGGAGATAGATTTCGTGCCCGTCGATGGCCGGCACGACCCGCGAGGTCACGCCATCGAGCGTCACATCAATTTCGTCCTCACCATTGGCCGTAAAGCTGAACCTCATTTCGCGTTCGCCGATCGTCACGCTCGAAGGGCCACCGCCGTATTTCAGCGTAATCCGGTGCTCGCCGCCCTGGCTCTGCCGGAACAGAAAATTTCGCCGCCGCTGGCCGACCGGCATCCAGCCAAAGCTTTGCCATGGTGAATGAGGATCGGCGGCATCCTGCTCGCCGGCCAGGATGATGGCGACCGCCGCGCCAAGTTCGAGATCGCCCGCCACTGCCGATCCCGCAGCCGTCAGGTTCTTCAACTCGCGTTCGATGAATCCGGTGTCGATCGCATTGGCGCGCACCGCCGGATGCGTCACCAGCGCCGACAGGAACAGGATATTGGTGGCCACTCCCCGGACATCGGTTTCCTGAAGCCCGTGGTTGAGTTTGTCGATGGCGCCCTCGCGCGTCGGAGCCCAGGCGATCACCTTGGCAAGCATCGCATCGTAATACGGCGACACCGTATCCCCGCTGCGATAGCCGGCATCGATGCGAATTCCGTCGGCGCCTTCGGGCGCGCGCCACGTCTTGATCCGGCCGACCGATGGCATGAAATTCTTCTGCGGATTTTCGGCATAAACCCTCGCCTCAATCGCATGCCCGCTGAAGCCGATGTCTTCCTGTGGAAACGGCAGTTTTTCGCCGAACGCGACTCGCAACTGCCACTCGACCAGGTTGATGCCTGTGATCAGTTCGGTCACGGGGTGTTCGACCTGGAGGCGCGTGTTCATCTCGATGAAGAACACGTCCTTGCCGTCGGAGACGAACTCGATGGTGCCGGCGCCGACGTAATTGACCGCGCCTGCGGCCTTGCGCGCCGCGGCACAGACCGCCGCGCGTTGCTGCATGTTCAGCGTCGGCGATGGCGCCTCCTCGATCACCTTCTGGTGCCGGCGCTGCAACGTGCATTCGCGCTCGAACAGCGACAGCAGATTGCCATGGCTGTCGCCGATCACCTGCACCTCGATGTGCCGCGGGTTCTGCACATACTTCTCGATCAGCATGCGATCATCGCCGAACGCGGCCTTGGACTCGCGCTTGGCGCTGACGATCGCGGGCGCAAGCTCGGCAGCCGAATGCACGATGCGCATGCCGCGGCCGCCGCCGCCGGCCGACGCCTTCACTAGAACCGGGAAGCCAATCTTCTCAGCCGCCTCGGCCAGCGTCGCGTCATCCTGGGCCTCGCCATGATAGCCGGCGACCATCGGCACGCCGGCTTTTTCCATAAGCGCCTTCGAGCCTGATTTGGAACCCATGGCGATCATCATCTCGGCGGTCGGACCGACGAATACCAACCCCGCGTCGGCGCAGGCCCGGGCGAATTGGGCATTCTCGGACAGGAAGCCGTAGCCGGGATGCACCGCCTCGGCGCCGCTCTGGCGCGCGGCCTCGATCACGCGTTCGATGTTGAGATAGCTGTCGGAGGCGCGCGCCGGCCCGAGCAGCACGGCCTCGTCGGCCTCGGCCACGTGCATCGCGCCGCGATCAGCCTCGGAATAGACGGCGACGCTGCGCAGGCCCATCGCCCGCGCGGTGCGGATCACCCGGCAGGCGATCTCACCACGATTGGCAATCAGAAGCGTGCGGAATCGGCGATAGAGTTTGGAGCGGTCCATCGTCACATCCTGAACAGGCCGAATTTCGTCGGTTCGACCGGCGCGTTCGCCGCTGCCGACAGGCCGAGTCCCAGCACCAGCCTGCTATCGGCCGGATCGATCACGCCGTCATCCCACAGCCGGGCGGTCGCATAATAGGGGTTGCCCTGGCGTTCATATTGGGCGCGGATCGGACTGCGGAATTTCTCTTCCTCTTCCGTCGACCAGTTTCCACCCCTGGCCTCGATGTTATCGCGCCGCAACTGACTCAGCACCATCGCCGCCTGCTCGCCGCCCATCACGGAAATCCGCGCGTTCGGCCACATCCAGAGGAAGCGCGGGCTGTAGGCGCGGCCACACATGCCGTAATTGCCGGCGCCATAGGAGCCTCCGATGACGACCGTGAACTTCGGAACATTGGCGGTAGCGACCGCGGTCACCAGCTTGGCGCCGTCGCGCGCGATACCGCCGGCCTCGTATTTCTTGCCGACCATAAAGCCCGTGATGTTTTGCAGGAACACCAGCGGGATATTGCGCTGGCAGCACAGCTCAATGAAATGCGCGCCTTTCAGCGAACTCTCGCTGAACAGTATCCCGTTGTTGGCAATGATACCGACCGGGTAGCCCCAGATATGGGCAAAGCCGCAAACCAGGGTTTGGCCGTACAGTTTCTTGAACTCGTCGAATTCGGAACCGTCGACGATCCGCACGATGATCTCATGGACATCGAACGGCTTGCGCCCATCGGCGGAGACCACCCCGTAGATTTGCTCCGGATCGAACAAAGGTTCGCGCGGCTCGCGCATGTTCAGCAACGTCGGAAGCGGCGGCTTCAGCGTCGCAACAATGCGGCGCGCGATGCCGATCGCATGGGCGTCGTTCTGGGCGTAGTGATCGGTGACGCCGGACTGGCGTGAATGCACGTCGGCGCCGCCGAGTTCCTCGGCCGTCACCACCTCGCCGGTCGCGGCTTTCACCAGCGGCGGCCCGGCGAGAAAGATTGTGCCCTGGTTGCGGACAATGATGCTCTCGTCCGACATCGCCGGGACATAGGCGCCGCCGGCCGTACAGGACCCCATCACGATCGCGATCTGCGGGATTCTCGCCGCGGACATCTGCGCCTGATTGTAGAAGATGCGGCCGAAATGCCGTTCGTCGGGAAAAATCTCGTCCTGCTGCGGCAGGAACGCGCCGCCGGAATCGACCATGTAGATGCAAGGCAGATTGTTCTGCCGCGCGATATCCTGCGCGCGCAGGTGCTTCTTCACGGTCATCGGATAATAGGTGCCGCCCTTGATGGTGGCGTCGTTGGCAACCACCATGCATTCCCGGCCCGAAATCCGGCCGACCCCGGTGATCACGCTGGCCGAATGCACGTCGCCGCCGTAAAGCCCGTTGGCGGCGAGCGGCGACAATTCGAGGAACGCTGTGCCCGGGTCGATCAAGAGGTCGACGCGCTCGCGCGCCAGCATCTTTCCCCGCGATGTATGGCGGGCACGCGAGGCCTCACCGCCTCCGCCGGCGACCTGTTCGAGCCTGCTGCGAAGGTCTGCGACCAGCGTCCGCATGGCGTCGGCGTTGCGAAGGAATTCGGGCGACTTTGGATCAATGCTCGAATGAAGCGGCATGGCTTCGGGCGGCTTCCTGAACGGTTGTTTTGGCGACGACCAGGTAGCTCCCCGGCGGACGATGGTGCGCCGCAGTTGAGCTGGAGACGCGCCATGGTGTCACCGCGGCACGGCCTTAGGCAACCGGAAGTTTTGCGCCCGGGGCACGCCTGACCAGCCAGGGCAAAACGGGATAATCCCGGCTATTTGAGCTGTTAGTGGGTCCAGGGTTCGCCGCGCTGGAAGGCAAAATTATCGGCATAGGCCTTCTGGCGCCGGGCCGGCGCCTTCGGCTCGATCACCTGATAGGGGATGCCCTCGCGCTCGCAATAGGACTCCGCCTCCTCCCTGGTGTCGAACCGCATCGTGAGCT
>JAGXAF010000301.1 GCA_018971675.1 Bradyrhizobium sp.
GTCTGCTGCTGTTTTTGCCGCCCTTCCACCGAGCAATTCGAATACGCGGGGGGTCCTCGAGCAGATCGAGGACCGGACCCGCGTATTTTTTTCCGATGCCTTACGATAGGTGAAAGCGCGCCCCTTCGGCTATGCCGATCACAGGCGATAATCACGGGCGACGGGTTGATCACGGACGGTCACCATGAATCGCGCCGCCTGCCCGGAGGGACCAGTTCTACGCCGCGCTCGCTGGCGGTAGCGCCAGCACCGAATAGATCGCGTGTGCGTCGCGCGAGGCGCGCAGCTTCTTGGTGACTTCCTGATCACGCAACAGGCGCGCTATCCGGGCCAGCGCCTTCAAATGATCAGCGCCGGCGCCTTCCGGCGCCAGCAGCAGGAAGATCAGGTCGACCGGCTGGCCGTCCATCGCCTCGAAGTCGATCGGCCGCTCAAGGCGGGCAAACAGCCCAAACAGCTTTTCAAGCTTGGGCAGCTTGCCGTGCGGGATGGCGACGCCATAACCCACGGCGGTGGTCCCCAATTTCTCCCGCTGCAGCAGCACCTCGAACACGGAACGCTCGTTCTGTCCGGTCAATAACGCTGCGCGCGCCGCCAGTTCCTGCAGCGCCTGCTTCTTGCTGTTAACCCTCAATGCCGGGAGAATCGCCTCGGGTGCGGCCAGGTCGGTAATCGTCATAGGGCGTTCCGAGGTGAATTAAGCCGTCAGGTGCGAAATAGGTTTTAAAGCGGCGGCGTCAAGAAGATGAGACGGGGAAGCGGGTTAGGTTCGGGCTCCGCTCGGGCTTCTACCCCAACGTATGACCGGTGCCAACTGCCGCAAGGGCTGTTCCTTGACCTGCCTTTTGAAGGGCGCAGACCACAGGAAGAGGGCCAAAAAGCGGCAATGCCGCGTCACTAACCGGCGTTGACCGATGGCGGGTCGATCCAGCCGACATTGCCGTCCGCCCGGCGGTAGATGATGTTCACCCGGCCGCTGCCGCCATGCTGAAATACCAGGCAGGGAGCACCGGTCAGATCCAGTTCCATCACCGCTTCGCTGACCGAAAGCCGCCGCAGCGACGTTGTCGCCTCGGCAATGATCACGGCATTGTAGCCGTTGACCTCGCCCTCGCCGTCGGATGCCGGCGCCTCGATCACATAGCTGGGCGCATCCAGCGTCGGCGCGTCCATCTCAGCCAAGGCGGCGGAAGCGGCATAGGCCTTGCGGGCCGAGCGGTCCTTCAGCCGGCTCTTATAGCGGCGCAGTCGCCTTTCCATCATCAGCAACGCCTGGTCGGCGCTGGCATAGGCGTCGGCGGCATTGGAGTCGGCTTCCAGCGTGATACCGGAATCCAGATGCAGCGCACAATCGGTTCGGAAGCCGAACCCGTCCTTGCTGAGCGTGATGTGGCCGGAGTAATTGCCGTCGAAATATTTGCGCAGCACTTCCTCGGTTCGCTCGCTGACGCGATCACGCAGCGCTTCCCCGATGCTGATGCTTTTTCCCGAGATCCGAAGGGTCATGATGAGAGCCTTTTCTTGTTCTGGACTTGACGACACTATCGCGATTTGGCCGCCTTGCAATCAAGCCGGTGCGGTGTCGCGGGGCCGGTCGGAAGAGCCGGCCCGGGCCGAAAGACGATTACCGAGCATGCTTTGTTTGTCGCGGCGGCGCTGCACCGAGGACGGGATTCGCATCGCTTCGCGGTATTTCGCGACGGTGCGGCGGGCGATATCAATGCCCGTTTCGCGCAATCGTTCCACAATGCTGTCGTCTGAGAGGATCATCGCGGGGTCCTCCGCGTCGATCAATTGCTTGATGTGGTGACGGACGGCTTCGGCCGAATGGGCTTCGCCGCCGTCGGCCGATGCAATCGAGGCGGTGAAAAAATACTTCAATTCGAAACTGCCGCGATTGGTCGCCACGTATTTGTTGGCGGTCACCCGCGACACCGTCGATTCATGCATCTGGATCGCATCGGCCACGGCCTTGAGGTTGAGCGGCCGCAGATGCGCCACGCCATGGGTGAAGAAGCCGTCTTGCTGGCGCACGATCTCGGTCGCCACTTTCAGGATGGTGCGGGCGCGCTGGTCGAGCGCGCGCACCAGCCAGGTCGCGTTCTGCAGGCAATCCGTGAAATAGGATTTGTCGCCGTCCTTGCGGATCGTCCTGGACAGCTGCGTGTAGTAGACCTGATTGACCAGCACCCGCGGCAGCGTGTCGTTGTTGAGCTCGACATGCCAGCCGCCATCGGGCCCCGGCCGCACGTAAACGTCAGGCACCACGGTCTGCACCCGCGACGCACCGAATTTCAGGCCGGGCTTCGGATCGAGCCTTCGAATCTCGCCGATCATCTCGGTAATGTCTTCATCATCAACGCCGCATAGCTTCCGCAGCGCCGCAATGTCGCGTTTGGCCAGCAGATCGAGATGCTCGACCAGCGCCTGCATTGCAGGGTCATAGCGATTGAGTTCGCGGAGCTGGATCGCCAGGCACTCGCTCAGGCTTCGCGCGCAGACGCCCGGCGGATCGAATTTCTGCAACACCGCGAGCACCGCTTCCACATCCTGTTGCGAAGCGCCGAGCCGCTCGCCGGCCTGCCCGAGATCGGGCGGCAGATAGCCGGCGTCATCGACCAGGTCGATCAGATATTGCCCGATCATGCGCTGCGCCGGCGCCGCGAACGCCACCGCCAATTGTTCGGCCAGGTGATCGCCGAGCGTGACCTCGGCCGCCGCAAAGGCTTCGAGATTGTACTCGTCATCGTTGGAAGCGCCGCCGCCCCATTCGGTGTAGGCGGTCGGGGCCGCATCCCGCGCCGCGCGTGCCGCAGCTTCGGCCGGCTCCTCGGAAAAGACGTTGTCGAGACCGGTATCGAGGGTCTGCTCGATCTCGGTGCGGCTGCCGAGATCGTGGTTCAGCCACTCCTCCTGGGCTGGCTCGACGCTGTTGCCGGACGGCTCGTCGCCCGTGCCGTTGCCGTAAGCGGCCTCGTCGGAATCCGCCGA
>JAGXAF010000069.1 GCA_018971675.1 Bradyrhizobium sp.
CTCGGCCTACCGGACCATGCTCCGCAACGACGCCTACTGGTTCTCGCGGCTCGGCCTGCATCTCGAACGCGCCGACAACACCGCGCGCATTCTAGACGTCAAGTATCACGTGCTGCTGCCCGAGGACGAACATGTCGGCGGACCGCTGGACTATTACCAGTGGACCTCGATCCTGCGCTCGGTCTCGGCGCTGACCGCCTATCACTGGGTCTATCGCGAGACCCTGAAACCCTGGCTGATCGCCGACCTGTTGATCCTCAACGACTCGCTGCCGCGCTCGCTGGCGAGTTGCTACAGTAATCTGGTGCGCAATCTCGACCAGATCGGCGTCGCCTATGGCCGCCAGGGCGCCGCGCAACGTCACGCCCGCGGCGTCCGCAACCGCCTCGCGCACAGCCATATGGACAATATCTTCCAGCACGGCGTCCATGAATTCATCCAGGAGTTCATCGCGGATAACTCACGGCTTGGTGAAATCATCACCAGGCAGTATCTGATCTGATAGAAGATGACGAAATCAAACACCGTCATGCCCGTGTAATGTGATCCGAACACCAGCTCTCCGGTACCTCATGCGCCTGCGCATCGCCCATTCCACCCGATATCGCTACGAGCCGCCGGCGACCGGCCTGATCCAGATCCTGCGCATGACGCCCGGCGACCATGACGGGCAGTATGTCGCGGAATGGCAGATCGACGTTTCCAGCGACTCCCGGCTCGACGTGCATCAGGATGCCTTCGGCAATGTCACGCACGTGCTGACGCTCGGGCCGATCGCCGATCTTGCCATCCATGTCGAGGGCCTGATCGAAACCCATGATACCGGCGGCGTGCTTCGTGGCGCCGACGAGCGGTTTCCGCCGGGCCTGTTCCTGCGCTCGACGCCGTTGACCGCGGTCAATCCGGCAATGGCGGCTTTCGTCCGCGAGCTTCGTGCCGAGGCCGACGACGACGTGCTCGGCTTTCTCCATGCCTTGATGGTGCAGATCAACGAGCACATGACGTTCGATGAGGATCCGACCAACAGCGGCACGTCCGCGATCGAGGCCTTCGGTCTCCGGCGCGGCGTGTGCCAGGATTACGCGCACATCTTCATCGCCTGCGCGCGCAACGGCGGCATCCCCGCGCGTTTCGTCTCCGGGCATTTCCTGCGCTCCGACGGTGTCGTCAACCAGCAGGCCGGCCACGCCTGGGCGGAAGCCTATGTGCCTGACCTCGGCTGGGTCGGCTTCGATCCCGCCAACGGCATCTGCACCACCGACGCCCACGCCCGTGTCGCCATCGGGCTTGACTATCTCGGCGCCGCCCCGGTGCGCGGAACCCGCTACGGCGGCGGCATGGAAACGCTGTCGGTTGCCGTCAAGGTCGAGCAGGCCGCACGGTCCGGGCAGTCGCAGTTTCAATCGCAGTGACCATCGTCAGGACGCCTATGCAACTGCATGGCGGCTGCACGACTGTTCCCCTCGCGCGGGAATTGGGGTTGGAGGCATCGCCGGAATTGGCTAGAAATTTCCCGCAATGTGCTGTGCGCGGGGACCCGGAATGACCTATTGCTGCGGGATACTGGTGCGGGACGGCCTGGTGATGATCGCCGACACCCGAACCAATGCCGGCCTCGACAACGTCTCGACTTTCCGCAAGCTGCACATTTTCGGCAAGCCGGGCGAACGCATCATGGCGATCGCCAGCGCCGGCAACCTCGCGATCAGCCAATCGGTGCTATCGACCCTGACCGAAGGGCTGGAAGATCCCCACACCAGCGAACTCGAAACCCTGATGAACGCGCCGACCATGTTCCAGGCCGCCCAGCGCATTGGCCGCGCCATCCGCGCCGTGCATGCGACCGAGGGCGAGGCGCTGAAGTCGGAAGACATCAGCTTCGACGTCTCCTTCCTGTTCGGCGGCCAGATCAAGGGTGCGCGGATGCGGCTGTTCATGATCTACACGGCCGGAAATTTCATCGAATGCACCACCGATACGCCCTACTTGCAGGTCGGCGAGCACAAATACGGCAAGCCGGTGCTCGATCGCGCGATGCATTACGACGTCGAATTGTATGAAGCGCTCAAGGCCGGCCTGATCTCGATGGATTCGACGATGCGCTCCAATCTCGGCGTCGGCCTGCCGATCGACGTGCTGGTGGTGCGGACCGATGCCTGCGAGGCCGACCTCAACCACCGCATCGAGGCGGGCGAACCGTATTTCCACGATCTGCGCGCGCGCTGGTCGGCGGCGCTGCGTGCGGCGCATCAGAGCATTCCAAGGCCACCGTACAAGGACCAGATGCAACCAAAAAGCTGAAGGCGGGAGCCATGACAGAGGCACACAGCAAGATCGCACTCGTGACCGGCGCGGGAACCGGGGTCGGTCGCGCCGCGTCGCTGGCGTTGATGAACGCGGGGTACACGGTGGTGCTCGCCGGGCGTCGCCTGGAGATGCTGGAAGAAACCGGCAAGCTCGGCGGCAATGCCGGCAAGAGCCTGTGCGTTTCCGCCGACATGACCAGCCCCGCCTCGATCGCGGCGCTGTTCGCCAAGGTGATGGAGAATTACGGGCGGCTCGACGTGCTGTTCAACAATGCCGGCATGGGCGCGCCGCCGGTGAATTTCGAGGATCTCAGCCTCGAGCAATGGCAGGCGGTGGTCAACACCAATCTCACCGGGCCGTTTCTGTGCACCCAGCACGCCTTCCGGATCATGAAGGACCAGACGCCGCGCGGCGGCCGCATCATCAACAACGGCTCGATCTCGGCGCATGCGCCGCGCCCATTTTCGGCAGCTTACACCTCGACCAAGCACGCCATTACCGGCCTGACCCGGGCGACCAACCTCGATGGCCGCGCCTACGACATCGCGGTCGGACAGATCGACATCGGCAACGCCGCGACCCCGATGACCGACCGCATGGTCGCCGGCGTGCTGCAGCCGGATGGCCGCAAGATTCCCGAGCCGCGGATGGATGCGAAAGCGGTCGGCGATGCGGTTGTCTACATGGCAGGCCTGCCGCTCGACGCCAACGTGCTGTTCATGACCGTGATGGCCACCAAGATGCCGTTCGTGGGGCGGGGGTAGGCTAACCCTCATGGTAAAGGAGGCGCGTCAGCGCCGTCTCGAACCATGGCAACATGGGCCATCCTTCGAGACGCATCGCTCCGCGATGTTCCTCAGGATGAGGTCATGATGTGAGGCAGTCTTCGCCCCCTACTCTAGCCTCTCGACGTCGCGCAGCGTCGGAAACAGCTTCATCCACAACAGCGCGATCGCGATCGTCGCGACGCCGCCGAACACGGCCGCCGGCACCGTGCCCAGCAGCGCGGCGGTGACGCCGCTTTCGAACTGGCCGAGCTGGTTGGAAGCGTTGATGAACAGGAAATTCACCGCCCCGACCCGGCCACGCATCGCATCGGGCGTGGCGAGTTGCACCAGCGAGAGACGGATCACCACGCTCACGGTATCGGCCGCGCCGAGAACCGCGAGCGACAGCAACGACAGCCACATCCAGTGCGACAGCGAGAACACCACCGTTCCGACGCCGAAGATGATGACCGCCTGGAACATCCTCATTCCGGCGCGGCGCTCGATCGGCTGGCGCGCCAGCACCACGGTCGTCAGCAAGGCGCCGACCGCCGGCGCCGCGCGCAACACGCCGAGGCCCCACGGACCGGTCTGCAGGATGTCGCGCGCATAGATCGGCAACAGCGCCGCGACGCCGCCGAACAGCACCGCGAACAGGTCGAGCGACAGCGTGCCCAGGATCGCCGGATTGTCGCGGATGAACCGGATCCCGGCGAACAGATCGCCCGGCGTCGAGGCTGTCTTTGGCGCCGGCGGTTGCACCAGCCGAACCGCGCCGGCGCAGATCGCCGCCGTCAACCAGAACGCCACCATGATCCCGTACGGCAGAGCCGGCGCAACCGCATAGGCGACGCCGCCGAGCGCCGGCCCGGCGATGGTCGCCAGTTGCGCCGAGCCGCTCGACAAAGCGGTGGCGCGCTGTATGGCTCCCTGCGGCACGACCAGCGGCAGCAGCGCGGCCGTCGCCGGGTTTTCGAATGCCGCGGTGGTGCCAAGAACGAGGACGGCGATGAAGATATCGACCACCGTGAGCCGGCCGGCATAGGCGCCCCACGCCAGCAGCAGCGACGTCGCCGCCTCGGCAAACTGGCAGGCCTGCAGGATTCGCTTGCGCTCGTAACGATCCGCGGCGTTGCCCGCCACAAACACCAACAGCGCTCCCGGGATAAAGCCGACCAGCCCCAGTATGCCAAGCGCGAAGGCGCTGCCGGTGAGGTCATAGACCTGCCAGCCGAAGGCCACCACACCGATCAGGCTGGAGAATCGCGAGAGGCTTCGGGACCAAAGAAACAGCAGGAAGGATCGTTGCGTGAGCAGATCGCCGGCGCCGACAGTGATCGCGGAGGACATTTTTCTGTCCGGTTTCCCTTCTGCCGATGGAGGCGTGCGAACGGCGCGCACTATTTCTGCTCGGTGATGTTTACGCCGTGACTGACGCACGGACTGATGTCAATGGCCGGTTGTCGCCCGCATACGGCATTGTGCGTTTCGGCATGGCCCGGCCGTGCATCGCTTAAGGGCGCTCGGGAGGACGAATGCAGCAACCGGCGTTGGCGTGGTCGGACGCCTCGTGATCGCGCGCTGATGACGTGGCTGATGGGCACGATGAGTTAATTATCTCGTCATTCCGGGATGCGCCGTTTGGCGCAGGCCCGGAATCCATAACCCCTGTGGCTGTTTTGTTTGCAGGGACTAGCAACGTGCTGCTTAACACGAGCACAGAGGTTATGGATTCCGGGCTCGGCCCTGCGGGCCGCCCCGGAATGACGACGGGAATGTAGCCCTATGCCGTCAATTCCACCGTCTTGAACTCGGCCGGCAGGATCACTTCCAGCAGTTCGACGTCGTCGGAATAATCCAGGATCAAATGCCGGATCCTGGGCGGCTGGGTCCAGGCGCTGCCTTGCTGCATCAGGGTTTCGCCCTGCCCTTCCATATAGGTCTTCACCCAGCCTTTCAGAACATAGACCATCTGGAATTCGACGTCGTGGTAATGCAGCTTCGACACCTCCGCCGGATTGCACGGCCCGATCAGCCGGATCACATGCGCCCGCGCGAGGCCGCTCGTGGCCTCGGCAATGCCGAGATCGCGGTAATGCGCATAGGCACGCAGGCCGTCGGCCTTGAAGTCCTCGTTGCGATAATGGCTGATGGCAATGCGCTGCCTCGGTCGCGCACGTTTGACCGGCGTCGGCGCGCGTCCCTTGCTTGCAAGCTTTTTCCGCGCGGACGACCTGACGGGCGCCTTCGACACCTTGGACACTTTGGCCACCTTGCGCGCCGGAATCTTTTTTCGCGAAGCCGTGCGGCTTGCCGCGCGCGACGCGGATTTCCTGGTCGGCTTCTTCCTCGCCATCGACGTTCTCCCCTGCCGCGACCGGCACAGGGATAGCACAATTCGCGCTTTGCCGGATCGCAAAGCGCCAAGCTCACCGGCAGGACGTTCAGGCTTCGAGCCTGCTGCCTCGCCGATCAGTCTTGCCGGTCAGTGCAGCCGGAACACGCCATCGACGGCGCGCAGTTCGGCCGGCTTGATCAGCTTCGAATGCGCGACCGTCACCGAGAACAGCGGCCCTTCCAGCTTCTCCTGCCAGAAGGCGAGGAAATCCTTCAGGGCCGGAAATTTCGGAAACAGATCGTAGTTCTGCCAGACATAGGTTTGTAGCAGCGAGGGATGATCCGGCATCCGGTAGAGAATTTGCGCCGTCGTCAGCCCGTAACCCAGCACCTGTTTCCGGAAGTCTTGGGAAACAACCCCAACTCGCGAGACCATGCCAACCTCCATTGCTGGAGCGCATTTTCAAGGGGCGGCTTCGAGGGCTGCTTTGCCATCCGGGAGCCACCCGGTGGAGATGCGCTCACATGAGAGAAATGTGACGCACGGGAACAACCCATCACAAGCTTAAATGTTTAATTAACCGTGAAAATTATTGCGCTGGCAGCAGCTTACCGCATGTGCTAACAGAAGCAGCTTCCCGATAATGGTAACGATGGAGCGCGAATTTTGGCAGACGCCATATCCGAGTGCCAATATTTCTGCCAGAGACCCTTGTCGCCTCTTTAAGTCTGGACTATCTCCACCTCGTCCGAACTGGCACTCGCCAATCGAGACTGCTAGCATCCAAAAATTCAACAACATCTTCAAAAGTTTAGGAGGACTGTATGAAATTCCGTCCGCTTCACGACCGCGTTGTGGTCAAGCGTATCGATGCTGAGGAGAAGTCGGCTGGCGGCATCATCATTCCGGACAGTGCCAGGGAAAAGCCCTCGCAGGGCGAGATCACCGCCGTCGGCCCGGGTGGCCGCGACGAGGCCGGCAAGCTGATCCCGATCGACCTCCAGGTCGGTGACCGCGTGCTGTTCGGCAAGTGGTCGGGCACCGAAGTCAAGATCGACGGCCAGGACCTGTTGATCATGAAGGAAAGCGACATCATGGGCGTCATCACCGACGTTTCCACCACCAAGAAGAAGGCCGCTTAAGCACTTCAGCCCGCTCCCTCATCCTGAGGAGCCGGCGCAGCCGGCGTCTCGAAGGATGAGCCACACGCCCAATCACCTCGTCCTTCGAGACGCCCGCCAGGGCGGGCTCCCCAGGATGAGGTCCCAGTTTCAAACGGAGATCCATCAATGTCAGCTAAAGAAGTCAAATTCGGCGTCGATGCCCGCGATCGCATGCTGCGCGGCGTCGACATCCTCAACAACGCGGTCAAGGTGACGCTTGGCCCCAAGGGCCGCAACGTCGTGCTCGAGAAGTCGTTCGGCGCTCCCCGCATCACCAAGGACGGCGTCACCGTCGCCAAGGAAATCGAGCTCGACGACAAGTTCGAGAACATGGGCGCCCAGATGGTGCGCGAGGTCGCTTCCAAGTCGGCCGACGCGGCCGGCGACGGCACCACCACCGCGACCGTTCTCGCGGCTGCGATCGTCCGTGAAGGCGCCAAGTCGGTTGCCGCCGGCATGAACCCGATGGACCTGAAGCGCGGTATCGACATGGCGGTGGAAGCCGTCGTCGCCGACCTCGTCAAGAACTCCAAGAAGGTCACCTCGAACGAGGAAATCGCCCAGGTCGGCACCATCTCCGCCAACGGCGACGCCGAAATCGGCAAGTTCCTCTCCGACGCGATGAAGAAGGTCGGCAACGAGGGCGTCATCACGGTTGAGGAAGCCAAGTCGCTCGAAACCGAACTCGACGTCGTCGAGGGCATGCAGTTCGACCGCGGCTACATCTCGCCCTACTTCGTTACCAACGCCGACAAGATGCGCGTTGAGTTCGACGACGCCTACATCCTGATCAATGAGAAGAAGCTCTCCAACCTCAACGAGCTGCTGCCGCTGCTCGAAGCCGTGGTGCAGACCGGCAAGCCGCTGGTGATCGTCGCGGAAGACGTCGAGGGCGAAGCGCTTGCCACCCTCGTCGTCAACCGTCTGCGTGGCGGCCTGAAGGTCGCGGCCGTCAAGGCTCCGGGCTTCGGCGATCGGCGCAAGGCCATGCTGCAGGACATCGCGGTCCTGACCGGTGGCCAGGCGATCTCGGAAGATCTCGGCATCAAGATGGAGAACGTGACCGTTCAGATGCTCGGCCGCGCCAAGAAGGTGATGATCGACAAGGAGAACACCACCATCGTCAACGGCGCCGGCAAGAAGGCCGACATCGAGGCGCGCGTGACGCAGATCAAGGCGCAGATCGAGGAAACCACCTCGGACTACGACCGCGAGAAGCTGCAGGAGCGTCTGGCCAAGCTCGCCGGCGGCGTCGCGGTGATCCGCGTCGGCGGCGCGACCGAGGTCGAGGTGAAGGAGCGCAAGGATCGCGTGGATGACGCGATGCATGCGACCCGCGCCGCGGTCGAGGAAGGCATCCTGCCGGGCGGCGGCGTCGCCCTGCTGCGTGCGTCCGAGCACCTCAAGGGCCTGCGCACCAAGAACGACGACCAGAAGACCGGCGTCGAGATCGTGCGCAAGGCGCTCTCCTGGCCGGCACGCCAGATCGCCATCAACGCCGGCGAGGACGGCTCGGTGGTGGTCGGCAAGATCCTGGAGAAGGATCAGTATGCCTACGGCTTCGACAGCCAGACCGGCGAGTACGTCAATCTGGTCTCGAAGGGCATCATCGACCCGACCAAGGTGGTCCGCACCGCGATCCAGAACGCGGCTTCCGTGGCTGCGCTCCTGATCACCACCGAGGCCATGGTCGCCGAACTGCCGAAGAAGCAGGCTGCCGGCCCCGCAATGCCTCCGGGCGGCGGCATGGGCGGCATGGATTTCTAACGCAGAGCGTTAGAAGTCGCCGCCCTTGATTCAAAAATGCTCAAACCGGGCAGGCCCGGTTTGAGTGGCGGTATGGACTTCTGATCCGGCCTTGTCCCGGACGCGGTGCAGCACGAAGTGATGCCACCGCTGATCCGGACCTCGCTCCACAAATACGAAATGCAAAACCCCGGCAGCGATGCCGGGGTTTTTGTTTGGGAACGACACGAAGCGAACGCCTCCAGCAATGTCACTCGCACATGCGCCGGATCAGGGCCGTGTAGATTTCGAAGGCCTCGTCGATCCGGTGGACGTAGCAGAACTCGTCCGTCTGATGGCATTGATCGGCTTCGCCGGGTCCGATGACCACCGTTGCTGCATGATCAAAGCCAGGCACCAGCGCCGACGCATCGGTGAAGTATGGTGCTCCAACGGCCTCAGGACGCCTTCCCAGACGATCCTCCAATACATTCATGAGCGGCTCGATGGCGCTGTGATCGGGTGCGGTTGCAAAGCCCTTGAAGTCTGTCACGATTTCGATTCCGGCTTCGTCGCCGCATAGGCGCCGGATCTCGGCGACCAGTTCGCCATGGTCGTGCGATGGCACGGTTCGAAAGTCCACGGTGAAGCTGGCGGAATCGGGGACCGAATTGATGTTCTGGCCGCCGAACACCATGGTGACAGCGGCGGTCGTATGACCCAAGAGCGGATGGGATTGGTTCTCGAAGCGCAGCGCTTTGATGAGGCCGATCCATTCCACAACCTTGTAGATCGCATTGTCACCCAATTCGGGCATCGAAGAGTGAGCCGACTTTCCTCTGGCGGTGATCCGCAGCCTCACTGATCCCTTGTGCGCAATGATCGGCATGTTCGAGGTCGGCTCGGCGACGATCAATAGCTCTGCAGTACCCAAGGCTCCTGCTTTCGCCAGATGAAAAGCCCCTTCGCAACCGGTCTCCTCTCCGGCCGTAATCACCAGAGTGATGCCTCGCGCCGGCTTGCTCCGTTTCGCCTGCGCGATGGTCGCGGTCACGAAGGCTGCAACACCGGACTTCATATCGCTTGAGCCCCGCCCGATCAGCCTCCCATCACGAACTTCACCGGCGAAAGGTGGTGTTGACCAGGGCTTCTCACCGAGCGGCACGACGTCGAGGTGTCCGGTAAAGGCGAGAGGCTTCAGGTGCTCCGTCCCGCGCAACCGGGCAACCATGGAAGGACGTCCGGGCACGAACTCATGCGTCTCCACCTCAAGACCCGCCTGCCTGAGCAAATGGGCGAGGTAATCCGCGCAGGGCTTCTCCTCTCCGGGCGGATTGAGCGATGCAAACTGTACCAGCCTTCTCGCAAGCGCGACGCTGTCGCTGACCCTTTCGTGCATGATGTCCTTTGCTTTCCGCCGATCGGGTTGAGGGCGTCCGCGCCCACTAAGACCCTCGTCACTCTCTGCCGGTGCAGGATGCGATGAAGGCCATCACACAGCAAGCCGACGGCATGATGACGGCCGGCAAAGTCGTGTGGTTCCGGGTCTCGATGCTGGCCTTGAGTTGGCGAAACAATCCCGGACCATAGTGGCAAGAAAGCCCGGTTCAATGAGACAGTCGCCCGGTCGGATTCGTCACGCCGCGCGGACGTTGTCGAGAAAGCGTTCGACGTCCTTCTTCAGCCGCTCGGATTGTTTTGACAACTCGCTGGCCGAATTGAGCACCTGGCTCGACGCGGCGCCGACCTCGCCGGAGGCGCGGGTCACGCCGGCGATATTGGAGGAGACTTCATTGGTCCCCGCGGCCGCCTGATTGACGCTGGTGGCGATCTCCCGGGTCGCAGCGCCCTGCTGATCGACGGCAGACGCGATCGCGGAAGCGATCTCGTTGATCTGCCCGATCGTCTCGCCGATGCTCTGGATCGCCGTGACGGCTTCGCCGGTGACGTTCTGAATCGAGGCAATCTGGCTGGTAATCTCCTCGGTCGCGGTCGCCGTCCGGCTGGCGAGATTTTTGACCTCGGAGGCGACCACGGCAAAGCCCCTGCCCGCCTCGCCGGCGCGCGCCGCCTCGATGGTAGCGTTCAGCGCCAGCAGATTGGTCTGGCTTGCGATCTGCTGGATCAGGCCCACGACCTCGCCGATCGTCTGCGCGCTCTGGGCGAGGCTATTCACCGTATCGTTGGTGCGCTTTGCCTGATCGACCGCCTTCACGGCGATCGCCGAGGATTGCGCCACCTGGCGCCCGATCTCGCTGATGGAAGCGGAGAGCTCTTCCGCCGCAGTCGCAACGGTCTCGACGTTGCTGGTCGCCCGACCCGCGGCACCCGTCACCGCATCCGCCTGGCGGCTCGCCTCTTCCGCGGTCGCGCTCAGCGACTGCGCGGCGCCCTGCATCTCGGTCGCCGTGGAAGCGACGGTATTGATGATTCCGCCGACGCTCGCGCTGAACTCGTCGGCCATCCGGATCAGCGCCTCCTTCTGCCCGGCGGCTGCGCTTGCCTTTTGCTGCTCCTGCTCGTGGCGCAGGCGATCCGCCTCGATCATGTTGTTTTTGAAAACCCTGACGGCGCGAGCCATCTCGCCGATCTCGTCCTCGCGGCCGGTTGCCGGGACCTCGGCCGCGGTTTCGCCGCCGGCGAGCCTCGTCATCGCGCCGGTGAGCGCGCGGACGGGCCTGACCAGGCCTCGTGCAAGCCACCAGGAGCTGACGCCGAGCAGCGCCAGGATTGCCGTCACGATCTCCAGCATATGGAAAATGCGGATCCGGAACATCGCGTCGACGTCGTCGATGTAGACGCCACTGCCCACCGCCCACTGCCACTCGCGGACCGGCGCTGCATAGGCCAGCTTCGGCGAAGGCGTGTCGTGCCCGGCACGCGGAAACATGAATTCGGTGAACCCGCCACCGGCCTGTGCGGCGGCGATCACGTTGGCGTTCAAACGAACGCCGTTGGAATCGACCTGGTCGATGAAGTTCTTGCCCTCGCGGTCAGGCTTGAGGCCGTGGACGACGTTCACGCCGTCATAGCGATAAACGTAGATATAGTCGCCTTCGCCGAAACGCATCGAGCGCAGCGCCGTGCGCGCGCGTTGCTGTGCCTCGGCCTCGGTGAGATGTCCGGCGGCGGCCTCCGCAACGTAGTGCTGCGCAATCGAAACCGCGCTCTGGACCTCATTGCGGACGGCGTCGCGCCGTCCCTCGAGCAGCGTGTCGCGAATGGTGAGGAGTTGAACGACAAACCCGCCCAGCATCAGGAGGGCAGCGGCTCCGACCAGCAGCGCCAGCCTGCGGGAGATCGTCAGCCGAAGCCGCGGGAAACGCGAGCCGGAGGCAGAAGTCATCGTTTTTCCCCGTCAGAGAACAACAGATTACCTGTCTACCCTTCAATTCTTACAAAGACGTTCACGTCGCCTTTGCCACCAGAGCGTGTCGGCCGCCGGGACCCCACCGAACAGGGCGACGAGCACGAACGGCAGGCTGCGGCGGCACGGACTCGCAGGCGGTCCAGCAAAACAAAAACGCCGGCAGCGATGTTTTGCTTTGCGAAAAAGACGGAGCATCGTCCGCCCAGCGGTACCTGCACATGAACAGCGGATGAACGGCTGACACCGGCAGGCGCCGATCCGGCTGAACCCTTCAGCATTTTTCTGCGTGCGACGATCGCGCGCGGAACGCGCGCCAGCTGTCGAACGTTCCGCTTCTTTGAGGAGGAACGTGTCATGAAACTCAAGGCAGTCTTGACGGCAGCACTGCTGCTCGCGCCGACCGCCGCGCTCGCGGCGCCCGGCATCGTTACTGAATCGGCCAGCATGAGGGCCGGTCCCGGGTTCGGCTTTCCGACCGTCGATCGCATTCCCGACGGCGCCCGCGTCTATGTCCACGGATGCCTAAGGGGCGATGCCTGGTGCGATGTCAGCTGGTCCGACGACCGCGGCTGGGTATCGTCGCAATATCTCGAATATCTCTACCACAACGCCTACGTCTATCTCCCCGACTATGCCGATGAGGTCGACGTGCCCATCGTGCCGTTCGTGTTGAGCTCATACTGGTCGAGCTATTATGCGGGACGGCCCTGGTATCACCGCCGGGCCTACTGGAACAACTACTGGACCTCCCATCAACGCGCCGCGACGCGGATGACGCTCAATCCCTCCGCTGCCCGCATCGGTCGTGCGGCGACGCGTAACGGCAGTGCCGCGATCGCCGCGGGACGCAACCCGCGCACTGGTCTTGCCGGCCGCGCGGCGACGCGCGGGCAGAACGCCGCGCAGATTCGCGGCTCCCGAGAAATGGGCGGACGGCAGGCTGCGACCCAGGCCCGCATCGGCCAGGAGCGGATAGGGCACGGTCACCTCGCCAATCAAAGAGGCGCCGTCCGCGCCAATGCCCGCATGCAGCCGCCTGCGGCCAACGCCCGCCATGCGACGCGCTTCTCCGCGACACCGGCCGCCCGACCGATGCAGCATCTCGCGCAGCCGAACGTCGGCCGCGGTTCGCCGATGAACGCGCATGCGCAGACGCCGATGCCGCATGCGGCGCCTAACATGCCACATGGTGGCGGCGCACCGCACATCAACGCCGCGCCGCGTGGTGGACCGGCTGGTGGCGGCGGCCCCGGCCACGAACGACGCTAGATGACGAAAGGCCCGGCCTCGCGCCGGGCTTTTTTTCGCGTGACGGAGCCGGAACCGAAAAGGCCGCCTCGGACTTCTTACCTGCGAGACCGTTGCCCGCCGTTATAATGACGGCGCATGTAGCGGATAGCCAAAGGTCTCCTGACCCGCTGTTCAAAAGCAAGCGCGCGCACAGATAGCCAAAGGCGACGGTCTCGGCTCTCTTCAATTCATCAATGGCGGATCCTGGACACGATGGTCGACGACACGCATGCCCGCGCCATTTGCGAGGAGATTGGGGAACGGCTGCGGACGCTTCTAAGCTCGTCGCCGCCTGACCAAACGACAAACCTCGACGACAAGTTGCTTCAGCTTTCAGACAGTGAGGCAGAGTCCCGGAGCACGGCAGCTTCTTAGATCACCGGATGCGGTCAGCGGGACGCGATGCAACCCGCACACTTCTTTTTCGTAACCGGAATGGCCAGTCGGCGCTTCCGTTCCAACCGGCCCCGGCCGCCGCGGCCACCATATCGCGGCAACAAATCCCGTGCTGCTTCAATGGTGGCCCCGGAGTTTTCATGTCTTGCTAGCTTCCGGAGGGACGGAAGGTCGGGTCCTCGCCGCCTACTCTGGACGGATCGCTTCGGCTTGCGCCGAGGCCGTTATTGTCCCAGATGTAACGGCTCGTGGGGACCACGCCCTGCGAGCCGTTCGTCATCTGATCATAGGCCCGGCGAAACCGCGCCTGGTGTTCGGAGGCCGTAACGGTTTGAACTGCCAATCCCGAGATCAGCAGCGAACTGAAAATAGTCAAAGCTGTTTTCTGCATGCTCGTCTCCATCGGTTGAAAATTGGCGGAGGCAGTTGCGCCTCGTAGCCGTTGTCGGTGTGTCCTCATTGCAATGAACTTTTTTCGAATGACTTTTCTTCACATCATCGACACGTCCATCATGAGTCCGAGGTTCGCAAACGCGTGTCTGCCATCTCACATTTCACGAACTCTTGAGAGCATCACCATCGTCGCTTTGAAGCTCACCCAGGCTGCTCGGTGAAAGCTTGACGGCGCTGCGGACCGATTGCGCGCAAAAGCGAATTTCGTTCGCCAAATCAACGGCGATTCTACTGTCCACTCTCCTTCGAAAAAATATTTCGCTCTACCCGTCGGGCAAATCATCTCTAAAAGCTCGCGCCATCCCGCGCCCTCAATGAGGGACGTTTCGCGATCGTCACAAAACGTTGGCGCGGGATGCGATGGACGCGGCGTCGTCAACTGACGAGTGACGCGCAGCGGACGGCGAATCCGTGTGGTCCTGACTTCTCGACGCCGAAGTCAACCCGGTGAGGATGCTCCGCATCGTGACCGGGGATGGTGACAAGAAAGCCCGATCACCAGGGAGAGCCCGGAGGAAGCCGTAAAACCATCGCGCAGGGAATGCCGGAATGTTCGGCGTACCTGTGGTGACTAACTCGTGTGCTTTCTTTTCTGCACACGAGGCCGCGGGTGCGGCGCGCACCCGGCATTCCCTGCGCCCTCCTTCTATGGGGCGGACGAGAATTGCCTCATGGCTCGGGCGCGGTTGCGCCGCGGGAATGCGAGCTTGCGTCTGGAGACGGAACGCTGCCACACATTCGCTCGTCATCACCGGGCTAAACACTTGTCCCGGTGATCCACGTCTTGCTTTGCTTCAGTGAAGGCATGGATGGCCGGGTCAAGCCAGGTCAAGCCGGCCATGACGATGGAAAGGGTTGCGAACGACCCGGTTTGACATTCAAGAGCCGGCCTGATGCAAATTAATCCTGTTGACGCCAGAATGACCCGCGTTTTTAGCTAAAGGCCCCCATGTCCGTCACGATCGATCCCATTACCCGCTCCGTTGTCCAGCACCGGCTCTCCTCGATCGTCGCCGAGATGGGCGAAGCCATGCTGCGCACCTCCTATTCGCAGATCCTCAATTCCAGCCGCGACTTCTC
>JAGXAF010000070.1 GCA_018971675.1 Bradyrhizobium sp.
GGGCCGCAGGCGGCGCGCGAGCGGGCGGCGAGTGCGGCGGCAAGATCATCGGCGCTCCAGCGGCCTTCGCCGACCCAGACCAGCGAGCCGACCATCGAGCGCACCTGGCTGTGCAGGAACGAACGCGCCGAGGTCACGATATCGACGGCGTCGCCGTCCCTCGTCACATCGAGCTGGTCGAGGGTCTTTTCCGGCGACTTCGCCTGGCACTCGGTGTCGCGAAAAGTCGTGAAGTCGTGCTTGCCGAGCAGCCGCTGCGCCGCCGCATGCATCGCATCGGTATCGAGGGGCCGCGGCAGCCGCCAGACACGGCCGATGTCGAGCGCGAGATTGGCGCGGCGGTTGCTGATGCGATAGCGGTAGTGCCGCTTCTTCGCCGAGAACCGCGCCTCGAACGTATCGGGCACCACGTCGGCGGAAATCACGCCGATCGGATGCGGCCGCAGATGCGCATTGAGGCCGTCGCGAAACCGGCCCGGCACGAAATGCCTTGCGATGTCGCAATGCGCGACCTGCCCCAGCGCGTGCACGCCAGCATCGGTGCGCCCGGCACCGTGCACGCGGACCTCGGCGCCGCAGATCGCTTTGACCGCGGCCTCCAGCGCGCCCTGCACCGAGGGACCGTTGTCCTGCAACTGCCAGCCGCAGAACGGTCCGCCGTCATATTCGATGATGAGCTTGTAGCGGGGCATCAGTAAAACCGCATCGGCGGCCTGAGCGGCGTGCCGCGCAGAAATTCCTCGGCCTTCATCGGCGCCTTGCCGGCGCGCTGCAGTTCGAGGAACCGGATCGCGCCGCCTTTGCAGGCAACGCTGAGGCGGTCGTCTAGCAGCTCGCCCGGCGCACCCGAACCGTCCGCCATTTCGCAGCGGAGGATTTTCAACCGCGCGGGCGCATCGTCGACGGCGACCTCGCACCATGCGCCTGGAAACGGTGACAATCCGTGAATATGGCGCAGCACGCGGTGCGCCGCCTGTTTCCAATCGATCCGCGCCTCGGCCTTGTCGATCTTGGCCGCATAGGTTACGCCCTGTTCGCCTTGCCGCGTCAGCTGCAATTTGCCGCGCTCAAGCGCGCCCATCGCGCGCGCCATCAGGTCGGCTCCGAGCGGAGCCAGCGCGTCATGCAGATCGGCCGCGGTCATCGCGTCCGTGATCGCGATGCGTTCGGCTATCGCCACGTCACCGGTGTCGAGGCCGGTATCCATCTTCATCACCATCACGCCACTCTCGGCGTCACCAGCCATGATGGCGCGGTTGATCGGCGCCGCGCCACGCCAGCGCGGCAGCAGCGAACCGTGCAGGTTGAAACAGCCCAGTGGCGGCGCATCGAGAATGACTTGCGGCAGGATCATGCCATAGGCGACGACCACAGCGGCATCGGCATGGTGGGCGCGGAATTCCTCGAGCGCTTCCGGTGTCTTCAGCGTCGACGGCGTCAACACCGCAATGCCGAGCCGCCGCGCTTCCTGCTCTATCGGCGAGGGTTGCAGCTTCATGCCGCGCCCGGCGGGCTTTGCCGCGCGGGTATAGACCGCCGCGATCTCGTGACCATGCGCCACCAGTTCCAGCAGCGTCGGAACCGCGAAATCAGGGGTGCCCATGAAGATCAAACGCAGCGGCATGAATGAAAATCACCCTGACGAAATTACTCGTTACGGCCGGGCATAGTAGTCTGCTTCTGCGCAGACTACGTAAACTTGTCTGCGCTCCCGGCCATCCACGTCTTGAACGCCGTGCCGTAAGAAAGACGTGGATGCCCGGCACAAGGCCGGGCATGACGGCTACGATGCGTACCTATTCTGCCGTTCGCCTGGCGGCTTTGGTGAACTTCCTCAGCACGCGGTCGCGCTTGAGTTTTGACAGATAGTCCACGAACAGGACGCCGTTGAGATGGTCGATCTCATGCTGGATGCAGGTAGCGAACAGCCCTTCGGCGTCCTCTTCGTGCAGCTTGCCGTCGAGATCGGTGAAACGCACGCGCACCCGCGCCGGCCGCTCCACCTCCTCGTAATATTCCGGGATCGACAGGCAGCCTTCTTCGTAAACCGACGTCTCTTCCGAAGACGAGATCACTTCCGGATTGATGAAAACGCGCGGCCGCGGCTGCGTCTCGCCATTCTCGTCGCGCTTGGCAAGGTCCATGGTGATCATCCGCAAGGGCTGCGCGACCTGGATCGCCGCAAGCCCGATGCCGGGCGCGTCATACATGGTTTCGAACATGTCGTCGGCAAGCTTGCGTATCTCCGGCGTCACCTTTTCGACCGGCCTGGAGACGAGCCGCAACTGCTTGTCGGGCAGGATGATGATTTCTCGGATAGCCATGGTGGGCGATTTAAGCCGCTGATTTGCCGGGGTCAATCCGGCCAGGCCACCGCCTTTCGCGTTTCGCCCGCGATTTTGGGCCGGTGTTGCCGATCGAAATTTCGTTCTCATTAACCGTAAATGTTCCCTCTTCGTTCGCACCAATCCCCGAATCGGTTACAAGGACGGAATGAACGAGATTCTTTTCATGATCGGCGACCTCCCGGTTCGCGTCGGCGCGACGCTGATCGGCTTTGCCGGCCTCGCGCTGCTGCTGCTTTTGAGCATTGCGATCGTGATCGCGCGATCCGGTCGCCGCGGCGCGGAGATGGCGATGGCGCAAACCATCCGCGCCGAAGAATTGGAATATCGTCTGAATGAAATGCTGCGTGCGCAGAACGAAGCCACCGGCCGCGTCGATGCGATAGGACAGCATCTGGCCGGTCGTCAGGCCGAGATGACCCGCGCGGTCAGCGAGCGGCTTGATTCGGTCACCTATCGCGTCGGCCAGTCGATGGAGCAAACCACCCGCAACACCATGGACTCCCTGCGCGTGCTGCACGAGCGGCTTGGCATCATCGACAACGCCCACAAAAATCTCACCGACCTGACCTCGCAGGTGACCACGTTGCGTGACGTGCTGTCCAACAAGCAGTCGCGCGGCGCGTTCGGCCAGGCGAGCATGGAAGCGATCGTCCAGGATGGCTTGCCGAAAGGCTCCTACGAATTCCAGTTCACGCTTTCCAGCGGCAAGCGGCCGGATTGCGTGGTGTTTCTGCCCGACCAGCGTCCGCTCTGCATCGACGCGAAATTCCCGCTGGAAGCGCTCACCGCGCTACATGACGCCCGCTCGGACGAGGAAAAAAGAGTTGCCAGCCAGCGGCTGCGCACCGACGTGATGAAGCATGTCAGCGATATCGCCGAGAAATACCTGATTGCCGGCGAAACCCAGGACACCGCGCTGATGTTCGTGCCATCCGAATCGGTCTACGCGGAAATTCATGACGGCTTCGACGACGTGGTGCAGAAGGCGTACCGCATGCGCGTCGTGCTGGTGTCGCCCTCGCTTTTGATGCTGGCGATCCAGGTGATGCAGCAGATCCTGATGGATGCCCGGATGCGCGATGCGGCCGACCAGATTCGGACCGAGGTCCTCAGCCTCGGGGACGACCTCGGCCGCCTGCGCGAGCGCGTGCTGAAGCTGCAGAACCACTTTTCCCAGGCCAACGAGGACGTCCGCCAGATCCTGATTTCCGCCGACAAGATCGAAAAGCGCGCGGCACGGATCGAGGAACTTGATTTCTCCAAGGACGACGCGCCGGCGGAAACGCCGCGCATGATCGAGCCGGACGCCCCCGAACTGTTTCCGTTGCCGCGCAGGCTGCAGGCGGGGGAGTAGGTTCGTTGCAACGACTTCATTGTCCTCGCCCGGCTTGACCGGGCGACGGCACTTGCCATGCGGCGGCCGGAATCTGCTAACACCCTGTCATGACCGCACCCGAAGCTGGCCCCCGGACATCGGCTACACCCTCGCCCTCCTGGCACGACGCCTTCGCGGTTTATCTGCAGCGCCGTGTGCTGATCGTGCTGCTGCTGGGGTTTTCGTCCGGGCTGCCGCTGGCGCTGTCGGGATCGACGCTGTTGGTATGGATGCGCGAATCCGGCGTCGATCTCGGCACCATCGGCCTGTTCGCACTGGTCGGCACGCCCTACACCCTGAAGTTCCTGTGGGCGCCGCTGGTCGACGCGATGCATGTGCCGCTGCTCACCCGCAGGTTCGGCCGCCGCCGCGGCTGGCTGGTGTTTTCCCAGGCGCTGCTGATCGTCGCAATCCTGCTGCTGGCGCTGACCGATCCGGCGCGCTCGCCGCTATTCGTGGCGCTCGGCGCGTTGCTGGTGGCTACCACATCATCCACCCAGGACATCGTGGTCGATGCATTCCGGGTCGAGAGCCTGCCCGAGAGCGAACAGGCCGCCGGGATGGCCTCCTATGTCGCGGCCTATCGCATCGGCGTGCTGGTTTCCACTGCCGGCGCGCTGTTCCTTGTCAGCGGATTTGAAAGCACCGGCATTCCGCGCGGCTCGGCCTGGATGTGGGGCTATGTGGTGATGGCGGCGATGGTGTTGATCGGCACCGCGACCGCGCTGGTTGCGACCGAGCCCGAGCAATCGGTCCGCGCGGAAGCCGCGACCAGCACCGAGACCGCATTCTCCCGGGTGCTGCACGCCGCGATCGGCGCGTTCTCCGAATTCCTCGGCCGCAAGGATGCCTGGGCGGCGTTGGTGTTCGTGGTGCTGTTCAAATTCACCGACGCGTTTTCCGGCACCATGACCGCGCCGTTTGTGATCGACCTCGGTTTCACCCGCAACGACTATGCCGCCATCGTCAAGGGTGTCGGCCTCGCCGCCACCCTGATCGGAGGATTTGCCGGCGGTTTTGTCGCGCGGCGCTATTCGCTGGCGGCGAGCCTGTGGATCGGCGGCGTGCTGCAGGCGGTGGCCAATCTCTCATTCTCTTGGCTTGCGCTGACCGGCAAGAGCGAGTGGGCGCTGGCATTCGCCATCACGGCCGAGAACTTCACCAGCGCCATCGGCACCGTGATCTTTGTCGCCTACCTGTCGGCGCTGTGCCGCAACCCGCTGCATACCGCGACCCAATACGCGCTGCTCACCGCGCTTTCAGCGGTGGGTCGAACCTATCTGTCATCGGGCGCAGGTTACGTCGCCAGGGCGACCGGTTGGCCGCTGTTCTTTGCGGTCTGCGTGCTGGTCGCAATCCCGAGCCTGATTCTGCTGCTCTGGCTGCAGCAGCGTGGGCATTTCGATGAGTTGGGACCGGTGAAGGTGTGATCTCGCGTGCCGCTCCCCGCGAAAACGGGTGATTGGTCTGGTTAGAACAGCGTTCGCTGCCGCATCGCCGCTGACAGCGTGCCTTCGTCGAGATAATCAAGCTCGCCGCCCACCGGCACGCCATGGGCGAGCCGCGTCACCTTGACATTGGCTTCCTGCAGGAGGTCGGTGATGTAGTGGGCGGTGGTCTGGCCGTCCACCGTCGCGTTCAGCGCCAGGATGATTTCGCTCACGCGCGAATCATGCGCGCGCGCCACCAGCGCATCGATGGTAAGGTCCTGCGGCCCGACGCCGTCGAGCGGCGACAGGGTCGCGCCGAGCACGTGGTAGAATCCGTTGGTCGCGTGCGCGCGCTCCAGCGCCCAGAGGTCGGCGACGTCGGCGACCACCACGATGATCGAGGGATCGCGCCGCGGGTCCATACACACCGTACAGGGATTCTGGGTATCGATATTGCCGCAGGTCTTGCAAACCTGGACCCTGTCGATCGCGACCTGCAACGCGGAGGAAAGCGGCGTCATCAATGCCTCGCGCTTCTTGATCAGATGCAGCGCCGCGCGCCGTGCCGAACGCGGACCGAGTCCCGGCAACCGCGCCAAGAGCTGGATCAGGCGTTCGATCTCGGGACCTGCAACCGCGGAGGCCATGTCGCTCAGCCGAGCCCCAGTCCCGGCGGCAGTCCGAGACCGCCGGTCAGGCCCGCCATCTTCTCCTGCATCGCGGCTTCCGCCTTGCGCCGCGCGTCACCCAGAGCACTGACCAGCAAATCCTCGAGAATTTCGCACTCGTCCGCCTTCAGCAGCGATGGATCGATCTTGACCGCCCTGACTTCCATCTTCGCCGACATCCGCACCGCGACCAGGCCGCCGCCCGAAACACCCTCGACCTCGATCTTGCCGAGTTCTTCCTGCATTGCCTGCATCTTCGATTGCAGTTGCGCCGCCTGCTTCATCATGCCGAGAAAATCAGCCATCGAAATTCCTCTTGAGATTGTTATTCGTCGTTGTCCGGGCGCTCGATTGGGTCTTCACCGTCAACATCGGATTCCAGCGGCTCGGGGGCAAGCCGACGCACTTCGACGACCCTGGCGCCGGGAAACCGCGCCAGCACCTCCTTGACCCTTGGATCGGATTCGGCGGCGCGCTCGCGCTGATTCCTTTCGACTTCCATCTGGGAGCGCAGCGTCGGCTGCCCGGACTCGTTGGATACGATCACGGTCCAGCGCCGGCCGGTCCATTGCTCGAGTTTGCGCGAAAGATCGTTGACCAGCGTACGCGCGGCATTGCGCTCCAGCGCGACTTCAAGTCTTCCGTCCTCGATCCGCACCAGACGAAGATCGGATTCAAGCGCCGCCTTGGTCAGAAGGTCGCGCTGCTCGGCAGCGAGCGCCACCAGTTCCGGAAAGCTCGTGATCCGCAGCGCAGGCGTGGCCTGCGAGTCCGGCGCGGCATCGACCAATTGCGGCCGGGCAGAAGCTTCCGCCCCGCTGCGCGGCGGTGAGGACGTGCGCATCGGGGCCGCCGGCAGCGAAGCGGTCCCCACCGGGGATGGCGCGCCGCGCGGGCCAGCCCCGGAAGCGATGACAGGCGAAGCATCGCGGTTCGGATCGAGCATCCGGATCGCCTCGTCCGGCGTCGGCATGTCGGCGACATAGGCGATGCGCACCAGCACCATTTCCGCCGCCGCGGCCGGCCGGGTCGCGGCCTGCACCTCGGCAATGCCCTTCAGCAGCATCTGCCACATCCGCGACAGCACCCGCATCGACAGCTTCGCGGCGAACTCGCGGGCGCGCAACCGCTCGGTCTCGCCGAAGGCGAGGTTGTCGGCGGTCGCAGGTACGATCTTCACCCGGGTGACAAAATTGACGAATTCAGCGAGATCGGACAGCACCACGATCGGATCGGCGCCGGTGTCATATTGCTCGCGGAATTGCCTGAACGCGCTTTCGATGTCACCACGCGCCAGCGAGTCGAACAGATCGATCACCCTGGTGCGATCGGCCAATCCCAGCATCTGCCGCACCGTGTCGGCGCGCACCGGGCCCGCCGCGTGCGCGATCGCCTGATCGAACAGCGACAATGAATCGCGCACCGAGCCTTCTGCGGCACGGGCGACGATGCCGAGCGCTTCGGATTCAACCTCGACGTTTTCCCTGGCCGCGATACTGGCGAGATGCTTCATCAGCACATCGGCCTCGACCCGGCGCAGGTCGAAACGCTGACAGCGTGACAGCACGGTGACAGGGACTTTCCGGATTTCGGTGGTCGCGAACACGAATTTGGCATGCTCCGGCGGCTCTTCCAGGGTCTTCAGGAAGGCGTTGAACGCCGCGGTCGACAGCATGTGCACTTCGTCGATGATGTAGACCTTGTAGCGGGCGCTCGCCGGTGCATAGCGCACGCTGTCATTGATCTGGCGCACGTCATCGACGCCGGTGTGCGAAGCGGCGTCCATTTCCAGCACGTCCATGTGCCGGCTTTCCATGATCGCCTGGCAATGCAGTCCGGGCACCGGCATGTGGATGGTCGGCCCTTTCACCGAGCCGTCAGGCAATTCGTAATTCAGCGCGCGGGCGAGAATGCGGGCCGTCGTGGTCTTGCCGACCCCGCGGACACCCGTCAGAATCCAGGCCTGCGGAATCCGCCCGGTTTCGAACGCATTGGACACCGTGCGGACCACTGCATCCTGGCCGATCAAATCCTCGAAACTGGAAGGGCGGTATTTTCGCGCCAGCACGCGATAGGGCTTGCCGGCCTCAGGCTGACCGCCGAGATCGAAGCCACCCTGCCCGCTACTGTCGGAAGCGCCCAAGATAGAGTCATGAGAGATCGGAGGCGTGCCAGCGTCGGTCATCGGTCGATCCGCAATTGAGTGTCTCTCGAAGCCGGCTTGCGGAATAGCGGAAGAACCAGGCGCGGGACGGATGATCCGTTTCGGCGCGATTCGTTCGAAAAAACAGGTAGGAGACTGACGAGCGACCCGATCCGGAACTCGTTAGGGCTGCTTCCTTCCGGACCTGACCCGGTTGGCGAGTGGCTCGTCCACCGCCAATCTCCCGATCCCTATTTGGGGCCAAAAGCGACGGAAAGCAAGCGGGGCAGCCCTCCCCCGTGCCTCGATGTTCGGGGGATGCGCCTGCCGTCCAGGTCGCGTCTCGCGCCGCGCTTTTCCCGGCCTTGCGAACATGAAAGGTGGATGCCCGGCCTAAAGCAGCCGCATGAAGGGAGTTGTTCGCGGGCCAAGTCTCTGCGACTCTATAAGTCTCTGCGACTCTACAAGTCTCTGCGGCTCTACAGGAACTGTCGAGAAGAAGCTGATGCCCGACTCTGCCTGGTCGCTTAACCCGCGGCTCAAACAAGACACCATCGACATCGGGGACCTGCCGCTGTGCCGCGTGCTTGTGATCAACGATGCGAACTATCCGTGGTTGTTGCTGGTGCCGCGGCGGCCGGAAGCGGTCGAGATCATTGATCTCGACGAGGTCGAGCGGGCGCAACTGATGACCGAAATCAGCCGGGTCGGGCGCGCCCTGAAAGACGTCACCAAATGCCATAAATTGAATATCGCAGCACTCGGCAACGTCGTGCCGCAACTGCATGTCCATCTCATCGCGCGCCGCTCCAGCGACGCCGCGTGGCCGCGGCCGGTCTGGGGGGTAGCGCCGCCGCTCGCCTATGACGCCGGAGAAGCACAGCAGTTCATCGGCCTGCTCCGCCGCAAAATCTGGCTGGATAATCCATGACCGCATTCGATTCGTTTCCGCTGGGCCGGCCGGCCTTCGTCACGAATGTGCTCGACCGCGCCGCGCATCTGCGCAATGACGATGCCGGGCTTCTGGCGCTTGAAGGCAAGCGCGATACCCGCGCCTATGTGGTGCATCGCGACTCGCTGGTCGTGAACAGGGAAAACGGCGGTTCGCGCGCGCTGCTGACGATCGACGAGGCGACCAAATACGGCGCCAACCCGGGCACCATCTTCCTCGGCCTGCGTGAAGGCGCGGCGATCTTCGGCATGGGCATCGGCGCATCGGCCGTGGAGAAACTCGTGAGCCGCGACGACGTCGCGGTGAGCGAATTGCGCGGCATGGCGATGCAGGGCGTGGTGCCGCCGGACCAGCTATCGGCGATCGCGATGGCAAAATCGGTGGTGAACTGGCACCAGCGCCACGGCTATTGCGCCAATTGCGGCAGCCGCACCGCGATGACGCAGGGCGGCTGGAAGCGCGATTGCCCGAACTGCAAGGCCGAACATTTTCCGCGCACCGATCCGGTCGTGATCATGATGGTGACCTCGGGCGACAAATGCCTGCTGGGCCGGCAGAAGCAATTCCTGCCCCGGATGTATTCCTGCCTCGCCGGCTTCGTCGAAGCCGCCGAAACCATCGAGGACGCGGTGCGTCGTGAAGTCTTCGAGGAAACCGGCATACGCTGCACTGATGTGAACTATTACATGACGCAGCCCTGGCCCTACCCGTCATCGCTGATGATCGGCTGTACCACCCACGCGACCAATGAAGACATTGTCGTCGATCATTCCGAACTGGAAGACGCGCGGTGGTTCGACCGTGCCGAGGTCGGCCTGATGATCAAGCGGCAACATCCGAACGGCCTTGTCGGACCGCATCCCTTTGCCATCGCGCACCATTTACTTGGCCGTTGGATGCATGCGGGCTAATACCGGCAGGTGGCGGGAACCCAGAAGCAGCCTGATCAATTAACCCCAGGGTTCGGGCAGGCGCCGGATCCTTCATGACGGACTGAGGCATGAACTTTCGCGACGCCACGCCGAAAATCGCACCGCGCATTCTGTGTATAGGCATCCCGGTGCGCGACCTGACGTTTCGCATCCAGGAATTGCCGGCACGCGGCTTCAAGGCCAACGCCAGTCATTTCGAGGAGATCAGCGGCGGCAATGCGCTGAATGCGACAATCGGCATTGTGCGCCTGGGCGGTCGGGCCTCGCTCTGCGGACCGATGGGCGACGCTCGCGAGACCACCAGCCGTTATATTTTCGACAAGCTTGCTCATGAGGGCATCGATACCAAACACCTGATCCATATGCCTGGGCTGGTGACGCCGATCTCGAACATCATGATCGACCCGAGCGGCGAGCGTACCATCGTCACCTTCCGCGATCCGGAACTGTGGAGGGTGCGACTGCCTCTGGCCGACACGTTGCTCGGAGACTGCGGCGCCGTGCTGATCGAGAGCCGTTGTGCCGAATTCTGCACCGACCTCTGCGCTGAAGCACGCAACCGCGGCATCCCCGTGGTCGTCGACGTCGATCGCACCATGTCGCTGCGCGAAGGGCTGCTGACGGCATCGTCGCACCTGGTGTTTTCCAGCGAAGCGCTGCAGGCCACCGCCGGGATCGCCGACGACGCCGAGGCGTTAAAAAAAATCGCCAAGCTGACACCCTCGTTCCTCGCAGGTACCCGCGGCGCCCTGGGCACGCTTTGGCTCGACGAGCACAACAATCTGCAGCAAACGCCGGCCTTCCCCGTGCATACCGTGGACACGCTGGGCGCGGGCGACGTGTTTCATGGCGCCTTTGCGCTGGGAATCACCGAAGGCCAGGATCTGCCGACCGCGCTGCGGTTTGCCTCCGCCGCTGCAGCGCTGAAATGCACCCGGTTCGGGGGCGCCTTTGCTGCCCCCCAACGTGCTGAAGTTGAAGAACTTTTGGCCCATGGCCAAGCCGCCAGCCCCGCCCCTTCGGAGCGCTAGCGGGCTTGTCATAGAAGATTTTTCTATATATTAGGGATGTCATTCCTGAATATGGAAGAAAGTTCTTATGACCGACGTCGCCGTTCATGTTCTTGAACCCAGCCGCCGACTCGACGCCATCGATCGCAAAATCCTCACCGTATTGCAGGACGATGCCTCGCTGTCCGTTGCCGAAATCGGCGATCGCGTCGGGCTGTCGTCGACGCCCTGCTGGAAGCGCATCCAACGGCTCGAAGCCGAAGGCGTGATCCTGCGCCGGGTGGCGCTGGTGGACCAGAACAAGATCGGGCTCGGGATCTCGGTGTTCGTGTCGGTGGAAAGCGCCGATCATTCCGAAAGCTGGCTTCGGAGCTTCGCCGACGCCGTCAGCGCGATGCCGGAGGTGATGGAATTCTACCGGATGGCTGGCGACGTGGATTACATGCTGCGCGTCGTGGTTGCGGACATGCAGAGCTATGACCTGTTTTACAAGAAGCTGATCAGCGCGGTGCCGCTGAAGAACGTGACGTCACGGTTCGCGATGGAGAAGATCAAATCGGTCACCGCGTTGCCGGTGCCGGCGGCATAGCAACGATCGCATAACCGGCGTCTTTTTAACCCTTATCGCCCGGTCTTGCTCGTCATCGCCCGCGCGTTGAGCGGACATGGCGGCGGCAACGGTGCTGTCCCTCAAATCTTCTGGTTATATTCGCCGACTTCCGGATGGGTCCGCAGCACCGAATCCATCGCTTCGAACAGATCGCGCATGCGTTGTTCGGATACCGGGCTTTCGACCACCACCACCAGTTCTGGCTTGTTGGATGACGCTCGCACCAGACCCCAGCTGCCGTCCTCGACCGTGACGCGGATGCCGTTGACGGTGACGAGGTCGCGGATCGGCTGCTCCGCGACCTTCTCGCCCTTCTTCTGCATCGCCTCGAAATGCTTCACCACGGCATCGACGATGCCGTACTTGGCCTCGTCCGCGCAATGCGGCGACATGGTCGGCGAGGACCAGGTTTTCGGCAGCGCGTTCTTCAGGTCCGCCATCGACTTGCCGGGAGCGCGGTCCAACATCTCGCATATCGCGATCGCCGAGATCAGGCCGTCGTCGTAGCCACGACCGAACGGCTTGTTGAAGAAGAAATGGCCGGACTTCTCGAAACCGGCCAGCGCGCCCAGTTCGTTGGTGCGGCGCTTCATGTAGGAATGGCCGGTCTTCCAATAGGTCACCTTGACGCCCTGCTTTTGCAGCACCGGATCGGTCACGAACAGCCCGGTCGATTTCACGTCGACCACGAAATGCGCGTCCTTGTGGATCGCCGACATGTCGCGCGCCAGCATCACGCCGACCTTGTCGGCGAAGATCTCCTCTCCGGTATTGTCGACCACGCCGCAGCGATCGCCATCGCCGTCGAACCCCAGTCCTAAATCGGCCTTGTGCTGGAGTACCGCGTCGCGGATCGCGTGCAGCATTTTCATGTCTTCGGGGTTCGGATTGTATTTCGGGAAAGTATGATCGAGTTCGGTGTCGAGCGGCACCACCTCACAGCCGATCGCCTCCATCACCTTTGGCGCGAATGCACCCGCGGTGCCGTTGCCGCAGGCGACCACTACCTTGAGTCTGCGCTTCAGCTTCGGGCGGCCGGTCAGATCGGCGATATAGCGCGCGGGGAAATTCTCGTGAAACTGATAGGAGCCACCGACCTTGTTCTTGAAATCGGCGTTGAGCACGATCTCCTTCAGCCGGGTCATCTCGTCGGGGCCGAAGGTCAGCGGACGGTTAGCGCCCATCTTGACGCCGGTCCAGCCATTATCGTTGTGCGAAGCCGTCACCATCGCGACGCAGGGCACGTCGAGTTCGAACTGGGCGAAATAAGCCATCGGGGTCATGCACAGGCCGATGTCGTGCACCTTGCAGCCGGAAGCCAGGAGCCCCGAAATCAGCGCATATTTGATCGATGCCGAATAGCCGCGGAAGTCATGCCCCGTGACCACTTCTTGTTTGGTGCCGAGCTCCCCGATCAGCGCGCCGAGCCCCATGCCCAGCGCCTGGATGCCCATCAGGTTGATTTCCTTGCCGAACAGCCAGCGGGCGTCATATTCGCGAAACCCGGTCGCCTTCACCATCGGTTCGGATTCATAGGCATAGGTATTCGGAACCAGCACGGGTTTCGGCTTCGGGAACATGCAAACGGCCTCGTCGTGAAATGCGAAAAAGATGTCGTTCAAGCTTCCCGCAGCCATAGCGAATGCGATGGCGGGGCGGAAGGCGGGATCGGCGTTTTGTCGGGATTAATTGCGGCGGATCGGCAGCCGAGGGCAGCCTTATTGTTCCAGCACCATCATGCCGTTGGCGTATTCGAAACGCTTGAGCCTGGACAGAAATGACAGGCCAAGCAGGTTCTCCGACAGTGCCTCATCGGGCAGCACCATGGCATCGACATCGCGCACCACCAGCCCGCCGACATCGACCATCGCGATTCGGGTCCGCGCCGCCTTGACGGTGCCGTTGGCGGTGGTGACGGTGGCGTTGTAGTCGCCAAGCGACGGGCGCAGGCCGAACCGCGCTGCCGAACTCTCGTTCAGCGCGACCACGGAAGCGCCGGTATCGACCATGAAGTTGATACGCTGGCCGTCGATGCGGCCTTCAGTCGCAAAGTGGCCGCGGGCGTCGTGCGGAATGTTGAGCGTGCGGCCCGACGCGGACGCCACAGGCGCGGCCATCGCGACAGGCGCTGATTGATGCGGCGTGGACTTGGCTAACGCGGGCGCCATCCGGTCGGCGATCTGCGCCATGAACGTGCCGAGGCCAATCATCACGGCGGCAAAGATCATGATGGCACGCATGACGCTATACCCGATACGCTACACTGGATCCGGACGGGTGATTTCACCACGTCCGCCGCCAGACCGCGACTAACGGCTGTGGCAGAGCACGTTGTTTCGACGAATAGGATGAGGGAAGTGTTAACGCGGAAAGCAGCGCGTGTGGTGGCTAGGTCCCCCGCGGCTTGACCCGGCGGGTCGGCATCGCGTTTGCGGGATCTTCCGGCCAGGGATGCCGCGGGTAGCGGCCGCGCAGGTCGGAACGGACGGCCGCATAACTGCCGCGCCAGAAACCCGGCAGATCGCGCGTCACCTGTACCGGGCGATGCGCCGGCGACAGCAGCTCCAGCACCAGTGGGATCTTTCCCTTCGCGATCGAAGGATGGGTGTTGAGCCCGAACAATTCCTGCAGGCGCACCGCGATGGTCGGCCCCTGCTCGGCCTCATAGTCGATCGCGAGTTGCGTGCCGGTCGGCGCCTCAAAATGAGTCGGCGCTTCCCGCTCCAGCCGCGCGCGCAATTCCCATGGCAATAGTGTCAGCAGCGCGTCCGACAGATCGCCGGAGGAAAAATCCTTCAACGAAAGCTTGTCGTGCAGCACTGGCGTGAGCCAGTTCTCGCGCTGCCCGGCCAGGGCATTGTCGGACAAATCAGGCCACGCTGACGAATCGCCCTCGGCCTTGCGCAAAAAAGTCACGCGGTCGCGCCACTGCTTTGCCTGCTTGGACCACGGCAATTTGTCGAGACCAGCGGCGATCAGACCATCGGCCAGCACCCGCGCGGTCTCCGCCGACGGCGTCAGCGCCAGCGGCGCCTCCGACAGTGTAATCGCGTGCAGCCTGCGCAGGCGTCGCGCCCGCAACGCCATCGCGTTACGATCGAATGAGATCGCGTCGGCGGTTTCGATCTCGTCGGCGAAACGAGATTCGATATCGGCCAGCGCGATCGACGCAGCGAGCAGGATCTTTCCCTGTGCCGCCGCCCCCGTCAGTTCTCCGACCGCGATAAAGGGCGCGCGCGCCAGCGACGAGGTTTGATCGACCGTCGCGCCGCGCCCATTGGCGAGCAGAAAACTGCCGTTGCCGCGGTTGCGCGCGACTCGATCCGGAAAGGCAAAGGCCAGCAACACGCCGGGGCTTAATTCCCCTCCCCCCTGCGGGGAGGAGTTAGCGGTG
>JAGXAF010000302.1 GCA_018971675.1 Bradyrhizobium sp.
AGTACTTACAGGCGGTGAACGTCAGGCGCGCTCTTCCCAGATCATGGCCAGATGGACGATGGTCTGCATGGCCTTTTCCATGTCCTGCACGCTGACCCATTCGGTGCGCGAGTGAAAGGCGTGCTCGCCGGCGAAGATGTTGGGGCAGGGCAGCCCCATAAACGACAGCCGCGACCCGTCGGTACCGCCGCGGATCGCGCTTTTCACCGGCTTGAGGCCGGTGCGGCGGATCGCTTCCATGGCGTTGTCGATGATCTCGGGATGGCGATCGATCACCTGCTTCATGTTGCGGTATTGCGGCTTGATCTCAAGGCGGAAGCTCGAATGCGGGTAATCCTTGATCACGGCTTTGGCGATACTTTCCAGCAGTTCTTCCTTTTCCTTCAATCCCTGGTCGGTGAAGTCGCGCACGATGAAATCGATCGTGGCTTGCTCCAGCGTGCCGGAGATTGCGACGGGATGCAAAAATCCCTGCTTGCCTTCGGTGGTCTCCGGCGAGCAGGTATCTTTCGGCAGGTGATCGATAATGGCCGCGGCGATCTTGATGGCGTGCTCCATCCGGCCCTTGGCAAAGCCCGGATGGGTCGAGACGCCATCGATGGTGATGGTGACGCTGTCGGCCGAAAAGGTCTCGTCCTCTATATTCCCCGCGGTCTCGCCGTCGATCGTATAGGCGAAGTCAGCGCCGAGTTTCTTCAGGTCGGCCTTGTCAACGCCGCGGCCGATCTCCTCATCGGGCGTGAACAGGATCTTGATGGTGCCATGCTTGATCTCGGGGTGGGCGACAAGAAACGTCGCCGCATCCATGATCTCGGCAATGCCCGCCTTGTTGTCGGCGCCCAGTAGAGTAGTGCCGTCTGACGTGACGATATCGTTGCCGATCTGGTCGATCAGAGCCGGATGTTCGGCGGCGCGAATGATCTGCGCGGGATCGCCTGATAGCACGATGTCGCCGCCGCGGTAGTTCTTGACGATCTGTGGCTTGACGTTCGTGCCGGTGCAATCGGGCGACGTGTCCATGTGCGAACAGAAGCAGATCACGGGAACCCTCTTGGCCGAGGTTGCCGCGATTGTCGCATACACATAGCCGTGCTCATCCAGATGAGCGTCGCGAAGTCCAATCGCCTGCAACTCGTTCGCCAGCAGGCGGCCAAGATTCCGTTGCTTCTCGGTGGAAGGGCAGGTCGGCGAGGAGGGGTCGGACTGGGTGTCGATAACCACATAGCGCAGGAAGCGCTCGGTTACCGTGTGCATGAAATCGGGAAGCGAAGGCATGGTTGAAACCGCGGCAGGTTGAAAGGGGAGACCGGAAAACCATACAGCAAAAGCGCCGATCCGGTGCCGGGTCGGAACCTGCTTGTTGGTCCTGGTAGCCGGACTGACTGTGCGGGTTTGCCGGCAAAACGGCCACTATCTTCATCGACGCCGCGGAAATGCCTGGGTACCAAGGGGGTTTTGCAACTGCCTTGACTAAAAGGGGGACGGCATTTAAGTCCTCGGTCCTGCGCGGATCATCAGATCGCGACGTCCGCGGGAGTAGCTCAGTTGGTTAGAGCGCCGCCCTGTCACGGCGGAGGCCGCGGGTTCGAGTCCCGTCTCTCGCGCCAGTTTTCCAAATCAGGCTGACGTTTGGCTGAAATCAGCGCCTCGAGTTCGCCGCGCACGCGATCGAGCACAATGGTGTAATCGCGTTTTTCATTTTGCCGGAACAGCCGTGCCGTCGGGTACCAGGGACTGTCGTCGCGATCGAGCAGCCAGCGGTAATCGGGATCATAGGGCAGCAGGATCCAGGTCGGCCGTCCGAGCGCGGCGGCCAGATGCGCCACGCTGGTATCCACCGTAATGACGACGTCGAGGCACGACAACAGCGCGGCCGTCTCGACGAAATCAGTGAGATCGGCAGTCAGGTCGACGATGCCTGTCCGCTCGCGCAGCAGCGCCAGATCGTCCGGCCTCGGATCCTTCTGCAGGCTCAGGAAGGTCGCATCGAGATCGAGGATGGGTGCGAAGGTTCGCAGTGAGGTCGATCGGTTATGATCGTTGCTGTGCACGGGATTGCCGGACCAGACCAGTCCGACCCGCAATCTGGAGCGGGGGCCGAGGCGGTCTTCCCAGGCGCGCAGGCGACCTTCGGGAAGGGGCGGAAGGTACGCCATTCCAGGCGGAATCGTATCGAGGCGCGTGCCGAACGCCAGCGGCAGGCCCGACATCGGGCAATGCAGGTCGAACGGAGGCGATGGACCGATGTCTTTCCGAACGCATTGCGACACGCCCTGCAGTCCCGACAGCAGCGCATGAGCCGGCGGATCGACGACCAGGATGACGCGGGCGCCCAGCGCCGCCACCATGGGCACGTAACGTGCGAATTGAATGGTATCGCCCAGGCCTTCGTCGGCGCAAATGACGATCGTCTTGCCCGCGATATTGTCGCCGCCGAACCATCTGGGGACCGGAAATTCGGGATAGACGCCCGGGTTGGCCCTGTTCCAGCGGGCCTCGCGCATGGCCCAACCGACCTCGAAATTGCCGGTCAGCATATAGAGCAGCGACAGATTCCAGTCGGGTTCGGGGTTGCCGGGATCGATCGCCTGTACCTGACGATAGGTCCTCTCCGCCTCGGCGTGCCGATGCGTTTGAAGCTGGGAGGCTGCCTTGTTCAGCAGCGCGAGCACGTGGCCCGGACGAAGCGCTACGGCCCGGTCGAACCACGGCAGCGCTTCTTCGTCCCGGCTGAGAAATTGCAAGGTCGCGCCGATATTGTTGCAGGTGTCGGCGTTGCCGGGATGGAGCGCGTAAGCGCGCAGGTTATCGGCCAGCGCCTCCTCGTATCTTTTCAGGCTGTGCAGCACGATGGCCCGCATTTCCAGCACCACATGCTGGTTCGGCTGCAGCCTGTCGAC
>JAGXAF010000071.1 GCA_018971675.1 Bradyrhizobium sp.
CGTCTGCGGCGTGCTGCCGATGGTGGTCGCGCACGGCGCCGGCGGCGCCAGCCAGCAGGCGCTGGGCACCGGCGTGATGGGCGGCATGATTGCGGTCGTGATCCTGGCGCTGTTGATGGTCCCGGTGTTCTTTGTCAGCGTCCAGCGCGCGCTGGCGCGGGACCGGGAAGCGCCCGAACGTCCGGCGGAGCAGGCGTCGGGAACACCGGCTGCGCTGAATCCATGATCGTTCGCCTTCGCGGATGATTACCGCTGGAGCCTTTTCCGTTCCGATGGAATCGGAACGGGTTAGATTCTTGTTTTGACGCGTTTTCTTCACGCGAACCGGTATCCACCCGCGGATCAAGTCCGAGGGCATGCTTCGCTCGAAAACGCTCTACAGCGGCCGCAGGATCTTCACCAGTTCGGCGTGCACATATTCATTGCCGCAAATCACGTTGCCGGTATCGAGCGGATCGCTCTCGCCGTCGACGCAACTGACGATGCCGCCGGCTTCGCGCACGATGATCGCGCCGGCCGCCATGTCCCAGGATGACAAATTGCGTTCCCAATAGCCGTCGAGGCGGCCGGCAGCGACGAACGCCAGGTCGAGCGAGGCGGCCCCGAACCGGCGCAGGCCCGCCACCCGCTTCTGCATTTCCGTCATCTCGCGTCGAAACAGGTCGTGGTCGCCGCGGCCCATATGCGGCAGGCCGCAGGCGACGACGCAATCGTCGAGCGTGCGGCGTCCGGCGACGCGCAGCCGCTGGTCGTTGAGGAAGGCGCCCTTGCCGCGCTCGGCGATGTACAGTTCGTCATTGGCCGGATTGTAGACGAGGCCGGCGATCATGGTGTCCTCGCGCCGCAGCCCGATCGAGATCGCGAATTGCGGAATGCCGTGCAGGAAATTGGTGGTGCCGTCGAGTGGGTCGACGATCCAGGTATGGCTCTTGTCGCTGCCTTCGCGGGTTCCGCCTTCCTCGCCGATGAAACCGTACCCCGGCCGCGCCTTGCTGAGGTCCTCATACAGCATCTGCTCGGCGCGCTTGTCGGCGAGGCTGACGAAATTGGCCGGCCCCTTCAGCGACACCTGAAGGTTTTCGATCTCGCCGAGGTCGCGTTTGAGGCTGCGGCCGGCGCGGCGCGCGGCCTTGACCATGACGTTGATAAGAGCCGAATGCAGCATGATCTGGTCTGTGCTTGATCCCAAAAAAACGTTCGAAGGGCAACCGTGCGGCTCTCCGGGAAGGAGAGGGTTGGATTTGGGGGGCAGGGCTTCAGTGAGTTCGAAATCCCTCGCCGGCGCGCCGGCCTTTCCCCAACGGGAGAGATGAAAAAGAGCCCGGTATGTTTCCGCGAGCCGTGGAGTGGTGCCCTGCGGGCGTGCTTGCGTCAAGGCGGGTCATTTGGCGCCAAGCCATTTGCGCGCGGCGGCTTCCGCCTTGGCGCGATCCTCCGGGCTCATGTCGGCAAAGGCATCGTCGAGCATCGGATCGCCTTTGCCGGCGGTTTTCGCCACAATATGCCATTTGAGCGCCGCGACCCTGTCGACGGGCGCGCCCTGGCCGCTGGATAGCGCCCAGGCCAGGCGGTTTTGGGCGATGGGGTTGTTCTGCCTGGCCGCCTTGCGCAACAGCGCCACGGCGGCGGCCTGGTTTCGCGGGGTGCCGGTGCCGTTATAGAGCGCGATCGCGTATTCAACTTCGGCCTCGACATTGTCGGCAAGGGCTGCCGCCTGCAGCAACCGCACCGACTTCTCGACGTCCTTGGGCACGCCGGTGCCCTCCTTGTAGAACGTCGCCAACGCATATTGCGCTTGCGGATTGCCGGCATCGGCGGCAACGCGTAGCAATTCCGCCGCGCGCTTGAAGTCCTGCGGCAAGTTCTGGCCGTCGATATAGAGCAGAGCCAGATTGTACGAGGCCTTGGCGCTGCCGAGTTTGGCCGCAGACGCCAGCAGTTTCGCGGCTTCCTCGCCGCCGCCGGGGCCGCCGCGGCCCGAGAGTCGCAGCATCGCCAGCGCGAACATGCCCTCGCGGTCGCCTGCGGCGGAGGCCCGCCGGTACCAGCCGATCGCCTTGTCATAGTCGAGCTTGACGCCGAGCCCGTTGGCGTAGAGTTCGCCGAGCATGGTCATCGCCTTCGGGTCGCCCTTTTCCTGGACGCGCTTGGTCGCGAGGTCGAACGCGGTCTTGTACTGCCCGCGCTGATAGGCGGCGTAAACATAGTCGGCATGGGGATCGTCGGGTACCGGCGCGGGCGTCACCGTCTGGTCGGGCACGGGCGTTGCCGCCGGTTTGGGCGCGGCGGCGGGCGGTTTCCTGATGGCGTCTTTGGCGACCTCGCGCGGCTTCGCCTTCGGCCGGGCCGCAGGCTTGACTGGCTCCGGCGGGGGCGTTTCGGCGCCCGGCGGCGTCAGCGAGATTTGCGCCGTCGCGGCACTTGCGGCGAGCATCGCCATGACGGACAGCATCGTTATGGAACGCAGGACCTTCATCTGCGGCGTTATTCCTGTTCGGCCGCGACTTTTCCGGAGGCAGCCTCGAAGGCCAGCCTGATGGTTCGCTGCGCTTCCGCCAGCGCTGCCGCGGGCCCGCGAGAATCCGTCCAGATGAAATCGCCGACCAGCACGAAATCCGCGCCGGCCCTGGCAAATTCGTGCGCCTCCTGATGCGACCCGGCAAAGCCGACACAAGGCGGCTCGAACAGTTCGGCCCACCATTGCAGCCGCTCGACGATGGCCGCGATCGATGGCCTCTGTCCGTTTGCGTCGGGTTCGCCGAACAACACATAGTCCGCGCCGGCTTCGCCGGCGGACATCGAATCATGCCGTGTGATCAGCCCGCCGACGCCGGCGATGCGATCGGGTTTCAGGCTCGACAGCGCGTCCTGCATCGCGGCGATGCCGGTCAGGTGCGCGCCATCGGCGCCCGAGCGCGCGACCAGTTCGACATTTCCATCGAGCAATAGAGCGGCGCCCTTGGCCTGGATCGCGGGCGCCAGCGCCTTGACCCGCGTGATCATGGTGCGCTGGTCGACCGGCTTGAGCCGCAGCAGCACGGCCGCGATGTCGGCGGCCGCGAGCGCCTCGCCAAGGCTTGCCGCCAGCGCGGACGGATCTTCCACGACGGGCGTTGCCAGATAAAGCCGGGGCATCGGGCGCGGCGGAACCGCTTTGTTGGTGGCCATCACCGGCTAGGTGCCCCCGGACTGCGGCCAAAAAAGGGGCGGGGTGCGGCCTGGCTTTCGCAACCTCATGCGACTTTCGGATCGCGTTCGTCCTTGCCGCATGCCTGGCGGTCTCGGCCGGCGTCAGCACCGCCTTCATGGCGGAAGTGACGCTAGCTGGATCGCGGCGATGCGGGATTATCCGATTTTCAGGACCTCGACACCGGGCAGCGGCTTGCCTTCCATCCATTCGAGGAAGGCGCCGCCGGCGGTCGAAACATAGCTGAAATCGCCGGCAACGCCGGCCTGGTTGAGCGCGGCGACGGTGTCGCCGCCGCCAGCGACCGAAATCAGCTTTTTCGCCTTGGTCCGTTCGGCGGCGTGCCTGGCCGCCAGCACGGTGCCGCGGTCGAACGGCGTCATTTCGAAGGCGCCGAGCGGACCGTTCCAGACCAGTGTCGCGGCGTCGTCGATCGCGGCCTGGACGCGCGCGATCGAACGCGGGCCGATGTCGAGGATCATGCCGTCGGCCGGGATCGCATCGAGGCCATAGGCGTGCGACGGCGAATTGGCCGCGAAGTGGAAAGCCACCACGGCGTCAACCGGCAGGATGATCGCGCAATTGGCGGCATCCGCCTTTTCCATGATCCGCAGCGCGGTTGCGGCGAGATCCTTTTCCGCCAGCGACTTGCCGATCGCGACGCCTTGCGCGTGCAGGAAGGTGTTGGCCATGCCGCCGCCGATCACCAGCGCATCGACCTTGCTGACCAGGTTTTCGAGAAGGTCGATCTTGGTGGAGACCTTGGCGCCGCCGATGATCGCGATCACCGGCTTGGTCGGCGCTCCCAGCGCCTTGTCGAGCGCGTCGAGTTCGGCCTGCATGGTGCGTCCAGCATAGGCCGGCAGCTTGCGGCCGAGGCCCTCGGTCGAGGCGTGCGCCCGGTGCGCGGCCGAAAACGCATCATTGACCCAGATATCGCCGAACCTGGCCAGCGAAGCGACGAAGGCCGGATCGTTTTTTTCTTCTTCCTTGTGGAAGCGGGTATTTTCCAGGCAAAGGATGTCGCCATCCTTCATCGTCGCAACGGCCTTTTCGGCAGCTTCCCCGATGCAACCCTCCGAGAAGCCGACCGGCTTCTTGAGGATGCGGGCAAGCTCGGCTGCGACCGGCTGGAGCGAGTCCTTGGCGTCACGCCCCTTCGGCCGTCCGAAATGCGCCAGCAGGATCGCCCTGCCGCCCTTGTCGGAAATCTCGGCGATGGTCGGTCCGACGCGATCGAGCCTGGTCACGTCGGTGACGCGGCCATTCTCCATGGGAACGTTGAGGTCGACGCGCAGCAATACGCGTTTGCCCCTTACATCGACGTCATCGAGGGTACGGAACGTTTTTGTCATTGCGGTCTCTCATGCGGCCCATCCTTCGAGACGCCTCGCTTCGCTCGGCTCCTCAGGATGAGGTTCCCTCATGGTGAGGAGCGCGCTCTCGCGCGCGTCTCGAACCATGAGCAACGGGAAGTTACAGCAGCTTGCCCATCGCGACGGCGGTGTCGCTCATCCGGTTGGAGAAGCCCCACTCGTTGTCGTACCAGGCCAGCACCCGCACCAGCGTGCCGTTCTGCACCTTGGTCTGGTCCATGTGGAAGGTGGCGGAATGCGGATCGTGGTTGAAGTCCATCGAAACGTTGGCCGCCGCGGTGAAGCCGAGGATGCCCTTGAGCTGCTGCTCGCTGGCACGCTTCATCGCCTCGTTGATTTGCCTTGCGTCGGTCGCGTGCTTGGCGACGATCTTGAGATCGACCACCGAGACGTTGGGCGTTGGCACCCGGATCGAGACGCCGTCGAGCTTGCCCTTCAGCTCGGGCAGCACCAGGCCGATCGCCTTGGCCGCCCCGGTCGAGGTCGGGATCATCGACATCGCCGCAGCGCGGCCGCGATAGAGGTCCTTGTGCAGGGTGTCCAGCGTCGGCTGATCGCCGGTATAGGCATGGATCGTGGTCATGAAGCCGGTTTCGACGCCGACCGTGTCGTTCAGGACCTTGACCACCGGCGCGAGGCAGTTGGTGGTGCATGAGCCGTTGGAGACGACCAGATGATCCCTGGTCAGGGTGTCATGGTTGACGCCGTACACGATGGTCGCATCGGCATTCTCGGCCGGCGCCGACACCAGCACACGCTTGGCGCCGGCGGTGAGGTGTGCGGCGGCCTTGTCCCTGGCGGTGAATATGCCGGTGCACTCCAGTGCGATATCGACGCCCAGTTCCTTCCACGGCAGCTTCGTGGGATCGCGCTCGGCCGACACCTTGATCTTGCCATCGCCGAGGCTGATCGAGTCGCCTTCCACCGTGACGGTGCCGGGGAAGCGGCCATGCACCGAGTCGAAGCGCAGTAGATGGGCGTTGGTCTCGACCGGACCGAGATCGTTGATGCCGACCACCTCGATATCCTTGCGGCCGGACTCGGCGATCGCGCGAAGCACGTTGCGGCCAATGCGACCAAACCCGTTGATTGCGACCCGGATAGCCATCTGTCTCTCCTTCACGACCCTTGTCATCCCCCCGGAGGCGATGAGCCATCCGTGAAGGCTTTTGCGGTGGCCGCCCGGTTCATCCGGGCGGGAACGGTTAATGTGTCTCTCAGGTAGCCGCTTTTGCGGGAAATCTCAACTGTCAGAAGAGTGCCGCCGATTTGAAATTCCTGCAGCAGTTGCCTCACGTCTGTCCAGGAATTTCAAATTGAAAGCGGCACTCTCAGCCTATTTTTGGCTAGTGCCCTGTTATTTCCGAAGTTCGTATTTGAGCCCGCCGCACGGTCCACGAACTTCGGAAATGGGCACTAGAGCCGTTTCAGCGCGGCGTTGACCGCCGCGTCGGCGGTAATTCCGAAATGCTTGAAAAGGTCTTTGGCAGGCGCGCTGGCCCCGAAACCATGCATGCCGATAAATTCGCCGTCCTGACCGATCACGGCGTCCCAGCCCCAGCGCACCGCGGCCTCGATCGCGATCTTGACGGGCGCATTCCCGATGATCGCCCGCCGGCGATCCTCGGGCAGCGACAGCAGCAATTCGAGCGAGGGTACCGATACTACCCGTGACATGATGCCGCGCTCGGCAAGCTGCTTCTGGGCGTCGACCGCGATCTGGACCTCGGAGCCCGAGGCAAACAGCGAGACCCTGGCCTCACCCTGGGCAGCGACCAGCTCATAGGCGCCGTGGCCGCAGGGATTGTCCGCCGGTGCCGAGGTGCGCAATTGCGGCAGGTTCTGGCGGGTCAGCACCAGCACCGTCGGACCGTTGGTGCGGTTGAGCGCAAGCTCCCAGCACTCCGCCACCTCGACCGCGTCGCAGGGCCGGAACACGCGCATGTTGGGGATCGCCCGCAGCGACGTCAGGTGCTCGACCGGCTGGTGGGTCGGCCCGTCCTCGCCGAGGCCGATCGAATCGTGGGTCATGATGTAGATCACGCCGGTGCCCATCAGCGCAGACAGCCGCATCGCCGGGCGGGCGTAGTCGGAGAACACCAGGAATGTCGCACCGCTCGGCGCGAACCCGCCATGCAGGAAGATTCCGTTCATCGCGGCCGCCATGCCGAACTCGCGGATGCCGTAATGGATGAAGCGGCCCTTCGGGGTCTTGGCTTCGAAATCGGTGGCGGACTTGGCCTTGTTGTTGGTCGATCCCGTCAGATCGGCCGAGCCGGACAGGAACTCCATCGGCATCACGGCCGCCATCGCGTCGATCGCGAGCTCGGAGGATTTGCGGGTCGCGATGTTCTGTGGCGTCTCGATCAGCGACTTCTTGTGCGCCCTGAGGGCCTTCGCCAGCGAGGCCGGGCGCTCATGCCGGATACGGCGGTCGAACTCGTCGCGCTTGCGGTTGGACAGCGTCGACATCCGCGCTTCCCATTCCTTGCGCGCGGCAGCGCCGCGGCTGCCGGCCTCGCGCCAGGCATTCAGCACGTCGTCGGGCACCGAGAACGGCTCCAGGGAGATGCCAAGTTTTTCCTTGGCGCCCTTGAGTTCTTCGGCGCCGAGCGCCTCGCCATGTACCTTCGCGGTGCCGGCCCTGGTCGGCGCCCCGTAGCCGATGGTGGTCTTGCAGGCGATCATGGTCGGCTTGTTGGACTTCTGCGCTTTCGCGATCGCGGCCGCGATCGCTTTCGGGTCATGGCCATCGATCAGTTCGGAAGCCCAGCCGGCCGACTTGAAGCGCTTGACCTGGTCAACCGAGTCCGACAGCTTCGTCGGCCCGTCGATCGAAATGCCGTTGTCATCATAGAGAACGATCAACTTGTTGAGCTTCCAGTGCCCGGCAAGCCCGATCGCCTCCTGCGATATGCCTTCCATCAGGTCGCCGTCGGACGCCAGCACGTAAGTATGATGGTCGACGGCCTTCTTGCCGTATTCGGCGGCCAGCATCTTCTCCGCGACCGCCATGCCGACCGCGGTCGCGATGCCCTGGCCGAGCGGGCCCGTCGTGGTCTCGATTCCCTTGGTGTGGAAGTTTTCCGGATGACCCGGCGTCAGCGATCCCAATTGGCGGAACTGCTTGATCTGGTCGAGCGTCATGGCCGAATTGCCGGTGAGATAGAGCAGCGAATAGAGCAGCATCGAGCCATGGCCGGCCGACAGCACGAAGCGGTCGCGGTCCGGCCAGTTCGGCTCGGCCACATCGAACTTCAGGAATTGCGTGAACAGCACGGTGGCGACATCGGCGGCGCCCATCGGCAGGCCGGGGTGACCGGATTTGGCCTTCTCGACCGCATCCATCGAGAGCCCGCGGATCGCGTTGGCCATACGGGTGTGATCGACTTGCGTCATGATGAAAATCCGCCTGATAATGAGATGCTTGGTTACGATACGAGGGTGAGGGTCTGAAGCGAGACCGGGGGAGAGTCCGGCGCTGATAGCATTTGTGTCCCCGGAGTCCAAGCAGTCCGGGGCGACGAAATGCCCGGAGGCGGCCGAAAAGTTGCTTTGCAGTGCATAGTTCAGCAGCGGCGTTGCGCTTGGCTCGCTTGCCACGTAAATTTCACAGCCTAAACGCTTGCCGAGCCGCCGATTTCCTCGTTGAGCGGCCCGCCACGGAAGGTTCCGAGCTGACTGTATGAACGACCATTCCGCCAGTCATTTGGGCATCCCCGAGCCGGCGTCGAGCGAAGTCGACGCCGCCACCCGGCGGCTGCTGGTAGCGCTCGACGCGCTGGAAAGTGCCGTGGAACGGCGCCGCGACGCCGACCGCAACGAGAACGAACTGGCGAGCCGGATCCAGGCGCTGGGCGCCGATCGCTCGCGGCTGGCCGACGAGCTCGATGGATCGCTGGTGAAATCGCGGCGGCTGGAGCGCGCCAATCGCGAGATCGCGGAACGGCTGGATGCCGCGATCGGCACCATCCGCGCGGTGCTCGACGAGGGAGCGGCGCTCGATGAGGGAGAAGAAGACTCGTGAGCCATGTCAATGTCACCATCAACGGCCGGCAATACCGCATGGCCTGCGAGGAGGGCCAGGAGAACCAGCTCATCGATCTGGCCGCGAGCTTCGAGACGCGAATCGAAAGCTTGCGCGGCAAGTTCGGCGAGATCGGCGATGCCCGTCTCACCGTGATGGCGGCGCTGACCGTGTGCGACGAACTGATCGATGCCAATCAGCGAATCCGTGGCCTCGAGCAGGAGCTCGGTGCGTTGCAGAATGTTCGCGTGGTGGCGTCGGATCGGGCGCGAGCGACGCAAACCGCGGTCGCCAAGGCGCTGAACGCCGCCGCCGACCGCATCGAGAAGACCACGCAAATCCTGAACCGCACCATCGGCAGCGGCGTGGCGATCGGCTGACCCGCGAATTCTCCAAGGCTGAACAATCGCCGGTGCCCTGAGGGCCGCGCCGGCGCTGGCGCTTTGGCCCCGCGATCGTTACATTGGTCCTCGCGAGGCTGCGTGGCGCGTCAGGAGCCATATATCCCCGGGGCCTTATCGATCCTTCAGGGAACTGTCCCTGGCCGGGTCCGTGGACCCGGTCATATGGTGCCCACCTACTTTCGTAGGTGCTCCGGGATCGAGTGCTTCAACGGCCATTGCGGCTTCGCACTTTTGTTTTTGCCGATGGGTTTGTCGCCGCCACTTCAATTGCCCAGCCCGCCACCTCGCGATGACGGCCGCGAAATCTGACTGCCGCATGTCCGCAACCTCGAAAGCAGAGCTTCGCGCCGCAGCCCTCGCAAGCCGCGATGCGTTGAGCGACGACGTGCGCGTCGCCGCCGCACTGGCGGTCGCCGAACGTGGGCTGCCGTTCGAGATCAAGCCCGGCACGGTGGTCTCGGGCTATGCGCCGATCCGCAGTGAGATCGACCCCACACCGTTGATGCGGAAGATCGCCGGACAAGGCGGGCGGCTGGCGCTGCCGGCCGTGATGGCGCGCGGCCAGTCACTGAGATTCCGCGTCTGGTCGCCTGACGATCGGATGGTGCTCGGACCGCTCGGCATCCTCGAGCCGTCGCCGGCCGCCGCGGAAGTCATGCCGGAAATCATGCTGGTGCCGCTGGCGGCGTTCGATCGCCTTGGCCATCGCATCGGTTACGGTGCCGGCTATTACGACCACACTTTCGCGCATTTACGTAAAACCAGAGCCGTCAAGGGTATCGGACTTGCGTTTGCCGCGCAGCAAATCAAGGCCGTGCCGGCCTTGGCGCACGACGTTGCGCTGGATTATGTGCTAACGGAAACCAGGACATTCGATTTCCGGAGTTCGTGACTTGCGTATTCTTTTCGTCGGCGATGTGGTCGGAAAGGCCGGCCGCAGCGCCGTAGCGGAACTGCTGCCGGGCATGATCCGCGGCTGGGCGCTCGATCTCGTCGTCGTCAATGGCGAGAATTCGGCCGGCGGTTTCGGCATCACCGAAGCGATCTACCAGGAACTCCTCGATGCCGGCGCCGACGCGATCACGCTCGGCAACCATGCCTGGGACCAGCGCGAGGCGCTGGTGTTCATCGAGCGCGCGCCGAAACTGATTCGCCCGGCCAATTTTCCCAAGGGCACGCCGGGCCGCGGCGCGGCGCTGATCGACACCAGAACCGGAAAACGCGCGCTTGTCGTCAACGCCATTGGCCGGGTTTTCATGACTCCGTTCGACGATCCGTTCGCCGCCATCGGCCGCGAACTGGAATGCTGCCCGCTGCATGAGGCGGCCGATGCCATCGTGGTGGATTTCCACGGCGAGGCATCCAGCGAAAAACAGGGCATCGGCTTCTTCTGCGACGGCCGCGCCAGCCTGGTCGTCGGCACCCATACCCATGTGCCGACCGCCGATCATCAGATCCTGGCCGGCGGCACCGCCTATATGACCGACGCCGGCATGACCGGCGATTACGATTCGATCATCGGCATGCAGAAGGAAGAGCCGTTGCGGCGCTTCACCTCGGGCATCCCCTCGGGACGGTTCGAGCCCGCCAACGGCACGGCGACGCTGAGCGGCATCGCCGTCGAGACCGATGATTCAACCGGGCTCGCGCTCAAGGTCGCGCCGGTTCGTAGCGGCGGCCGGCTGGAGCCGGCACTGCCCGGCTTCTGGGCAAGTTAGGCCGCGAATCCGAAGGGCAGCCGAACATCGATGCCGTTCGCTGTGAACACTCAGCCCCGGTGCGCCATTTCAAGCGTGACCAGCCGTGCCAGCAGCGTTGCCGGATAGAGCTGGCCGATAATGGCCTCCAGGTTGCACAGGCTGCGCGCGATCGGGTGCAGCGGAAAGACATCGCCATAGCCCGTCGTGGTCAGCGTGACAAAACTGAAATAGATCAGGTTACTGGCGAGCGCTGGCGTATCCTGCATCGGCAGTCCCGAAAATGCGTTTGGCAGCATCGATCCGACAAAGGCGAAGATCGGCACAAAGGTGACGGCGATGGTCAGATAGAGCAGCACCGCGCCCATGATGCGGTGATAGGTGATCCGCCCTGGAGCAAACACGGCGCCCGACACCACCCAGCCCATCGTGACACCCATCACCAGCCAGGCGCCCGCGAACAGATTGATGTCGAGGCCCGATGGCGAGCGGATGCGGAAGACCGCTCCGATCGTCGCCATGGCCAGCGAGACCACCATCGCGAACACGGCGGTGCGGCTTCCCGACATGACAAAGGCGCCGGCCACCAGCACGAGGGCGAACACCAGTTCGAAGGCCTGAAAGAAGATGATCCCGGAAGCCTGCAGTGGCGCCGCTACGAACAGCATGATGACCAGCAGCACCGTGAGAGCCGTCAGCAGCGGATCGCTCCATTGTTTCCGCAAACGATCGTTCATCGGTGAATGCCCTGTGTTGCCATTGAATCCTGTGCCCAGGACGGCGGACACCCATACGAATGCATTTCGACGTGAAGTCAGGGTTAATGATTGCCTTTTTCTGCCAGCATCAACTACCCAAGTACCACTGATGAGCCCCGAGATTTTGCTTTCCACGTTTTTGATTTTGCCGATATCGCGGCCTATAACGCCGCGCTTCCTCCGCAGCGGCGGGCGAACCTTAAGAATCCCCTAACGAGAGACCGCATGGCCGGACATTCCCAGTTCAAGAACATCATGCACCGCAAGGGGCGGCAGGACGCCCAGAAGTCGAAGCTGTTCGGCAAGCTGGCGCGCGAAATCACGGTGGCGGCCAAGCTTGGCCAGCCCGACCCGGCGATGAACGCGCGGCTGCGCGCCGCGATCATCTCCGCGCGGCAGGAGAACATGTCGAAGGATTCGATCGAGCGCGCGATCAAGAAGGCCGCCGGCAATGAGGGCGAGAACTACGACGAGATCCGCTACGAGGGCTATGGTCCCGGCGGCGTTGCCGTGATCGTCGAGGCGCTGACCGACAACCGCAACCGCGCCGCTTCCGACATCCGCTCCTATTTCACCAAGTCCGGCGGCAACCTCGGCGAAACCGGCTCGGTCGCCTTCATGTTCGATCGCACCGGCATCATCGAATACGACGCCAAGGTGGCCTCCGACGACGCCATGCTGGAAGCCGCCATCGAGGCCGGTGCCGACGATGTTTCGTCCAGCGAGAATGGCCACGAAATCTATGCCTCGCAGGAAACGTTCCGCGAGGTGGCCAAGGCGCTGGAAGCCAAATTCGGTGAGGCCCGCAAGGCGCAGCTGACCTGGAAGCCGCAGAACACCATCGCGGTCGACGACGAGACCGGCGAGAAGCTGTTGAAGCTGATCGACCTGCTCAACGAGCATGACGACGTGCAGAACGTCTACGCCAATTTCGAGGTTTCGGACGCGCTGATGAGCAAGCTGGGCGGCTGATTAGCCGGCTGGCGTGCGTCAAGCTCCGCCGTCATCGCCCGGCTCGACCGGGCGATCCAGTATTCCGGCGCGCCGGTGCCTTGTCGTAGCGCCCTGGAATACTGGATCCCCGCTTTCGCGGGGATGACGATGCATATGACCTCGCGTTTTTGTTTCGTTCTCGCGGCTGCGACGCTATCACTGGCCCATGACACCGCAGCCGATTCGCAAGCCCGTCCGTATCCTCGGCATTGATCCTGGCCTGCGCCGCACCGGCTGGGGCGTGATCGAGATCAATGGCAATCGCCTGGGCTTTGTCGGCTGTGGCTCGGTGGAACCGGCGGACAGCCTGCCGCTGGCGAGCCGCCTGCTGGCGATCCATCAGGGGCTTGCCGCGGTGCTGGCCGACTTCCGTCCCGAAGAGGCCGCGGTCGAGCAGACGTTTGTCAACAAGGACGGCGTGGCGACCTTGAAGCTCGGGCAGGCGAGGGGAGTCGCGATGCTGGCGCCGGCGATGTTCGGCGTCACGGTCGCCGAATACGCGCCGAACCAGATCAAGAAAACCGTGGTCGGCGCCGGCCATGCCGACAAGAACCAGATTTCGGTGATGCTGAAAATCCTGCTGCCGAAGGCGGAGCCGAAATCGCCCGATGCCGCCGACGCGCTGGCGATCGCCATCACGCATGCCCATCACCGCGGCAGTGTGGCGCTCAAGCTGAAGGTGGTAGGGGCATGATCGGAGTTTGTGCGCGTGGCTACCCCCCACCCCGACCCTCCCCCGCAAGGGGGGAGGGAGAAAAAGCGCGGCGCGCACGTTGCGACAACATCACGGCTTTGACTCCCCTCCCCCTTGCGGGGAGGGGTCGGGGGTGGGGGTGCCGCGAGCACAACGATAATCTCTCCTCGAGGACTTCCGCATGATCGGCAAGCTCAAGGGCCTGATCGACAGTTACGGCGAGGATTACGTCATCCTCGATGTCGGCGGCGTCGGCTATCAGGTGCATTGCTCGTCGCGGACGCTGCAGGCGCTGCCGTCGCCGGGCGAGGCCGCGGTGCTGTCGATCGAGGCCTATGTGCGCGAGGACCAGATCAAGCTGTTCGGCTTCAAGAGCGATGTCGAACGCGAATGGTTTCGCCTGCTGCAGACCGTGCAGGGTGTCGGCGCCAAGGTGGCGCTTGCGGTGCTCTCGACGCTGCCGCCGGCCGAACTCGCCAATGCGATCGCGCTGCGCGACAAGGCCGCGGTGACGCGCACGCCGGGCGTCGGCCCCAAGGTCGCCGAACGCATCGTCACCGAATTAAAGGACAAGGCGCCAGCCTTCACCAATGTCGATCCGGCGGTGGTTCATCTCGCCGGCGCAATCGACGATCAGCGCGCCCCGCGCCCGGTCAGCGATGCGATCTCCGCGCTGGTCAATCTCGGTTACGGCCAGCCGCAGGCAGCAGCCGCGATCGCCGCGGCCTCGCGCAGCGCTGGTGAAAAAGCGGAGACCGCGCAGCTCATCCGGCTGGGCCTGAAGGAATTGGCGAAGTAGGCTACCGTTGCCGGCCGCCTCGAAGGAAATGCATCGTCGACCATGCTGACCAAGAAGGACAAGGACCTGATTGCCGCCGCCACCAGGGCGATCAGCGACCGCTATCGCAATGACTGGCAGGAAGTCGGCGCGGCGATGCGCACGCGCGACGGTCGCATCATAACCGGCGTGAATATCGATGCCTATATCGGCCGCATCGCGGTCTGCGCCGAAGCGATTGCGATCGGCCGCGCCATCACCGAAAGCGGCGACCACGGCATCGAGACCATCGTCGCCGTGCGCCATCCAAAGCCCGACGAGCCCGGCAAGATCGCGGTGGTGTCGCCCTGCGGCATCTGCCGCGAACTGATCCACGACTATGACGCCAAGGCGCGCGTCATCGTGCCCGACAACGGCCGCACGCCCAAGGTGGTGACGATCGGCGAGTTGTTGCCGAACAAGTATCGCCGGGGCAACGAATGAACCCGCCCTCCCGCATCGTCACGCCGGAGCGCCGCACCGACGATGTCGGTGACACTGCGATACGTCCGCAACTGCTGTCCGAATTCGTCGGCCAGGCGCAGGCGCGCAGGAACCTCTCGATCTTCATCGAAGCTGCGCGAAAGCGCGGCGAAGCGCTCGACCATGTGCTGTTCGTCGGACCGCCCGGCCTGGGCAAGACGACGCTCGCGCAGATCGTCGCGCGCGAACTCGGCGTC
>JAGXAF010000072.1 GCA_018971675.1 Bradyrhizobium sp.
CCGCGTTTGCGTCTCGCGCAATTCAAGCCGCAGGTCGGGGAATCTGTTCTGCAGCGGCGGCAGCATCCGTGGCAGCAGATAGGGCGCGAGCGATGGAATCACGCCGAGCGTCAACCGTCCCACCAAGAGCCCGCCGCGATGCCGCGCAAAATCGACCAGATCACGCGAGGCCGCGAGCACGTTCTCGCCGCGGCGCGCGATCTCGCGACCTACTTCGGTCAACATCGTCTCGCCCGGACGACGCTCGACCACGGCTACCCCCAGCGTGCGCTCGAGATCGCGAATCTGCATCGACAGCGCCGGCTGGGTGACCGCGCAGGCTTCAGCCGCGCGGCCGAAATGGCCGTGTTTGGCCAGCGCCGAGAGATAGCGAAGCTGCCTGAGCGTAATCATTCTATGATCAGATAAACTGATCGAGAGCCTAAAACAATCCGACTGGACCTGATCCAGAAAATCTATCAGATTTAACGGCGGCACCAGTTCAGGACTCGCAGCGCACCTCCCGAATTTGTGCAAGCCATTGAAAATACTTGGATGTTGGAATCGCTGGTCTTCGACGCGAACCGGTTTCACCCGGCGGCGGGAAGGACCCACAGCTATGGCGGACCTCTCATCAACGCCGGGCGTCGCAAATCCCGATTCGTTGGCGACGCTTCCGACCACCACAGAACAATCGGAGAAGACTCATGGACAAGAAGACTGACGATAGCGCCGGCAAGTGCCCGGTCATGCACGCCACCGCCCGGTCGAATCGCGACTGGTGGCCCGAGGCGCTGAGCATCGAAATGCTCCATCGCAACTCCAATTTGTCCGACCCAATGGGCAAGGAATTCGACTACGCGAAGGAGTTCAAGTCGCTTGACCTCAACGCGGTCATCAAGGACCTGCACGCGCTGATGACGGAATCGCAGCCATGGTGGCCGGCCGACTTCGGTCACTATGGCGGCCTGATGGTCCGCATGGCTTGGCACAGCGCGGGCACCTACCGCATCACCGACGGTCGCGGCGGCGCGGGTGCCGGACAGCAGCGCTTCGCCCCCCTCAACTCCTGGCCGGATAACACGAACCTCGACAAGGCGCGTCGCCTGCTGTGGCCGATCAAGCAGAAATACGGCCGCAAGATCTCCTGGGCCGACCTGTTGATCCTCGCCGGCAACGTCGCGCTGGAGTCCATGGGCTTCAGAACCTTCGGTTTCGCCGGCGGCCGGGTCGACGCCTGGGAGCCGGAGGAGCTGTATTGGGGCCCGGAAGGCAGCTGGCTCGGCGACGAGCGCTACAGCGGCGAACGCCAGCTCGCCGAACCACTCGGCGCGGTCCAGATGGGTCTGATCTATGTCAACCCGGAAGGCCCGAACGGCAATCCCGACCCCCTCGCCGCAGCCAAGGATATCCGCGAGACGTTTTTTCGCATGGCGATGAACGACGAAGAGACCGTTGCGCTGATTGCAGGTGGTCACTCCTTCGGCAAGACCCATGGGGCGGGTGATCCGTCACTGATCGGACCGGAGCCGGAAGCGGCCGCGCTTGAGGACCAGGGCTTGGGCTGGAAGAGCACGCACGGCAGCGGTTCTGGCGCCGACGCCATCACCGGCGGTCCGGAAGTCATCTGGACGCAGACGCCGACCAAGTGGAGCAACGCGTTCTTCAAGAACCTGTTCGAAAACGAATGGGAGCTGACGCGAAGCCCGGCCGGCGCGAAGCAGTGGAAGGCGAAAAGCGCGAAGGCGGATATTCCGGACGCGTTCAACGGCTCGAAGAAGCACGTGCCGACGATGCTCACGACCGACCTGTCGCTGCGGTTCGATCCGGCCTACGAGAAAATCTCGCGCCGGTTCTACGAGCATCCGGACCAGTTCGCGGACGCTTTCGCGCGCGCCTGGTTCAAGCTCACGCATCGTGACATGGGTCCCCGCGAACGCTACCTCGGCCCGCTGGTGCCGAAGGAAGTGCTGATCTGGCAGGATCCGATCCCTGCGGCGGGCGCGGCGATCAGCGATGCCGATATCACCGCGTTGAAATCGAAGATTCTCGGCTCCGGTCTTTCGGTATCGCAGCTGGTTTCGACGGCCTGGGCGTCGGCTTCAACCTTCCGCGGCACCGACAAGCGCGGCGGTGCCAACGGCGCGCGTATTCGCCTCGCACCGCAAAAGGACTGGGAGGTCAACCAGCCTGCCCAGCTCAAGACGGTGCTTGCCAAGCTCGAGGAAATTCAGAAGGGCTTTGGCAAGAAGGTCTCGCTCGCCGATCTGATCGTGCTCGGTGGCGCCGCCGCGGTTGAAAAGGCCGCAAAGGACGCCGGCGTCGACGTCAAGGTTCCCTTTGCCGGCGGCCGCGGCGATGCGTCGCAGGACCAGACCGACGTCGAGTCGTTCGCCCCGCTCGAGCCGCGCGCTGACGGCTTCCGCAACTACATCGGCAACAAGCCGATGTTCATGCAGCCGGAGGAAGCGCTGATCGATCGTGCGGCACTGCTGCGGCTGACCGGACCTGAATTGACCGTTCTGGTCGGCGGCCTGCGGGTGCTCGGCGCCAATGCCGGCGGCTCCCGACACGGCGTCTTCACCAACCAGCCCGAGAAGCTGACCAACGATTTCTTCGTCAATCTGCTCGACATGGCGACCGAATGGCAGCCCCCGAATGCCGAGGGCGTGTATGAGGGACGCGACCGCAAGACCAAGGCCGCGAAGTGGACCGCGACCCGCTTCGACCTGATCTTCGGCTCGCATTCGCAGCTTCGCGCCTTCGCGGAAGTCTATGCCTCCGCGGACGCCAAGGAGAAATTCGTCAGGGATTTCGTGGCGGCCTGGACCAAGGTGATGAACGCGGATCGATTCGATCTCGCCTGATCTCCCGGCGGATAACAATCCAAGGGCGGCCGAGAGGCCGCCCTTTTGTTTTGATCAATTGTGTTCACGCGTTGCACCCACCGCGTGAATGACGAATAGTGGTCAACGGTTTTTCCGAAAGTTCGTCGATGCCGCGAGGGCTTTGTGTTCGAGAGAGAGGCGGTCGAGCCGATGATCGGATTTGTCACGAAACATTACCGATGGACCAAGGGAGGATCCACCTGATGATGAAGCTCTATTGGTCGCCCCGCTCGCGTTCGTTCACCGCGCTCTGGCTGATGGAAGAGGCCGGCCAGCCTTATGAGCGCGTACTGACCGACATCGCGGCCGGCGCGCAGAAGACGCCGGAATATCTTGCGATCAATCCGATGGGCAAGGTTCCGGCGCTGCAGGACGGCGACGCGACGATGGCGGAGGCCGCCGCGATCTGCGCCTATGTCGCCGAACGCTATCCCGAGGCGCGGCTGGCGCCAGCCTTGGGCGATCCATTGCGCGCCAAATATCTCCAATGGCTGTTCTTTGCGCCGAGTTGTATCGAGCCCGCGATGGTTCAGATCGCGACCAAGATCGAGATGAATTCGGTGGCGGCGGGTTGGGGCGACTCGCAACGCGTCTACGACGTGCTCGACAAGTCCCTGGAAAAGGGACCCTGGATTCTCGGCGAGAACTTTTCCGCCGCCGACATCGCAATCGGCTCGGCGTTGAACTTCTCGGTGCGGCTGTTCAAGATGGTGCCGTCGCGGCCGTCGTTCGACGCCTATATCGCCCGCTGCATGGCTCGGCCCGCCTTCCAGCGCGCCGAGAAGATCGCGGCGGGATAGGCAGCCTCTAACCCGGGACGACTCGCGGATCCAAATCCTGCGCGTAGTCGACGCCGTCGATGCCAAATCCGAACAGGCGAAGGAATTGGCTCTTGTACTCCGGCAGGTCGGCCAGTTCGCCGAGCGTTTCCGTGGAGAGCAGCGGCCAGCGGCGCAACACTTCCGCCTGAACCTTGGGCGAAAGCTCCCAGTCGTCGACTCTGAGGCGGTGCGCTTCGTCAAGTTCAGCATCCGGGCCGAGGCGCGTCCGGAACAGGCGATCGATCTGTTCGATGCAGCCTTCGTGAAGCCCGAGCTGTTTCATGACCTTGAACAATACCGTGCCGTAGAGCGGCACCACCGGGATGGCCGAACTCGCCTGGGTGACCACGGCCTTCAACGCCACCACGCGGGCCGCGCCCTGACCGAGCCTGGCCCGGATCGCTTCTGCCTTGTGGTCAAGATCGACCTTGGCGCGACCCAGCGTCCCGTGCCAGTAGATCGGCCAGGTCAACTCGCTGCCAATATAGGTGTAGTTGAGAGTCCGGAAGCCCGGAGCCAACACCCCGGCATCCGCGAGCTGGTCAATCCAGCGCTTCCAGTCATCGCCGCCCATCACCGCGACGGTCGCGGTGGCTTCTTCCTCGCTGGCAGGCGAAATGGTGGTCTCGTACACCTCGCCGGTTTCGGTGTTCAGGGTCTTGACTTCGACGGGCTTGCCGAGCGGCTTGATCGCCGAGCGGTAGGTCTTGCCGGTGTCCGGGTCAGTCCGGACCGGCGCGGCCATGCTGTAGACCAGCATATCCAGCTGTCCGAACGATTCGCGTACGCGATCGATGAAGGTTTTCTTCAGCTCATTGGAGAAGGCGTCGCCCTCCAGCGTGATCGGAGACCGTCCGTTTTTTTTGGCTTCGATCTCGAATGCGCGGTTGTTGTACCAGCCGGCGCTGCCCGATCGGGTGGCGGAAGGCTCGCGCTCCAATGACACGCCGATGGTCTCGGCTGCGCCGGCGAAGGTCGCGACGATGCGGCTCGCAAGACCATACCCGGTCGAACATCCCAGCACGGCGACGCGCTTGGGGCATTCCGGAATGGGGCCCTGGCGAACAACATAAGCGATCTGCTCGCGGACATTTTTGGCACAGCCAACCGGGTGTGCCGTCGTGCAGATGAAGCCACGCACGCGCGGTTCGATAATCATGCCAGCCCTACTTCAGATCGTTGCAAAGTCCCGTTCGCCGCTCCGCCCGCCTCTTGCCATCCGGCACGAGAGGTAAAACGAAATCACGCATCCAGCCGCCTGAACACCAGCGTGGCGTTGGTGCCCCCGAATCCAAAGGAATTCGAAAGCACGGTGCCAAGCCTGGCATTGTCGACGCGTTTGCGCACAATCGGCATGTCCGCGAACACAGGATCGAGTTCGGTGATATGCGCGCTCTCGCAGATGAAGCCGTTGTTCATCATCAACAGCGAATAGATCGCCTCCTGCACGCCGGTAGCGCCGAGCGAATGTCCGGTCAGCGCCTTGGTCGCGGCGATCGGCGGGCACTTGTCGCCGGTTCCGAACACCTTTCTGATCGCCTCGATTTCCGGCGGATCGCCCGCCTGAGTCGAAGTCGCGTGCGGGTTGATGTAATCGACCTTGGTGTTGACCGTGGCCATGGCCATGCGCATGCATCGCTCGGCGCCCTCGCCGGATGGCGCGACCATGTCGTAGCCGTCGGAGGTCGCGCCATAGCCGACGACCTCGCCATAGATCTTCGCGCCACGAGCCCTGGCATGCTCGAGTTCTTCCAGCACCAGGACCCCGGCGCCGCCTGCGATCACGAAGCCGTCGCGGGTAACGTCATAAGGCCGCGAGGCGGTTGCGGGGGTGTTGTTGTATTTCGACGACATCGCGCCCATCGCGTCGAACAGCACCGACATCGACCAGTCGAGGTCCTCACAGCCGCCAGCGAAGATGATGTCCTGCTTGCCGACCTGGATCGTCTCATAGGCATTGCCGATGCAATGATTCGAGGTCGCGCAGGCCGACGAGATCGAATAGTTCACGCCCTTGATCTTGAACCAGGTAGCAAGCGTGGCGGACGCCATCGACGACATCGATTTCGGCACCGCGAACGGTCCAACCCGCTTCGGACCCTTGCTGCGGGCGGTATCGGCCGCTTCGACGATGGTGCGGGTCGACGGGCCGCCGGAACCCATGATGATGCCAGTACGCTCGTTGGAAATATCCGAGGGCTCGAGACCGGAATCCTGGATCGCCTGCTCCATCGCGACGTGATTCCACGCCGAGCCCTCGGCAAGGAATCGCATCGCGCGCCGGTCGATGATGTCGGCCGGATTCAGCGTCGGGGCGCCCTGCACCTGCGAACGGAAACCCAGCTCGGCATATTTTTCGGCGCGAGTAATGCCTGACCTGGCTTCATGCAGGCTCGCCAGCACTTCCTGGGTGTTGTTTCCGATCGAGGAAACGATGCCCATCCCTGTGATGACAACCCGCCTCATGATCGCCTCGCCCTCTCGTTACTCTTTTGTGCACTGGTCGTCGCCGCAGCGACAACCTTTCTCTTGATCGATGCCGCCATATTCACGTCGGTAATGCAGCGCCCTGCTTGAACAGCCCGACCTTCAAATCCTTCGCGCGATAGATAATCTCGCCATCCATGGAAAGCCACCCGTCGGCGATCCCGAGAACGAGCCTGGAGCGCATCACGCGCTTGATGTCGACGTGGTAAATAACCTTGCGGACGTGCGGCAGCACCTGGCCCGAGAACTTCAAATCGCCAAGCCCAAGTGCCCGGCCACGACCTTCGCCGCCAATCCAGCCAAGATAGAAGCCGACCATCTGCCACATCGCATCGAGGCCGAGACATCCCGGCATCACCGGGTCGTTCCTAAAATGACAGCTGAAAAACCACAGGTCCGGCTTCACATCGAGCTCGGCACGCACCAAGCCCTTGCCGTATTCGCCGCCGACATCGGAAATTTCGCTGATCCGATCGAACATCAGCATTGGAGGTAGCGGCAACTGGGCATTGCCGGGGCCGAACAACTCCCCCCGGGCACATGCCAGCAAATCCTCGTATTCATAAACCCCGCGCCGATCCAGCATGCTGCCTAGCCTCTTTCAAATTCCCGGTGGGGCAGTTTTGGACCCCTTTTCGCGGGGATGCGCGCCAATTCTGCCGCTCGGCCAGAACACGGGACCCTGGGCCGGCGCTCGCCTATGCAGAAATCGCATGGGCGGGTCCGCGCGCTCTCTATCATAAGCCTTGCAGGCGGCAAAGCACGACGACCAGGGTTAAATCGCCACATGCAGCCGCTGGTTTCCTTGAACTCGGCTCTAGTTGCGAAATACTTGCATCTGACAAGTTTGGCCCGTATATTGGGGTGAAATGATGCTTGGATCGTGAGTATGGTGCCCGCTGTGGATGTGAATGGCGACGACTCGATGCCGAATGATGACGCTGTTGTAGACCGTAGTGCGATGCGGCAGCCGGCGCTGACCGGGTGCCCCTGGCACGACGTCAACGAGATGCTGCAGGCGGCGGGCCTGCGTCCTACCCGTCAGCGCATGGCGTTGGGCTGGCTGCTGTTCGGCAAAGGTGCGCGCCATCTGACCGCGGAAATGCTGTACGAGGAGGCTACCCTCGCCAAGGTTCCGGTATCGCTCGCGACGGTCTACAACACTCTCAATCAGCTCACCGATGCAGGCCTCCTGCGCCAGGTCAGCGTCGATGGGACCAAGACCTATTTCGACACGAACGTCTCGGCACATCATCATTTCTATCTCGAGAACAACCACGAGCTCGTCGATATTCCCGACCCGCATTTGATCTTGCAGAAGATGCCCGAGATTCCCGAAGGCTACGAGATTTCCCGGGTCGATATGGTCGTCCGCCTGCGCAAGAAGCGCTGAGCGCCTATCCGATCACCGTCTCGATCGCCCGGCTTGACCGGGCGATCGCCTTTTCAAGGCGCCTGAAAACTTCATAGCGCCTGAAAACCGGCGACGCAGATGATGCGCCGAACGCCGGTATGACCGTGGTTGTTACCGCAAACTCGCGGCCTAATTCACCTTCTCGTCGGCGTAGACGCCCCACAGCCGCTGCTGTTCGATCCAGCCGTCGTAGCCATTGCCGCTAACATGGCACCAGCCAGCGGCGCAGTGCTTGACCTGGGCGACGACGCCGGCCTGCAGCCGCGCGGTGACCGTGCCGGTCTGGTCGGCGCGATCGTAGATCGACGCCAGTTCGTCCTTGCGCTTCATCGTGACGACGGCGGTGCGGCTGCCCGACAGCAGCGAGTGATAGACCCAGCCTTCGGCGCCCTCGGAATCCCGCACCCGGCGCCAGTTCTCGAACTCGGCCGTGATTTCAACCGGCAGGCCGGCGCGGGTGTAGACCCAGGCCACGTCATTGTCCTTGGTCGGACCAGACCGGACGTTCACATGATCGGATTTGAGGCTGACATAACGCGGAATCGGCAACCCGCTGGTGGTCACGGCGGTGTCTTTTGCCGAAAAACCCGAGTTGACCGAAGCGCCCAGCCAGCCTCCGGCCAGCACGACCACCAAACAAAACCGTCCCAACGCCATCAACCCGTCTCCCGCCGAGATCACAACCCGAAATCCTCGAGTTGAACCACCGGATCCGAACAACCGGGCAGTCCTCGGAAATGCCGCCCTTCATCCTTGTGCCCGCAAGCGCCTCGGCGCCTCATTTCGGGGTTGTTGTCTTGTCTTGGCCCGGCCTTCTGCTAGAGAGGACAGCACGGCAAGAAAACAACACAAGCCCGAACTTTCCTTCGGAATACCTCGAGGAAACCCCACTGAAACGCCGGGGCCGCGCTGCTACTGCAGTGTCGAATAACCGGGTTAATGAGGTCTGAACGAAACCTCCCACGAGCAGGACATGTCGATCAAGAAAAAGCCCCTCGTTGTCGTCACACGCAAGCTGCCGGACTCGATCGAGACCCGCATGCGCGAGTTGTTCGACGCCCGGCTTAATCTCGACGACACGCCGTTGACGCCGGAGCAGATTGCCGAGGCGGTGCGCGAGGCCGACGTGCTGGTGCCTACCGTCACCGACGAGATCACCGGAGAACTGCTGCAGCAGCCCGACTGCAAGCTGAAGCTGATCGCCAATTTCGGCAACGGCGTCGACAATATCGACGTTATCGCGGCTCATGCGCGCGGCATCGCCGTGACCAACACGCCAAAGGTGCTGACCGAAGACACCGCCGACATGACCATGGCGCTGATTCTCGCGGTGCCGCGCCGGCTGATCGAGGGCGCCTTGATCCTGACCGAGGGCAAGAACTGGCCCGGCTGGTCGCCGACATGGATGCTCGGCCATCGCATCGGAGGAAAACGCCTCGGCATTGTCGGCATGGGCCGTATCGGTCAGGCTGTGGCACGCCGGGCGCGCGCCTTCGGTCTGCAGATCCACTACCACAACCGCCGCCCCGTCGCGCCGCGCATCGCCGACGAACTGGGCGCGACCTATTGGGAAAGTCTCGACCAGATGCTGGCGCGGATGGACATCATCTCGGTGAATTGTCCGCACACCCCGGCGACATTCCATCTGCTGTCGGCACGACGACTGAAGCTGATCCGCAAGGACACCTATATCGTCAACACCGCGCGCGGCGAGGTGATCGACGAGGAGACGCTGATCAAGCTGATCGAAACCGGCGAGATCGCAGGCGCCGGCCTCGACGTTTACGAGCACGAGCCCGCTGTCAGCCCGAAGCTGGTCCGACTGGCGCGCGCTGGCAAGGTCACGCTGCTGCCGCATATGGGCTCGGCCACCATCGAAGGCCGCGTCGAAATGGGCGAGAAGGTGATCATCAACATCCGCACCTTCCTCGACAACCACAAGCCGCCGGACCGCGTGCTGCCCAGCATGCTGTGAAGTCAACGCAAGGCGCGCCTGCCTGCGCCTGCGTCGTTTCCCTCGGCGCCATTTGCCGACAAACACGATAGAGGCACCGAACAGCGGCCGGCGCCGCCTTCGCGATCCTCAGCGATGTCCGCTCAAATCGGTGATCACGAGCGTATCGCCGTTGAGCGGGTTCGCGGGATCGCGCTGGTAGCGCAGGGTTTCGAACCGCATCGTGCGCGCGTCCAGCATCAACAGCCGACCCACCAGGCCTTCGCCGAAGCCGACGATTTCACGGATCGCCTCCAGCGCCATCATCGATCCCAGCACGCCGGCCAGCGCGCCCATCACTCCCGCTTCGGCGCAGGCCGGCACCGTACCCGCCGGCGGCGGCTCGGGAAACAGGCAGCGATAGGTCGGATTGAACTGGCCGTCGGCGTTCTTTTCGTGCGCGCGGATGGTGGTCAGCGATCCATCGAACATGCCAAGCGCGGCTGTGATCAGCGGCCGGCCGGCAAGAAAACACGCATCCGAAACCAGATAACGCGTTTCGAAATTGTCGGAACCGTCGAGCACCAGATCGTAACCGCCGATCAGCGATAGCGCATTGCCGGCGTTGAGCCGCGTGGCGTGCGCGGCGAACCGGACATGGGGATTGAGCGCGTGAATCCGCTCTGCCGCGCTGTCGACCTTGCGCCGGCCGATATCGGGCGTGGCATGGATGATCTGGCGTTGCAGATTGGACAGCGACACAACGTCGTCATCGACCACGCCGAGCGTGCCGACGCCGGCCGCGGCGAGATACATCAGCACCGGTGCGCCGAGTCCGCCCGCGCCGATGACCAGAACCGAGGCTTCCTGCAGCGCAAGCTGGCCCGGACCGCCGACTTCGCGCAGCACGATGTGGCGGGCGTAGCGCTCAAGTTCCTCGGCACTCAGCATCGTCCACCCGTTTCCTTCTTCATCGCAATTATCCCGTCCTCACGGTGAGGTGCACCGGGTTCCGCCGCCCGCCAGCAGGATATAACTTCAGGAGCGACCCGGCATTCAAGGCCTCGACTGCTGAAAAAATCGCGGGTCGGGTTTTTGGTTCGGTTGATGCTGTCCTGCGTGTCACGCCCAGGCCAGACCGCTCGCTCGAGCGCGCCAATGATCTGCTCCCCCCTGTCGTGCTATTTCTGGCACTTCGGACACCAGAAGGTCGAGCGCCCGTTCTGGGTGAAGCGTTTGACGACCCCGCTGCAGCCACCGCGGTGGCAGTTCTCGCCTTCACGGTCATAGACCTGGAACGAATGCTGGAAATAGCCGAGTTCGCCTGTGGTCTGGCGATGATCCCGCAGCGACGAACCGCCCGCCTTGATGGCCTGGTTGAGCACCGCATGGATCGATGTAACCAGGCGCCTGGCATGATCGGTCGGCTCCTGCTTTTTGTCGACCATTGTCGATGCCAACCGCTTCGGCGACAACTGCGAGCGAAACAGCGCCTCGCAGACATAGATGTTGCCGAGACCCGCGACCACACGCTGGTCGAGCAGCGCCGCCTTCAGGCTGGTCTTCCTGGCGGCGCAGGCGTGCGCCAGCATCGCGGCGTCGAATTCATTGCCAAGCGGTTCAGGGCCAAGCCCCTTCAACAGCGGCTCGTCCTCCAGCGCCGTGCGGGTGATGATTTTCATGTAGCCGAAGCGGCGCGGGTCATTGAAAATCACCGTGCTGCCCGACGACATGTGGAACACGACATGGTCGTGGGCGCGGTTCTCGCCGCGCGGGTGATGGAATTGGCCGGGCCTTTGGGTCTCCGCGTCCTGCACGACGCGGAACGAGCCGGACATGCCCAAATGCATCAGCAGCACGTCGCCCGACCCCAGATCGGCCATCAGATATTTGGCGCGACGGCCGAGGCCGGTGACGGTCTGACCCTGCAGCCGCGCGACAAAATCTTCCTGAAAGGGAAATCGCAGGTCTTTGCGCCGGGCCTCGGCCTTGACGATTTTCGACCCCTCCATGGCCGGCTGCAGGCCGCGGCGGACGGTCTCGACTTCGGGCAATTCAGGCATGGGGGGCGTTCACCTTGTAGACCTGACGTGATAGCGCCGTTGCGGCGGGCGCGCTATGGTGACTGGTGCCCCCTTTCCGAAGTTCGTAAACCCCCGCGGCAACTGCTGCACGAACTTCGGAAAGTCAGGGGCACCAGCCAATGAATAGTCTTGGTGCCGCTTGTCGATTTGAAGTTCCTGACGGGAGTTGCCGCTTTCAGGGACTTCAAATCAACGGCACCGGATGGAGATGAGTTGATGGACCGGCCCGACCAACCCACGCATTTCGGCTTCAGGGACGTCCCCTTGGGCGACAAGCAGACGCTGGTGAACGACGTGTTTCACAGCGTGGCGAAGCGCTATGACCTGATGAACGACCTGATGTCGGCGGGCCTGCACCGGGTCTGGAAAGACCTGATGATCAACGCGCTCAACCCGCCGCGCAGCGACGTGCCATTCGCGCTGCTCGATGTCGCCGGCGGGACCGGCGACATCGCCTTTCGCGCTGCCAGGGCCGCGGGCACGGGCTTTCAGGCGACCGTCTGCGACATCAATTCGGACATGCTCGCCGTCGGCCGCGAACGTGCCGCCGCGCGGCATCTCGACCATCAGGTATCGTTCATCGAAGGCAATGCCGAGGCGCTGGCGTTTCCGAACCAGGCGTTCGACGCCTACACCATCGCGTTCGGGATCCGCAACGTGCCGCGAATCGACCTTGCGCTCAGCGAAGCCTATCGCGTGCTGAAGCCCGGCAGCCGCTTCCTGTGCCTGGAATTTTCGACGGTCGACGTTCCGGGTCTCGACCGCCTCTATGATCTGTTTTCGTTCAAGGTGATTCCGCCGCTCGGCCGCGCCGTGACCGGCGATGCCGAATCCTACCGGTATCTCGTCGAATCCATCCGCAAATTCCCCAAGCCGACTGCGTTCGCCGAGATGATCCGCGCCGCGGGCTTTGCACGCGTAAACTGGCAGGCCCTGTCCGGCGGCATCGTGGCGCTGCATTCGGGCTGGCGCCTATGATTTCAGCGATCACGCATAGCGCGCGGCTCGCCCGCGCCACCCTCGTGTTCGCGCGCGAAGGCGTGTTCGGCGTGGTCGATCCGAGCCTGGTGCCGCCGCCCGGACAACTCGCGCTGCGTATCGCGCGGCTGATCGAACGGCCGGGCGCCAAGGCCGGCCCGCGGCTGTCGCGCGCGCTGACGCGGCTGGGTCCGGCCTATCTCAAGCTCGGACAATTCCTTGCCACCCGGCCCGACGTGGTCGGTGTGGTCATGGCGCGAGACCTCGAAAGCCTGCAGGACCGGCTGCCGCCGTTCTCGCAAGCCGAGGCCGAGGCCGTGATCGCGGCCTCGCTGGAACGCCCTGTTTCAGAGGCATTCGCAAGCCTTGGCCCCCCGGTCGCGGCGGCCTCGATCGCACAGGTACATCGCGGCGAGACCGAGCGCGACGGGGTCCGCAAGGCGGTCGCGGTCAAGGTGCTCAGGCCGAACGTCGCCGTGCGTTTCCGCCGCGACCTCGGCGATTTCTTCTTTGTCGCGCACAAGGCGGAGGCGCATTCGTCGGAGGCGCGGCGGCTGCGGCTGGTCGAGGTCATCAACACCATGTCGCGCTCGGTGGCGATGGAAATGGATTTGCGGCTGGAAGCCGCGGCCCTTTCCGAGATGGCTGAAAATACCCGCGACGATCCGGATTTTCGTGTGCCCCAGGTCGATTGGGACCGGACCACGCACAATGTTCTGACGATGGAGTGGGTCGACGGCATCGCGCTCAGCGACCATGCGGGCCTCCAGCAGGCGCAGGTCGATTTACGCGATCTTGGCCGCAAGGTGATCCAGAGCTTCCTGCGTCACGCGCTGCGCGACGGTTTCTTTCATGCGGACATGCATCCGGGCAATCTGTTCCTCGACAATGCCGGCCGCCTGGTCGCGGTCGATTTTGGCATCATGGGCCGGCTCGGGTTGAAGGAGCGGCGCTTCCTCGCCGAAATCCTGCTGGGCTTTATTACCCGCGACTATCGCCGCGTAGCGGAAGTGCATTTCGAGGCTGGCTATGTGCCGAGCCATCACTCGGTCGAGAATTTCGCCCAGGCGATCCGCGCCATCGGCGAGCCGATCCACAACCGAACCGCCGAAGAAATCTCGATGGCGAAGCTGCTGACGCTGTTGCTCGAGGTCACCGGCCTGTTCGACATGCAGACCCGGCCCGAGTTGATCCTGCTGCAAAAGACCATGGTGGTGGTGGAGGGCGTCGCGCGAGGCTTCGATCCCAGGCTCGACATGTGGACAACCGCCGATCCCGTGGTGCGCGAATGGATCGAGCGCAACCTTGGTCCGATCGGCCGCATCCAGGGCGCGGTATTGGGCGCGGGCGAAATCGGCCGTGTGCTGACCGGCCTGCCGACGATCATGTCCCGCTCGGTGGCGGTGCTGGAGCAACTCGAGAGCATGACCCGGGAAGGCCTGACCTTGGCGCCCGAAACGATCGCGGCGATGAGCCGGGCCGAAGGCCGCAAGAGCCGTTGGCGCACCGTGGCGCTCTGGATTATCGCCGCAACCTTCATCGGAATTCTGGTTGCCGTTCGGCGGATGGGATTGCAATGATCTCATCTCGTGATAGCATTGCTATCATTTTCTCGAAGGGCGCCCATGGCCAGTCTGACCGTCCGCAGGCTCGACGACGCCATTCGTGACGAACTGCGGCTCCGCGCCGCGCGCAACGGGCGCTCGGTCGAAGACGAAGTGCGGACAATCCTGCGCGATGCGTCATTGGGCCGCACCGATTCTGCCGCGGCTGCCGCAACCGCCCGTCCGCCCGTCCGCCATTCCGCCTCGGCGCAGCCGCACGTCACCCTGATCATTGGCGGCGGCATCGCCGCCTACAAGGCACTCGACCTGATCCGACGGCTGAAAGAGCGGCACATCGACGTCCGCTGCGTGCTGACCAAAGCCGCGCAGCAATTCGTTACGCAGCTTGCCGCCAGCGCGCTGTCGCATGAGCGCGTCTATACCGATTTGTTCGATCCCGAGAGCGAATTCGATGCGGGCCATATTCGTCTGGC
>JAGXAF010000073.1 GCA_018971675.1 Bradyrhizobium sp.
CGGCTCGCCCCGGTGGTCTCGGTGCCCGGCGCCTCGATGCCGGTACCGAGCGTGGCGAGCCCCAGCGCGCCCTCGACCTCGGCGGACACCGCCCACGAGCCGTCGCCCTGGATATCGGCGACGTCATCGAGCGTGGCGCGGCGCAGGCCCCGTCCCGGCGACAGAAACGAGACCGCTTCGAGGCAGTTGGTCTTGCCCGCGCCGTTCGGCCCCACCAGTACCACCACATCGCCGCGCGCCTCGAGGCTCGCCGCACGATAATTGCGGAAATGCGTCAGGGTCAGGCGGTGAATGCGGGAAGCGGTCATGTTTGTCAGGGGATGGAAAGCGAGAGCGTTCTTTCTTCCCCTCTCCCCTTGTGGGAGAGGGTGGATCGAGACCGCGTAGCGGTGTCGAGACGGGTGAGGGGTATCTTACGTCTCAACGAGTCTTGCGAGAATGTCCTCCAAAACGCTATTCGGCCGCTGCAACACATCATTGTTCCAGTAGCGAGAGATTCGAAAGTCTTCGCCGGTCAGGATCGCATCACGTGCTTCATCGCGTCCGGAAGAGGCGTGCTGACTGCCATCAATCTCGACCACCAGACGCTTTTCAAAGCAAACGAAATCGAGAATGAAGCTTTGAAATGGGACCTGCCGGCGGAATTTGAAAGGATTGAGTTGTCTGTGGCGCAGCAATCGCCACATTGCAGCCTCGGCGTCAGTAGGCTCTCGACGCATCTGCTTTGCGAAGTTGCGGATGCGCTTTGCAGTGGGACGATGGCTCGGTGGTTGCGGCACGTACTCCTCACCCGTCGCCGAACTTCGTTTGGCGCCACCCTCTCCCACAGGGGGAGAGGGGAACTATGCGTCAAGCCCGGCAATGACGATTTGAGATGCTCACACCCGCATCGGCATCAGCACGTAGAGCGCGTCCTTGGAATTCTTGTCCTGCACCAATGTCGGCGAGCCCGGATCTGCGAGCCGCAGCACCGCGACCTCGCCCTTGATCTGGGCGGCGATGTCGAGCAGGTAGCGCGAGTTGAATCCGATATCGAGCGCGTCGGAGGCGTATTCGACCTCGAGTTCCTCGGTGGCGCTGCCGGAGTCCGGATTGGTCACGGACAGCACCAGCTTGCCGGCGGACAGCGCCAGCTTCACCGCACGGCCACGTTCGCTGGAGATGGTCGAGACCCGATCGACCGCTGCCTCGAAATCCTTCTTGTCGACCACCAGTTCCTTGTCATTGTTCTGCGGAATGACGCGGCCGTAGTCGGGGAAGGTGCCATCGATCAGCTTCGATGTCAGCACCACGCTGCCGATGGTGAAGCGGATTTTGCCTTGCGACAGTTCGATCCGGATTTCAGCTTCGTTGTCCTCGATCAGGCGTTGCACCTCGCCGACGGTCTTGCGCGGCACGATCACGCCGGGCATGCCGGCGGCGCCTTCCGGCAGGGGCAAATCGACCTGGGCGAGACGATGCCCGTCGGTGGCGACCGCGCGCAAGGTCGCTTGCCCGGCGGCGCCGGCTGCATGCAGATAGATGCCGTTGAGATAGTAACGGGTCTCTTCGGTTGAGATCGCAAACTGCGTGCGGTCGATCAGCCGGTTCAGGTCGGCGGCGGCAAGCGTGAATGAATGCTTCATCTCGCCGGCGGCGAGATCCGGAAAATCGCTTTCCGGCAGCGTCTGCAGCGTGAAGCGCGAGCGGCCCGCGCGGATCGCCATTACCGAGCGATCGCCGTCGGCTTCCAGCACAATCTGGGCGCCGTCCGGCAGCTTGCGCACGATGTCGTAGAACATATGCGCCGGCACCGTGGTCGAACCGCCGGTTCCGGATTCCGCGGCGAGAGTTTCCGTCACTTCGAGGTCGAGGTCGGTCGCCTTCAGGGACAGCCGCGTGCTCTCGGCGCGCACCAGCACATTGCCGAGGACAGGAATGGTGTTGCGGCGTTCAACCACACGATGGACATGCCCCAGCGACTTCAGAAGCTGCGCGCGTTCGACGGTAACCTTCATAGCCATACCCGCCTGTGTCAGATCGAAATGCCAGACGGCCCAGAGGGCGCGCCGAGGCGTCTGAAACCCCGATCAGCGCTGGATTGATCGAGGCCCCTTTTCAGGGGGAGCCCAAGGTGGCGCGGATAGGCCTTCAGCGCAAGGGATGCGTTGCCCCGTCCCCGATGTTTTGACGGGAAATCCTGCGGTTCGCGCGCTGTCCCTTCGTTCCGCAGGAACCGTTGCTGCAGCGCTGTTTCGACGCCGTTGGCGGCAGCCTTGTTGCTGCACTTATTCCTGCAACTGGCGCTTGAGCGATTCCACTTCTTCCGACAATGCCACATCCTTGGACACCAGCGCCTCGATCTTGCGCACGGCGTGCAGCACCGTTGTGTGATCGCGCCCGCCAAAACGGCGGCCGATCTCCGGTAGCGAGCGCAGGGTCAGCGTCTTGGCCAGATACATCGCCACCTGGCGCGGCCGGACCACGTTCGCGGTCCGGCGCGACGACAGCAGATCGGAGCGGCTGACGTTATACTGTCGCGCCACCACCCGCTGGATGTCCTCGATCCTGATACGCTTCGGTTCCTGCGGACGGATCAGGTCGCGCACCTCGCGCTCGGCCATTTCCAGCGTGACCGGCTGGGCGTTGAGTTTGGAGTGCGCCAGCAGGCGATTGATCGCGCCTTCGAGATCCCGTCCGTTATGGGTGATGGTGCGCGCCAGATAATCCAGCACCAGTTCCGGTACATCGAAACTCGCATGATGGGCGCGCGCCGCCGCGATGCGCGACTTGAGGATACCGAGCCGCAAGTCCTCGCCGAGTGATCCCATTTCGACCACGAGGCCGCCGGCCAGCCGCGAACGCACGCGATCATCAAGGCTTTCGAGATCGGACGGCGGACGATCGGCCGCGATCACCACCTGGCGGCCGGCGTCGATCAGCGCATTCAGCGTATGGCAGAACTCGGCCTGGGTGGATTTGCCCTGCAGGAACTGCAGGTCGTCGATCACCAGCACGTCGATGCCGCGCAGCGCTTCCTTGAAGGCCAGCGAATTCTGCGTTTTCAGCGCCGCGACGAAGCCGTACATGAATTTCTCGGCGGTGAGATACAGCACCTTGCGCTCGCTGCCGGAATTGCCGGCCCAGGTCACCGCCTGCAGCAGATGGGTCTTGCCGAGGCCCACGCCGGCATGGATGTAGAGGGGATTGAACATCACGCTGTCGCCGCGACGGCCTTCCGCGACCTGGCGCGCGGCGGCATGCGCCAGCGTATTGGAGCGGCCGACCACGAAGCTGCCGAATGTCAGGCGCGGGTCGAGCGGAGAGCCGCCCAGCGCATCGTGATTGGCGGAGACCGGCGCGATCGCGGTCGCACGCAATTCGGGCGCAGGACGGCCCTCGGGCCGTTCGGCGCGACGCACATCGATCGGCGCAGGCGTTTCCTTGGCCGGCGCGGCACAACGCATCGGGGTGCGCACAGTAAGATCCACCCGATGCACTTCGGGCATTTCGGCCTGCCAGCACGACAGCACGCGATCGGCGTAGTGCGCCTGGATCCAGCTCTTGAGGAAGCGGGTGGGAACCGACAGATGGACGCTTTCCTGCTGCACGCTTTCGAGATCCATCCGCGCGAACCAACTGGTATAGACGTCTTCTCCGACGCTGGTACGCAGTCGACCCTTCACTCGTGACCACCGATCCTGTTCCATGTCTGACATCTGCCTGATTGCTTTTCTGAAAAAAGTAGTTGCCGGGAATTGGTGAAACCGCATCGCGGAATTTCCGCGAAGACAGCGACCTCGGGGGTTCGTCTTCAGGCATAGACCGGCCGGTCGGCGTAAACGCTTCGTGGCAGGTCACATGCTGGAAGAGAAGATTTCCGCGAGGTCAGCGCGGACGCGGCAACCGGTCCGGAGCGCGGGCGGGAAGCCGCGTGCTCGCAGCCGCCAGGACATTCAATACAATATCGTTGGGAAATAAAATCCGATCGACCGCCGCGATGATTCTGTAAAACATAAGAACCTCCCCCCTCCTGCCGCGGTTCTCGCGGCAAGCTGTCACTCAGCGCGTGTTTCCGTCGGAAGCGCCTGAAAACGCAAAACTGTTCAGCCGCTCCTGTACCTCAACCCGTCTGCATCCTCCGTTCACTCGCTTCGCTTCCTGTGCTCACGGAGCCGGTTGGCTGGTGTGTCCTTCTTGTCTGACGTCAACGAGGCGGTGAAACCTCGCCCGAGAAATTCGACACAAAACCACCGTCCTCATATTGCTATGAGTTACAACCCGATCATCACTTGAAAACGCCGCTAACGCGCACACCGCCGCCGATTTGCGCGTCCGCCCATGGTTCTCAAACCGCGCTGATCTGGAGAGCCGTGGGCGTCGCGAACAATTAAGAAATACACGATGGGGCGCGTCTGACAATCCATCGAGTGGACCGACGTTAACGAGTCTTGGTCAGTGTTGCCGTGCTGCAATGGCGAGGCTTGGAGCAAGTTTCTGAATACGCGCGAAAAATCCTGTACTTCGGGCATTGTCATAAATCCTGCCACATTCGTAAAAATTCTTCGCAAAAATTTCACGCATGATCGCGCAGGAGCCGATTTTCAAGACGCTTGGCGTCGCTATGGCGATAAGTGACTAGTGAAGCAAACTTTTTTGCGATTGTTTTTCAGGGTAACTCCCGGACCGCAGATCGAGAGTCACGTCATCTACCGGACACGACAGGAGGATTCCGCGCGCGCATATGCGTTAGGGATTCCGAGTGCAGCAAAAATGCATCGTAAAATCACGGAATCGGGAGGACATGCGGATCATGGCGCGCATTCACACAACCTGACCGTGCAAGAAAAAAGGCCCGACTAAATCGGGCCTTGACGAATATCTGTTTTGATCAATTCAACCGTTCGATCGGTGCTCGTGTGCCGGATCGGTTGCCTATCCAATGACTTGATAGGTTTCCCGATAAGTTTACTTAGCGAGCTTGGCGATCTGGTGGGCCAGGCGCGAGACCTTTCGGCTCGCATTGTTCCTGTGAATGATGTTGCGCTGCGCTGCCTGCATCAATTCCGGTTCGGCGTTGGCGAACGCCTTCAGCGCCGCCTCGCGGTTGCCGCTCTTGATCGCTTCTTCCACGGTGCGGACCGTGCTGCGCATCTGGGTGCGGCGCGACTTATTAATGAGGGTGCGGCGAGCAATCTTGCGGGTCGCCTTCTTGGCGGAAGTCGTATTGGCCATATTGTCAAATTCCTTCGGCGGTGGCCGTCACGGGTTGTCGGACCTGAACGCGTCGGCCGTTTAGCCTTGTGATGTGGCTGTCGCGGTTTAATTTTATTCCTTGGGAATGCCGTTGCCGGAGCCAAAGGCTTCACGGTGACGGCTGCGCTCAAAGAACAGAGGCGGCAGGATTGCACCCCGCCGCCATTGCCGGTCTTATAGAGTGCGTGTGCTGCAGCGTCAACGCTTTCCGGCCATCCGGGAACCGGCCAACAAGGCCTTTGAGGTGCCGATAAGGTGCTGATGAGGTTGAATTTCCCCGAACGCACCGCTAATGGCTGACGGCGTTCGGGGCGTGGAAGCGAGAGGGATAACGGATGATCCGCGGTTTTTTCCGCCTGGTGGGTCTATTGCTGCTGGCCGGCGGATTTTTCTTCATGGTCTATGATGGCGCTCGCTGGGTGGCCGACCAGAGCCTGCGGTTTACCCGGTTCGGCGAGTTCTGGAACGATATCCATCAAGCCAGTCAGCAGGCCTTCCGCGCCTGGGTGGAGAGCCACGCGCCCTGGCTTTGGAATAGCGTGATCCGTGTCGTGCTGGAGCAGCCGGTTTTCGCCGTGATGGGCGTGCTGGGAATCCTGCTGATGCTGTTGTTCCGTCGCCGCAAGCCGCTGATCGGCTATTCCCGGGACTGACAAAGCGATTGGTTGGACGGCGGACCCTCCCAGCCCGCTCAACGATTTGTTAACCATAACGGATGCAAGAATTTAGCTGTCTCGCCATGAGGGATGGCTCCGGTGCGGGTGGTGCTCGCGTTTCGATTGCCGATCATTGCCGCCGTCGCCGCGCTCGGCCTGTCGGGCTGTATGCAGACAACCGGCCCGGTCGCGGCCGCGCGGTCGCACAGCGACCTCGATTATATGGTCTATGGCCGGCCCGATAATTCAGCGCCACGCGTCATCGTTTCGTCATCGAATGCCGGCGATGGCGGCGGCGCCATCGCCGCACTGCGCGCAAGTTTCGCCGCGCCGCGCCCGAGTTCTTATCCATCAGCGTCGTATGCATCCGCAACCTATGCCGCGCCCGCTTATGCGGCCGCGCCGGTAGCGGTTGCTCATGACGCCGCTTACAGGCTGGATGCCGGCGACAGGCTGCGGGTCGTGGTCTACGGCCAGGAAGGCCTCACCAATACCTACGCGGTCGACGCCGGAGGCGCGATCACGATGCCACTGATCGGCGCTGTTCCGGCGCGGGGCCGAACGCCGGCGGAACTCTCTGCTGCAATCACCGCCAAGCTGCGCAAGGGCTATATCCGCGATCCTTCGGTGGCGGTCGAGATCGATTCCTACCGGCCGTTCTTTATTCTCGGCGAGGTCGCCGCGCCCGGCCAATATCCCTATGTGCCGAACATGACCGTCGAAAGTGCGGTGGCGATCGCCGGCGGATTCTCGCCGCGCGCCCGGCGTGACTCGGTCATGCTGACCCACGCCGACCGCTCAGGTCCGATGCGCGCCGAGGTGCCGCTCGGTACCACGGTCAGCCCCGGCGATACCGTGCTGGTCAACGAACGCTGGTTCTGAGAGCGGCCTCGCGGCCCTTTCCAGCGGCGGCAGACCATCGATCGCGCACGCTGGATCAGCCTGCGGCGTTGCGATGACTAACGGTGGCTGCGATCGTTAGATTTGTAGCTTTATCGGCAGGGCCAGGTTCATCACGCCTCTTAAGCGGTAAAGAACTCGCCCTGAGGTAGACTTTGTCTCGGCCGTTGCCCAAGCCGAGAGGATCCATGACAGCTCTAGCGAACAAGATTTCGACCAGACGCCGCTTGCTGCTGGCGTCGGATCGACATGATCAGAGCACGGAACTCGCCGACATCCTGCAATCCGTGGGCGACGTCGACACCATCTCGACCGAGCATATTCCGGAAAAGCCCGATGGCAACCTCTCGGGGGTCGTGGTCGATATCGACCTGCGTTCCCTGGAGAGTGTGCAGCTTGTGCGCAACAGGCTGCGTGGCGAAGCTTACCGCGCGCTGCCGCGGCTGTTCGTTCTGGCCGGCGCCCTGCATCACAATTCAATGCAGGCGTGGGCGCTGGGGGCGACGGATACGATTTCGCGGCCGTTTGATGCGGCAGCAATTCTGGCGCGGATCCGCGCGGCATTTTCCGACAGCGACGGCTTCGACGCCGCCGATCGCGGCCAGACCCTCAATGCCGGCGTCACCGCCGCGCACAAGGTGATGGTCAAGATATTCGAGAAGCTGCCGGCCGGCGTTCCCTTGCACCTCAGCGACATTGTCGAGGCCGAGAGCAAGATCATCAAGGCCATCAAGCATTCCTCGCTGCGGGAATGGCTGACCACGGTCGGTTGCCATCACATCGGCAGCTATCGGCATTGCCTGTTCGTCACCGGCTTTGCGGTGGCGTTCGCGCAGCATCTCGGTGTGCGCGAGGATGACCAGCGCCGGATGGCGCGCGCAGCCCTGTTGCACGACGTCGGCAAGGCCTTCATCCCCGTCGCGATCCTCGACAAGCCGACCGCGCTCTCGATGGAGGAAATGAGCGAGGTCCGGGAGCACCCGCGGCTCGGCTATGACGCGCTGGCAGCCCAGGGCGGCTTTCCGCCTGAAATGCTCGACGTGGTCCTGCATCATCACGAATTTCTTGACGGCACCGGATATCCCGATGGTCTCAGCGGCAACCAGATCAGCGATATCGTGCGTTTGACCACGATCGTGGACATCCACGCGGCATTGGTGGAGAAGCGCGCCTACCGTCTGCCATTCACCCACGCCAAGGCCTTTGCCATCATGGAGCAGATGGGTGGCAAGCTCGATCAGCAATTGCTGCAGGCCTTTCGCCCGGTCGCGATGGGAACGCGCTGAGGGCCGGATTCGCGCCCGGCCTTGCCGATTGCAGGAACATTTCGCGGGCGGACAAGTTTCTCGGACAACGAGATCTGGTAAGATCCATCGGTTGCGATTTGAAGGAAATGAAACATGCGCCACAATCTGCGTTACGCGATGCTGGCAACGTTGGCTCTGGCGTCGACGGCTACCGTCGCCGGCTCCGCTCCTGCCGTCGCTTTCGATTATCCCTATTGCCTGCAGGGCAGGCAAACCGGCGTGCCGGGCGACTGCTCCTATGAGAGCTACGGGCAGTGCATGGCAGCCGCTTCCGGGCGCTTTGCCTATTGCGCCATCAATCCGCGCGTCGCGTTCCGGCGGCCACCGCCGCCGCGGCATGGATACCGGTCGCACCAGCCCTACCCGGATTACGACGACTGATTTTTCCGGCGTTAGCGCAAACAGCTCCGTTATCGCGCGGCGGCGCGACCGCTATGGCTGGCCGCCGGAAGCAGGGATGCAACGCCTCGCGCCTCCGCCCGCACTTTTACGTGCCGTCCGAAGACCCGCACGCCGTGGTCGGCTCGGGCTTGGCAAATCAGCCCCCAAAACAGCCCCTTGGCCTCACCCCGGCTTCTTGGTGCAGACCGTGACAATGCCCGCGGTTTTGGTGCACTTCCATTGATCGCTCATGACCGCGCTCGTGACCGGCCTCGGCCGGGCGAGGTTGATCGAAAGATACGCGGCGGCAGGGGCCAGTGTCAGGATCGCCAGAAGGCGTGCGATCTGCTTGCGGGTCCACAGGCTCCGGTTCAGGATAAAGGTCTTCTTCGAGATCCAGGTCATCGTCCTACGCTCCCATTCCCATGCATCGAAAATAGGAGCGCGCGGTTCATTGCGTTGTGATCGACATCACAATTTCGTCGGAGCCGCCCGTCACAATAGTTTGAGCAGGTCGAATTAGGCTAGCATGATCGAATTGTGCTTGGATCGCGAAAACCGCGAACAGGGATGGTGACGGTTGACCGATCGCATGGCGCCGCCCGGTGCGCCCGGAATTCCCCCACGCTGGACCTCGAGCGCCAAGAGCGCGGTGGGCACGGCGGCGCGTGCCGAAAGCCAGGTCTGGTTCACCGTCAGCCATGGTATTCTCAACGAAATCTACGCGGGGCGGCTCGACAGCGCCTGCATCCGCGATTTCGGCTTCATCGTCACCGCCAAGGATTCTGACAAGGACTATTTTTCCGAAGAAAAGCGCGACACCCGTCAGACCGTCGAGACGGTTGAGCACGGCGTGCCCGCGTTCCGACTGGTCAATACCTCGATCGACGGCCGCTACCGGATCACCAAGATCGTGCTCTCCGATCCGCAGCGTGAGGTGGTGTTGCAGCAGATCCACTTCGAGGCGCTGACCGGCACGCTTGCCGATTATGAGCTTCACGCCATCATCGCGCCGCATCTCGTCAACGCCGGCGCGGGCAATACCGGCTGGTGCGGCAGCTTCAAGGGCTGCCAGTTGCTCTTTGCCGAGGGCCGGAATCTCTCGCTCGCGGTGGCCTGCTCGGTGCCGTGGCTCAAACGCTCGGTCGGCTACGTCGGAGTTTCCGATGGCTGGCAGACGCTGTCGCGTGGCGAAGGGCTGCGCAGCGAGTACCAGCGGGCGGAGGACGGCAACATTGCGCTGGCTGGAACACTCGATCTCATGGCCGATGGCGGCCGCGCGGTGCTGACGATCGGCTTCGGCACCCTGCCGGAAGAAGCGGGCCTGCGCGCGCTGCTCAGCCTGCAACAGCCGCTACAGGCCGTGCTCGAGCTTTACTGTCAGGGATGGCGCCAGAAACAGTCCGAGTTGCTGCGGCTCGATGATATCAGCGAGCGCAAGGGACTGAACCGCTATCGGGTCAGCACCGCGGTACTGGCCGCCCATCGCGATGAGGCATCGGGCGCCATCATCGCGAGCCTGTCGATTCCCTGGGGCTTTTCCAAGGGCGATGACGATCTCGGCGGCTATCACCTGATATGGCCGCGCGATCTCGTCGAGACCGCGGGCGGGCTGGTGGCATGCGGCGCGCTCGCATCGGCGAAATCGGTGCTCGACTATCTGGTGGCCATCCAGGAAGCCGACGGCCACTGGTCGCAGAACTCCTGGCTCGACGGCCGGCCGTACTGGAGCGGCATCCAGATCGACGAAACCGGATTTCCGATCCTGCTCTACGACATGCTGCTGCGCGCCGGCGCGATCGCGCCCGAGCAGCGCGCGCATTACACCGCGATGATCCGCGGTGCCGTGGGCTACATCATTCGCAATGGGCCGACGACGCAGCAGGATCGCTGGGAAGAGGATGGCGGTTATTCCGCCTTCACCATCGCGGTCGAAATCTCGGCGCTGCTCGCCGCCGCCGATGCGATGGCGGCCGCAGGCGAGGGCCAGCTCGCGGCCTATCTCACCGCAACGGCCGACGGCTGGAATGAGCAGATCGACGACTGGGCCTACGCCAGCGATACCGAGATCTCGCGAAAGCTCGGCATCGACGGCTATTACATGCGGATCGGTTATTCCTCCGGCGACGCCCATGCGCGCTCGCACGGGCTGATCCCGATCCGCAACCGGCCCGATGGCAACGAGGCGCTCGAGGCGGGTCTCCTGATCAGCCCCGATGCGCTGGCGCTGGTGCGGTTCGGCCTTCGCGCCGCCGATGATCCGCGCATTCTAGATACGGTGAAGGCGATCGACGCGCTGCTCAAGCGCGACTTGCCGGCCGGTCCTTATTGGTACCGCTACAATAATGACGGCTATGGCGAGCACGAAGACGGCGGCCCGTTCGACGGCCACGGCGTCGGCCGGCTGTGGCCGCTCCTGACCGGCGAGCGCGCGCATTACGAGCTGGCGGCCGGCCGGCCGCAGGAAGCGCGTCGACTGCTTGCCGCGATGGAAGCGGCCGCAAGCCCGGGCGGGCTGATCCCGGAGCAGATCTGGGATGGCGACGATATCCCGGAGCGGGAATTGTTTTGCGGCCGGCCCTCGGGCAGCGCGATGCCGCTGGTGTGGGCACATGCCGAGCACATCAAGCTGTTGCGTTCGCTGCGCGACAATGCGGTGTTCGACATGCCGCCGCAGACCCTGAATCGTTATGTCAGGAATACGCCGCCGCCTGCGCCGGTCGTCTGGCGGCTGACGGCGAAGGCCAGCCGCATCGCGGCCGGCCGTACCCTGCGGCTGGAATTTCTCGAACCGGCGCAGGTGCATTGGTCAATCGACAATTGGAAGACGGTTCTCGACAGCCCGGCGGTCGCGACCGGCCTGGGCACCTATATCTTCGATCTGCCGGACGGCGCGCTCAGTGGTGAAGGCACGGTGCGCTTCACGATGTTCTGGCGGCAGCAAAATCGCTGGGAAGGAACTAACTTCGAGGTCGCGGTCGTCAAGGCGACCTGACGAGACGGCATTTCGCACGTTCGGTACGGATTTTTGCTCATGAGCGCACAAGACACCAAACTGCTGCTGGCCGATGTCGACGGCACGCTGGTCACCAGCGACAAGGTGCTGACCGACCAGGCGACGCAGGCGGCAAGGGATTTGCAGGCGGCCGGAATTACGCTGGCCCTCACCAGCGGCCGGCCGCCGCGCGGCATGAGCATGCTGATCGCGCCGCTCAAACTCGAAGGCGCAATCGCGGGTTTCAATGGGGGAGTGTACGTTCATCCGGATATGTCCGTCATCGAGAGCCACATGCTCGATCTGAAGACGGCCAGGGAAACGCTGCAACTGATCCTCGACCAGGGCCTTGACGCCTGGCTCTACACCGAAAAGGAATGGTTGATCCGCGACGCCAAGGCGCCGCATGTTGCGCGCGAGACCTGGACGGTGAAGTTCGACGCCAGGGTGGTGAGCGAGTTCGCCGAGGCCGAGCTGAAGAAAGCGGTCAAGATCGTCGGCGTTTCCGACGATCTCGACAAGGTCGCATCATGCGAAAAACTGGCGCAGCAGAAACTCGGCGACCGTGCCAGCGCCGCGCGCTCGCAGCCATATTACCTCGACGTCACCCACCCGCACGCCAACAAGGGTGCGGTGGTGCTGACACTGGCGAAACTGCGGAACATCAGGCCCGATCAGATCGCGACCATCGGCGACATGCCGAACGATGTGCTGATGTTTCGCAAAGGCGGCCTGTCGATTGCGATGGGCAACGCCAGCGACGAGGTCAAGTCGCAGGCGTCTGAAGTGACCGACAGCAACGAGGACGAGGGTTTCGCCAAGGCGGTGCGGAAGTTCATTCTGAGGGCGGCCGGGTAACGGGAATCGTTCCTGCCTTCGGTCGGAGAGCGGTCCGAGCCCGAACGGCCAAGCGGATTTGGAACTGGACGGCAGGTCGGAAACCGGCAAGCCAGGTAACTTGTCTTCTAACTTGTCTTCGAACCCTCCTCCAACTCGACGACGTTAATCGTCAATGCAGACATCAATCCTGAAGCCTTCCGGCGGCCGCGGCGGGCCATCGTCGGACGGCACGTTACAAACCGGGCAGGACACACCGGCTCCGCCGCAGCTGCAGGCGTCGGGACCGTCCCAAGGCTGGTCCGGATGGGTCGCGCACACCCAGCCGCGATCATTGCAGAGAATACATTTCATGACGGACTTAAGCGCGTCGGCCGTGAATCGTTCCCGCTTGGAACCAGCGCGACGTGGAACGCAAGAGTGAAATTACGGTGATCAATGCGCCGTAACGGGCCTTGCGGGGCGAGCGATAGCTAGAAATGATACTCGAGGCCGGCGTACACCGTGCGGCCCGCAGCCGGGAAGCCGACCGCATAATCGTATTTGGCGTTGAACAGATTGGTGGCGCGCACATAGCCGCTGATGCCGTAGCCAAAGGATTTGCGAAGCTTTGCGTTGACCACGGCATAGTCGGAAAGCGCCTGCCGCACGGCGGGGTTTGATTTCGAACCCACCGATTGGTCCGCGAAATAGGAGGCATCGGCTGACAACTGCAGGCCGGGAGCGGGTTCATACGCGACCAGAAGATCGACGACGTCACGCGGCCGGTAGTCGACCGGCAGCCCCGACGACGGATAGCGCATATCGAGATAGGTATAACCAGGCCGGAACGTCAGGGTCGGCAACGGCGAGTAGCTGGCCGAAATCTGGAAGCCGGACATGGTTACGTCACGGTTGACGAAAACCTGGTTGATTGAGTCGTTGAGGATGAAGTTGTTGACGTCGTTGTGGAACACGCTTGCCCGCAACTGGGCTGTCGGCGCCATCGTCCAGGCGAGACCGGTCTCATAATTGTCCGATTGCTCGGGGCGCAGCGCCGCGTTGCCCTGCTGCGGATTGAAAAGCTGGTCGATGGTCGGAAAGCGAACCTTGTGGGCATAGGTTGCAAAGGCAAGCAGATCTGATGTCAGGTCGTAGCCGGCGCTCGTCATCCATTGAGAGCCTGTGTTCATGGCATCCGGGCGCTCGAACCAATGCTGGCTGACGCCCATGGTCAAATGCAGCCGCGGCAGCGGATCGACGCGATATTCGGTAGCGGCCGACGTGGTCGTCAGATCATGAGCTTCACCGAGGGTGCGCCAGCCAAAGGTGCTGGCGCCAGCGGTGCAGCCGCCGCCGCCGCCACCTTTACCGCCACCACCGCCTTTACCACCACCGCCCCCACCGCCGCAGGCAACAACTCCCGGAATAACGACATCGCGGATCATGCCCGACAGGTTGTCTCCTTCCTGGCGGACCGCCACGTTCGAGGTGATGATACCGTAGGCGCCAAAATCGTAGTGCATTTCGGCCTGGCCACCGCTGACCTTGGAGTGGATCATCTCGTCGAATGTTTTGACGGAGGGGTTGCTCATGGTCGTGTAGGTGGCGTTGTCGAAGCGTCTGTCGCGCATCTCGAGCTGATTGAGATAGCCGGTAAAGCGCATCCCGAACGGACCGCCCGGATCGTACGCAGCATCGAATTGCGCCGACTGTCCCTCGATCGAGTCGAGCCGTTCGAAATTCTGTCCTGGGGTAAAGGGATTCCCTGATCCCGGGGCGATCGTGTTTGGTGCCAGACCCTCGCCGGCCTTCAGGTAGCTGAACGTCGCGCCAAGCCGCCAATCGCCGACGCGCGCGCCCAGATTGGCGAACAGGTTCGACTGCTCATTGTCGCTGTTGGGTCGATAACTGCCGTCAGGCAGAAGAAAGGCACTGCGGTCGGTGTGGCTGCCGCTGACGAAGAAATCGTAATTCCCGTAGCCGCCGGACACATCTCCATAGGTGCGGCGCGCGGCACCGCCGCCGATCTCGGCGCCGACGTCGCCGTGAATCCCGCTTGTGCCCTTCTTGGTGATGATGTCGATGACGCCGGCAATCGTTCCCGGTCCATAAAGAACCGAGCTTGGACCCTGGATGATCTTGATCTGATCGATGTTCTCGGTCGGGATCAGCGAAGGGTCGAACTGGCCATCAACAGCGGAATTCAGCGGAACGCCGTTGAGGAAAATCTGCGTCTGCCGCGGCGGCAGACCCCGTATCATGATGCGGGTGATGCTCTGACCGCCGCTGGTGACGACGAC
>JAGXAF010000074.1 GCA_018971675.1 Bradyrhizobium sp.
GCCGCTCGGGGTCATTCACGCCGATCTGTTTCCGGACAATGTGTTCTTTCTCGGCGAGAAGCTGTCCGGCATTATCGATTTCACCTTCGCCTGCAACGACATGCTCGCCTATGACGTCGCGATCTGCCTCAACGCCTGGTGTTTCGAGAGCGATTGCTCGTTCAACGTCACCAAGGCGCGCGCCTTTCTCAACGCCTATGGCCGGGAGCGCGAACTGACCGGCGCCGAACAGGATGCGCTGCCGCTGCTGGCGCGGGGCGCGGCGTTGCGTTTCCTGCTGACCCGGCTGGTGGATTTTCTCGACGTTCCCGCGGGCGCGCTGGTGCGGCCAAAGGACCCGCTGGAATATGTCCGCAAGCTGCGCTTTCAGCAGGGCGTCACCAGCATGCGCGATTACGGCATCGCGGTCTCGGGGCTGGTGGCGTGAGCGAGCTTCCCACGGTTGTCATTCATACCGACGGCGCCTGCTCGGGCAATCCCGGGCCCGGCGGCTGGGGCGCGATTCTCAAATTCGGCGACACCGAAAAGGAATTGAAGGGCGGCGAGCCGCACACCACCAATAATCGCATGGAGCTGATGGCCGCGATATCGGCGCTCGAGGCGCTGAAAAAGCCCTGCATCGTGGATCTCACCACCGACAGCCAGTATGTGCGCCAGGGCATTACCGGCTGGATCCATGGCTGGAAGAAGAACGGCTGGCGTACCGCCGACAAGAAGCCGGTCAAGAACCTCGATCTCTGGCAGCGGCTCGATGCCGCGCTCAAGCCGCATCAGGTGCGCTGGCACTGGATCAAGGGCCATGCCGGCCACGACGAAAACGAACGCGCCGACGAACTGGCCCGCGAGGGCGTGGCGATGGCAAGGCTGAAACAGGGATGACGATCGGGAGAGGCTGTTGCGTCGTTGCGAGGAGCCAACGGGTCGCGCCAATGCGCGCCCGATGACAGGCTCCGCGACGAAGCAATCCAGTTTTTGTTGAAACCGTGGATTGCTTCGCTCCGCTCGCAATGACGATAACTCAGAGCTGTCCGAGCAGCGTGTCGCCGCCGGAGACCTCGACCTTGCCGGGCGCCGGCTCGAGGTTGAGCTTCTTGATCACGCCGTCGTCGACCAGCATCGAATAGCGCTGGGAGCGGATGCCGAGTCCGTTGCCGGACGCATCCAGCTCCATGCCGATCGCCCTGGTGAATTCGGCATTGCCGTCGGCGAGGAAGGTCGCTTCGTCGCGCTGGTCGGTATCGCGCTTCCAGGCGTTCATGACGAAGGCGTCGTTGACCGAGACGATCGCGATGGTGTTCACGCCCTTGCCCTTGATGGCATCGGCGTTGAGGAAAATACTCGGCAGATGCATCTTGTGGCAGGTGCCGGTATAGGCGCCGGGCACCGCGAACAGCGCGACCTTCCTGCCCTTGAAGACATCGTCGGTGGTCCTGACCTGCAGACCCTCCGCCGTCATCACGCGAAACTTCGCCTCGGGAAGCTTGTCACCAACTTTGATGGTCATCGTCAATTCTCCTTATGCGGCGACAGGTGTCTTAGACCGTTTTGCAGGCCGGGGTAAATCCGGCTCACTGTGGTGTGATGCCCGGGATCTGATCCCGGGCGCACGGCGTGCGCCGTGTCGTTGCGCCGGCTATGCCGCCGTCTTCTTTTCGTCGCGCAGCTCGCGGCGCAGGATTTTTCCGACATTGCTCTTGGGCAGGCTGGTGCGGAACTCGATCTGCTTGGGGACCTTGTAGTTGGTGAGTTGGGTGCCGCAGAACTTGATGACGTCCTCGGCCGTCACGGCCGGGTTCTTTTTGACGATGAACGCCTTGACGGCTTCGCCGGATTTCGCGTCCGGCACGCCGATCACGGCGCATTCCAGCACGCCGGGATGGCCCGCGATCACTTCCTCGATTTCGTTCGGGTAGACGTTGAAGCCCGACACCAGGATCATATCCTTCTTGCGGTCGACGATCTTGGTGTAGCCGTCCGGCGTCATCACGCCGATGTCGCCGGTGCGGAAATAGCCGTCCGCGGTCATCACCTTCGCGGTCTCGTCCGGCCTGTTCCAGTAGCCGACCATGATCTGCGGGCCCTTGGCGCAGATTTCGCCAGCCTCGCCGGGCGGCAATTCGTTGCCGTTGTCGTCGCGGATCGAGAGCCAGGTCGACGGCACGGGGATGCCGATCGAGCCGGAGAATTTATCGGTATCGGTAGGATTGCAGGTCAGGGTCGGCGAGGTCTCCGACAGGCCGTAGCCTTCCGACAAGGGGCAACCCGTGACCTTGAGCCATTTCTCCGCGACCGCCCGCTGCGTCGCCATGCCGCCGCCAACCGAGTTTTTCAGCTTGGAGAAGTCGAGCTTGTCGAAGCCGGGGCTGTTCAAGAGCCCGTTGTATAGCGTGTTGACCGCCGGGAAGCTGTTGACCTGGTACTTCGACAATTCCTTGATGAAGCCCGCCATGTCGCGCGGGTTGGGGATCAGGAGGTTGACGCCGCCGGCGCGCATCCCCAGCAGGAAGCACGCCGTCAGCGCGAAGATGTGGTAGAGCGGCAGCGCGCAGACGATGAACAACTGCTCGACATGCGGCGGCTTCTGCAGCGCCGGCTGCAGCCAGACGTCGTTCTGCAGCACGTTGGCGACGATGTTGCGGTGAAGCAGCGTCGCGCCCTTGGAGACGCCGGTGGTGCCCCCGGTATATTGCAGGAAAGCGACGTCGTCGGGCGCGAGTTTCGGCTTGTCGAGCGTCATGCCGCGGCCGGCGGCGATCGCGTCGTTGAAGCTCGTGGCATTCGGCAGCGAAAACGCCGGCACCATCTTCTTGACCCGGCGCACCACCAGATTGACGATCACGCCCTTGAGCCCGAGCAGATCGCCCATGCTGCCGACGATGACATGCTTCACCGCGGTGCTGGCGATCACCTTCTGCACGGTGCTGGCAAAGTTTTCCAGGACGATGACGGCTTCCGCGCCGGAATCCTTCAGCTGGTGCTCGAGTTCGCGCGGCGTGTAGAGCGGATTGACATTGACCACCGCATAGCCGGCGCGCAGCACGGCCGCGGTCGAGATCGGGTATTGCAGCACGTTCGGCATCATCAGGGCGATGCGGGCGCCCTTTTGCAGGCCCTTGCTTTGCAGGAAGGCGGCGAGCGCCCGCGACATCTCGTCGAGATCGCGGTAGCTGATCGACTTGTCCATGCAGATGAAGGCCTTGCGATCCCTGAATTTCACAAAGCTCTCTTCCAGCAGCTCAACGAGAGATGCGTATTGAGTCACGTCGATATCGGCGGGCACGCCGGCCGGATATTGCTTGAGCCAGATCCGCTCCATGGGTTTGCCTCCGATTCGTCTTCCACCGATCGCGGCGGAATGTTTTTCGGCGTCGTTGAGCTTGGGCGATATTGGGCAATCGGGCCGCCCGTGGCAAGCCGCCGGCCAGTCCCACCAGCGACCGGGGCGGCCATCACGGCAGGCGTGCGGCGGTCGCCACTGGCCGGGTCGGGCCCGCGGGAGCGGGGGTGCTATCAGCCGTTGGTATTTTTCGATGCGGGCTTGGCGCCGCGTTTTGCGGCTGCCTTCGGCTTTGCCGGCTTGGCGGCCGCTTGATCGGTAGATTTGGGCGAGGCGTCCGGCTTGGCATTGGCATGCCTGACGGGCTTGGCGCCGGTATTTTTGGCGGCATCCTTGCTGGTATTCTTGCTGGTATCCTTGGCATCCCTGGCGTCAGCGACGGCATCGGGCTTTTTCGTTGCGTGGTGCGAATGCTTGCCGTGTGGTCGCGACGTCTGCGTGGCGGTGTCGGCAGCGATCGCTGCAATCAATGCCGCGCCGGTTCGCGTCGGTCCGGTATAGACCGGAATCGGCTCCGACGCCGCGGCCGGCCCCGCCAGCAGCTCCGAAGGGTTCGGCGTCGGCGGCTGCAACCCCGCCGCAAAGAATGTCACGCCGGATGCGCCGGTGCCGGAAGCGCCGGCATTGTTGGCGACGGTGTCTTCGTCCTCGTCGCTGGCCGGTCGTTTGCGGTGGGGGCCGCACATCTGCTCATGCAGGTCGGGCGGCGACGCATCGATCGGCGTCAGGTTTTCCACGTTGCCGAGCGAGGGCTGCAGCCATGACAAATTGGTTCCGGCAAAGCCGCGATCGAGCAATTGCGCGGCGCGCACCGCGCGCATCAAGCCGGACGACGCGCCGAGCACCACCGCGATCAGCCGCCTGCCGTTGCGCGTGGCCGAGCCGATCAGATTGTAGCCGGATGCGCAGATAAAGCCGGTCTTGAAGCCGTCGGCGCCGGGATAGCGTCCGATCAGCTTGTTGAAATTCTGCGTCACCCGGTGGCCGAAGCGGATCGAGGGAATGTGGACGAAATATTCGTATTCCGGCAAATCGCGAATGATGGCGCGGGCGAGGATCGCCATATCGCGCGCCGAGGTGATCTGGCCGTCGGCAGGCAGGCCGTTTGGATTGACGTAGCTCGTCTGCGTCATGCCGAGATTTCGCGCGGCTTCGTTCATCTGCGTCGCGAAGCCGTCGATCGACCCTCCCACGCCTTCGGCCAGCACCACCGCCATATCGTTGGCCGACTTCACCAGCATCATCTTGAGCGCGTTGTCGACCGTGACCTGTGTGCCGGGCTTGAAACCCATCTTGGAGGGGGATTGCGACGCTGCGACAGGCGAGACCGTCAGCAGCGTATCGAGCGAGATGCGTCCTTCCTTGACCGCCTTGAGCGTGACGTAGGCCGTCATCAGCTTGGAGAGCGACGCCGGATACCACGGCATGGTGGCGTTTTCCGCCTGCAGCACCTTGCCGCTATCGGCCTCGATCAGCAGCAGCGCTTCCGCCTGTACCGCGCGCGGCACGGCGATCGCAAGCGCCACGCCGACCATGATCCATTTCAATAACGAACTGCGCGGCAGCCGAGGAAAATGCACTATCCGATTTCCGGTCGTTTGCGTCTCCGTCAAGGGAGACCATGTGACTTCAAGGGAGACATCCGACTTCAGGGGAGAAGTCTGACTTCGGGTTTTGGGCGCGCGGCTTTCAGGTGCGTCTTCTGCCGCAGTTCACAGTGGCTGCAAACCTATACCGGCTTGCCAATCCAGAACAGGGCTTGTCCAACCTAATTCGTGGACGAAATGGGCCGAATTTCGGCGCGCGCTAAATCTTGACCGCCGCGCTTGTCGCATCCTGCGCCTGGGCGCCACGGGTATTTTCCCGCGCCACATTCGGCTGGACCATGAATTGGGCGCGTGCGAGTTCCGCGAAACGCCCGCCTTTTGCCGCCAGTTCATCGAAGGTTCCGCTTTCGATCACCTGGCCTGCTTCGAACAACAGGATACGCGTGGCATTGCGGATCGTCGAAAGCCGATGGGCAATCACGAACGTGGTGCGCCCCTTCATCACTTCATCGAGAGCGGCGTTGACCCGCGCTTCGGTCACCGCGTCGAGCGCGCTGGTGGCCTCGTCGAGGATCAGGATCGGCGGATCCTTCAGGATCGCGCGCGCGATCGACAGCCGCTGGCGCTCGCCGCCCGACAGCATCCGTCCGCGTTCGCCGACATTGGTGTCGAATTTCTTCTCGCCGCGCTCGATGAATTCCAGCGCCTGCGCGCGCGCCGCGGCGGCGCGCATTTCCTCTTCGCTGGCGTCGGGCTTGCCGACACGAAGGTTGTCGGCGATCGAGCGGTTGAACAGCAGCGCCTCCTGGAACACCACGCCGATGTTCCGCCGCAGCGATGCCAATGTCAGGCCGCGGACGTCCATGCCGTCGATTTTGATGAAGCCGGACTGCGGATCGAAGGCGCGGTGCAGTAGCGCGATCGCGGTCGATTTGCCGGCGCCGGTCGGGCCGACCAGCGCGATGGTCTGGCCGGGCAGGGCGGTAAAGGAAAGGTCTTCAACCGCGGGCCGCTTGCCGTCATAGGAAAAGGTGACGTCGTTGAATTCGACGAGGCCGGACAGTCGCCCGGCATCGATCGCGTCCGGGCGATCGTGGACTGCGGGAACGGCGTCGAGCATGTTGAAGAATTCCTGCAGCCGCGGTGCTTCCATGAACACGCTGTTGATGAAGCTCACCACCTGTTCGAGCTTCTGGATCAGCAGGGTCGCGAAACTCACGAACATCACGATCTCGCCGACCGAGGTGAGGCCCCGCTGGTTCAGCATGATGCCGGCGGTGAAGATCGCCAGCACCGTGATGGTGGTCGAGGCCCGGGTGATCACGGTTACCAGCGCCCACCATGACAACACCGGCATCTGCACCGACAACAGCTTGTCGGCGACAAAGCGCAGGCCCTGTACCTCGGCGTCGATGCGCACGAAGCTTTGCACCAGCGCGACGTTGCCGAGCGCATCGGAAGCGCGGGCGGAGAGATCGCTGTAATGCGCCTCGACTTCGCTCTGCATGCCATAGGTTTTGCGCACCACCAGCGTGGTCAGCACCGTGAACACCACGCACAGCACGAACAACAGGATGGCGAGCCGCCAGTTGATGTAGAGCGCCAGCGGCAGCAACACCACCAGCGACATGATCGCGGCGAAGTGCTCGCGAAAAAATCCAAGCCACAGCCGCCACAGCGCGTCTGTTCCGTTCAACATCACCTTCATCAGCCGGCCGGAATGGGTGCCGGTATGGAAGGTCAGCGGCAATTGCATGATGTGTTCGAAATAGCTGGTCAGCACCGCCTGACGCTGGCGATGCGCGAGCCGGTCGGCATGCAGTGCGACCGCGGTGCTGCACAGAATGGTGAACAGGCCGAACGCCGCCCAGGCCGCCAGCAGCGGCCACGCGGAGGATGATCCGAACGCCCCGGTCACGGGCTTGCCGGAGAGCACGTCGACGATGCGGCCGAACAGGACCGGTTCGGCGAATTGCGCACCGGCCAGCAGCAAATTGGCGGCGGCGAGAATCCAGCCCAGCCGCGCTTCCTTACCCAGCAACTCCAGGACACGGGTGTAAAGGCGAAGCAGGGACATGAAACGCTCGGTGCAAAGCATGAATCAGGACAGGAGCATGATCCGGAACGACGGACGTCACAAGCCCGTGCGGTCAGGGCGGTGATTGCGACTTCGCCCGGCAGGATGTCCGGTCAGAACAGCGACCGGTTAATCATGAAGTTTGATCCGATAGTTCACCGGTCGCCTTCGCCCGGCCGATGAATCTTTTGTGACATTTGCAGTTTGAAACCGGTTGTTAACACGCCGTCCACGGCTTTGGACTAGTCTCGGAACGATGAGTGATTCGATCGAACGGCTTTACCAGGCAGTCATCGCGGCCAGGGATCTCGATCCGGCAATTTCGCGAACGGCGCGGCTGCTTCAGCGTGGTCCGGCCAAGATGGCGAAGAAGCTGGCCGAGGAAGCCATCGAGGTTGTGATCGACGCCGTCAACGCCAAGCGCGAGGCTGTGGTGCGTGAAAGCGCCGACCTCCTTTATAACCTCACCGTGCTGTGGGCGGGGGCCGGCGTCGTACCCGACGATGTGTGGCAGGAAATGGAGCGGCGTGAGCGCCTGCTCGGAATAGCCGAGAAGCTGCCGAAACCGGCGGTCAAGATACCGAACCCCACCACCCCGCCGCGAATCACCCGGCGACCAATTGTCGCGCTTGAGGGCCGGGCGTTGCGCAAGCGCCATTAGGCATTTCGCCAACCCCTCCGGATTCCCCGTCAAATTGCCGGTTAGAAATTCCTGGTCCGGCCGGCATGGACAAATGCGTCTCATGATGGTTGATCGCGCCCATGCTGAGACGGATTTATAATTGGTGCATCGACGCCGCCCACAAGCCCTATGCGCTCTGGATTCTCGGAGCCGTGGCCTTTGCCGAAAGCTCGTTCTTTCCGGTTCCTCCCGATATCATGCTGCTGCCAATGTCGCTGGCGCAGCCCCGCCGGGCGTGGCTGTTCGCGGGTGTGTGCACGGCGGCTTCCGTCGCCGGAGGGATACTCGGCTATCTGATCGGCGCGGTGCTCTACGACTCGCTCGGGCATTGGCTGATCCATCTCTATGGCCTGGAAGGCAAGGTCGAGGCGTTTCGCGCGTCCTACGCGCAATGGGGCGCGGTCATCATCCTGCTGAAGGGACTGACGCCGATCCCCTACAAGCTCGTCACCATCACGTCCGGGTTTGCCGGCTACAACATCTGGCTGTTCGTCCTGTGCTCGATCGTTGCCCGCGGCGGGCGGTTCTTTGTGGTCGCGGTGCTGCTCAACAGGTATGGCGATTTCATTCGCGCGGAACTTGAAAAGCGGCTGGCGCTGTGGGTGGGCGTCCTGACCATTACCTTGCTGCTGGGATTCTACATCGCCTATCGGCTGATCTAGCGTGAGGCGGCGCTTTGCCGGCGGATCGCTTCGGGTTACGTTTCGGCCATGATACTTCGATCCAGCCAGCCGTCGGCGTTTTCCGGAAAACATGTTGCGTCCGCGGGCCTTGCGATGCTGGTGCTCATGATCGCGACAGCGCCGGCGTCGAGCCAGATGCCGCCGACGCAGCCGGAAGCGCAGGCACCGCTCCCGCAAGCGCCGGCTCCGCAGCCGGCGCCCGAAGGGACGGCGACGGCGCAACCCACGCAAAACGAAACAGCGCCGCCGGATGGCGGGCCCGCGCGCGAAGCGAATCCGGGCCTGATCAACGAAATCGGCAAGATGTTCGGCAAGCTGCCGACGTTGAAGAGTCCGGGGGAAGCCATCGACGATTTCAATGAGCGCGCGAAAGATGCGGCCAAGGGCGCCACCGACACGCTGTCGCGCCTGACCACGCCGCTGATGGTGACCGGGCGGGTGGTGTGTCCGGTTTCGGCGAACGGCGCGCCCGACTGCAAGACCGCCTCCGACAAATTATGCCAGACCAAGGGCTTCAAGGAGGGCAAGAGCCTGCTCACCGATTCCGCGGAAACCTGCTCGGCGAAAGTGCTGATCCCCGGCCGCACGCGAAAGCCCGGCGATTGCCGTACCGACACCTACGTCACCCGTGCGTTGTGCGAGTAACGCGCAGCCACGGTGCGGCAGCCCGCGGGTTGCCTTGTTGGTATGATGTCTGGCATCCTTAGAGCCATGCTCGTCCGGAGATCGGACTCGTTTTCTCCGATAACCCGAAGGATGCTTTCCGAATGTCGATGCCTGCCTTGTTCAGGGGCCGCCTGTCGATACCCGTGATCGGCGCGCCGATGTTCATCGTCTCCGTGCCGGATCTGGTGATCGCGCAATGCAAGGCCGGCATCGTCGGTTCGTTTCCGGCGCTGAATGCGCGGCCGCCGGCGCTGCTCGACGAATGGCTGGCGCGGATCAAGGAAGAACTCGCGGCCTACGACAAGGCCCATCCGGAGCGGCCGTCGGCGCCGTTCGCGGTCAACCAGATCGTGCACCGCTCGAATAACCGGCTCGAACAGGACCTTGCGCAATGCGAGAAGCACAAGGTGCCGATGATCATTACCTCGCTCGGCGCGCGCGAGGAACTGAACCAGGCCGCGCATGGCTGGGGCGGGATCGTGTTTCACGACGTGATCAACCAGAAATTCGCGCACAAGGCGATCGAGAAAGGCGCTGACGGCCTGATCCTGGTAGCGGCCGGCGCCGGTGGCCATGCCGGCAGGATTTCCCCGTTCGCCTTCGTGGCGGAGACGCGGCAGTGGTTCGGCGGGCCGATCGCGCTGTCGGGAGCGATGGGCAACGGCCGCGCGATCCGCGCGGCGCGGCTGCTCGGCGCTGACTTTGCCTATGTCGGCTCGGCCTTCATCGCAACCGCCGAGGCCAATGCGGTGGAAGGCTACAAGCAGATGGTTACAACCTCGACCGCGGAAGACATCGTCTATTCCAATCTGTTCACCGGCGTGCACGGCAACTACCTGAAGGCGTCGATCGTCGCCGCCGGAATGGACCCGGACAATCTTCCGGAGTCCGACGCCTCGAAGATGAGTTTCGGCACCGACGCCAAGGGCGAACGCGCCAGGCCGAAGGCCTGGAAGGAAATCTGGGGCAGCGGTCAAGGCGTCGGCAGCGTCGGCACGGTCGTGCCGGCCGCCGAATTGATCGCGCGCTTCAGGCGTGAATACGCCGAAGCGGTCGATCCCCCGCTATGACGCGTCGCGACCGACCTATCGTGCGCCGGTCCTGGTACAGCCGCGCTCGGCGGTCTGCTGCTGAATGCGCGATGCCGCCAGACGCGGCGCGCGACGCAGCATCGAGGGAACGCGGCCGGAATATGGATTGAATGAATGCAGGCTATCTATCGCGTCGAAGGCAACCTCGTTACCACCAGTCCAGACGCCGCGGGTCCATGGGATCCCGGCATGCAGCACGGCTCGGCGCCGGCGGCACTGGTGGTGTGGGCGGCTGAAGCCATTCCCGCACCGGTGCCGATGCGGATTGCCCGCGTCACCGTCGATCTGATGCGGCCGGTGCCGATCGCGCCGTTGGCGCTGGAGACCGAAGTGCTGCGCGAGGGCCGCAAGATCCAGCTCAGCGCGATCCGGCTGCGCGCCGGCGAGCACGTCGTGGTCGGGGCGACCGTGCTCAAGGTCAGGCTGCAGGAACAGACCCTGCCGCCGGAGGCCGCCGTCGCCGCGGTCACGCTCCCCGGTCCCGGTCAGGCGCGCGAGGAGCAGCCGAGTTTTTCCTCCAGCCCCTTCGTCGCCGGGATATCGATGCGCGCGGCGCTCGGCCGCTTCGGTGTGCCGGGTCCGGGCGCGATCTGGTATCGGGTCGATCGGCCGCTGGTCGAAGGCGCGGCGGTCTCGCAGGTCATGCGCGCCGTGGTCGCCGCCGATTTGTGCAACGGCACCTCCGCCGCGCTGGATTTCCGGCAATGGACTTTCCTCAACGCAGACCTCACCGTGAGCCTGGCCCGCCAGCCCGTCGGCGAATGGATATTGCACTAACCCGCTGCGCGGGATGGAGCTCGCGGATAGGGAAGTGGCCATACCACCGGTCGCGACATCACTGCCGCTGTTATCGCGGTTGAGCCGGTGGGTCTTGCCGGGTAGAGTCAGCGTCCGCAACTAAGAGGCCGCAATCATGACCCGTGCTGTGCTAGCGCTTTTTGTCTTGTTGGTTCCGAGTGCTGCCCTGGCGCACGTCGGAGTGGGGGATACCAGCGGCTTCGGCCACGGGTTCTCGCATCCGATCAGCGGCATTGACCACGTCTTGACGATGGTTGCGGTCGGCTTGCTTGCCGCCCATCTCGCAGGGCGAGCGCTTTGGCTTGTGCCGCTGACGTTTGTATCCGTCATGGCCGCAGCTGGCGCGCTGGGCATGGTCGGTGTGGACTTGCCCTTTGTCGAGATTGGGATTGGACTTTCGGTTGTCGTCCTGGGTCTGGTGATCGCGTTCCAGCGCGATCTGCCGACCAGTGTGGCAATGGCTCTCGTCGCCTTCTTCGCGATTTTCCACGGCCATGCTCACGGCACTGAGATGCCGGGCAGCAGTTCAGGCCTACTCTATGGCGCTGGCTTCGTGGTCGCGACGGCATTGCTTCATGCCGTGGGTATTGGGCTTGGCCTCGCACTCGGGTACGCCGGGCAAAGCTATAGCCGGCGGATTTGCCAGATTGGCGGCGCAGCGATGTCCCTTGCGGGCGTTGCTATCCTTGCAGGGACTATCTAGGCGCGATAGGCGACGCGGCAGGGGCGAGGGTCATTTCATGGCCGCCGCATCGAACAGATCTTCTGCCTTCATCACCATGTCATAGCGACCGCGTGCGTCCAATGTTCGATTCCACTCGGCCAACTTAGGAAGCCAACTATCGGCCACGGTGTATCTAATGGCCTGCTCCGTCTGCTTGTGAGGATGATGATCACGGCCATCGCGCCCTCGGGAGCTCTCTCCGGCGCAATTCGTAAGGTGCGTTGTCCAACCGTGGCGACGGTCGCAATGGCAACGCCGTCGGCCAGGCACGCGCAAGGAGCTTTGTCGCTGTCGTAGTACAAGACTGTTACCGCGCGCGGCTTTGCATTGAGCCGCTGCAGCGCATAGAGGCCAATTCGGATTCCGACCGGAACGAAGCTACCAAAGCCACCATGAACGCGCGTGCCAAGCGTGATCCATTCGTCGGGCGTTTCGGCTTTTGCTGTTGCAGCAGCAGTACCAACGATCGCAATCGCGCACATTGCGGATAGCATCAGATTTAGTCGCATCAGAAGTGGCGGGCGATGTGGCCGGAATTGCTGCCGCGGAAATAACACCGGCTCTATCCGCCGTCCGGCTATGCCAGCCCCTCGCCATCGTCCTGCGATTTAGATTTAATTTAGATTTAATGGTTTTTAACGCCCCGTTAACCAACCGCGCCGCAAAAACCGCCTTGGGCAGCCTCGGCTGGCCGCGGTCCCAGAAAGGTCCTCCCGCAGGGGGGGCGACATGGATTTGGAAGCCAAGAAGGCAGCCACGCTTGAGGAGATCAGGTGGCGGGTTGGCCGGGCACTCGATCGGCACCCCTTGTGCCGCAACGTGCAATTCGATGTTGTCAGCATGCCGCGCTCCAAAAAGGCCAACTGGACCATCACCTTGCAATCGGTGCCGCCGGAGGCGCTGTGGGAGGCCTCCGACATCGTTGCCGACATCCAGGAAGCCTACGACCTGGCCATCGCGGCCTGATGGCTGGCGTTTTCGTTCCGAAACAGCGCCAACGGCGTATGCGAAGCCGCTGTCGGGGCGCGGTTAAGCCTTAATTCGTACCCAGTTCTGGGGAAAATGGCGTTGGTTGGTCAACGGAAACGGAGAGCTGCTTGACGCGGGTGGTTACGATGATCGCGCTGGCCTGCTTCCTGATTGTGGGGGTGACAGCCGCCACCATTCTCGGCCGCTCCGGCATGCCCGATGCGCAGCCACAAACGGTTCCGCAGGCTGCCGACATTCCCCAATCGAACAAGGCGGCCAAGACCGACAGGCTGGCGATCGCAACGCTGGCGCTGGCCTCGTTCGAGCCGGCGCGGTCGATGGCCGACGTGACCGCATCTGACGTGGCGAAGCCCGACGTGACCCAGCCGCTCCGGGAGGCATACGCCGCCCAGACCCCTGCCGCCGCCGGGATCGCGCCGCCGCAGATCATCGCGCCATCCGCCGTAGCGCCCGCCGCGATGCCGCAAACGCCGCTCGCGCCACCGCCACCCAAGGCCGCCGCCCGGACCGCGCCGCAGAAATCCTACGCGCTTCTCAGCGACGCCCAGATCGCCGGCATCAAGGAACGCCTCAAGCTTTCGCCGGATCAGGAATCCTACTGGCCGGCGGTGGAAAGCGCCCTGCGCGCGGTAGCCCGCAAGATCCACGCGAACCGCCAGGCCAACCCGCATGCGAAGGGTGAGCCGATCGACCCCGATTCCGCCGAAGTCCAACAGCTCAAATCGGCCGCGATGCCGTTGCTATTCCAGCTGCGCGAGGACCAGAAGAACGAAGTTCGGACGCTCGCCCGCCTGATCGGCCTGGAAAAGGTCGCCGCGCAGATCTGACGTCGGGCGCGGGACATATCGAGCGACCTGAATTCCGCCTTCGCCGTGCGGGCAACCAGCCAGCCCCAATGCCCCCATGCGAGCTGAGTGGTGGCCATTGCTGGCTTGCGCCGAAATATCGGCGGATCGATCCGCTTCCAACCCGGCATTTCAACGCGGCCCGATCTCGGGCTATATGACGCCCGCGCAGATGAACGGATCGCGAAATGCTCAACCAGCCAAGCCCATCCCTTGAAACCTCCCTGCCGGTCACGCCGGCTGACGTCAGGGCCGCCGCCGCGACCATTCGCGGCGCGACCATCGTCACCGAGTGCAACGAAAGCCGGACGCTGGGCGGCATTCTCGGCTGTCGGGTCTGGCTGAAATTCGAAAATCTCCAGTTCACGGCCAGCTACAAGGAACGCGGCGCATTGAACCGCCTGCAGGCGCTGTCGCCGGACCAGCGGCGGCGCGGCGTGGTTGCGATGTCGGCGGGCAATCACGCCCAAGGCGTCGCCTACCACGCCCGGCGGCTCGGCATTCCCGCGGTCATCGTGATGCCAATCGGCACGCCGATGGTGAAGGTCGAGAACACCAGGCGGCACGAAGCCGAAGTCATCATTTCCGGCGCCACCTTCGAGGAGGCAGGCGAGTTTGCGTGTGCGCATGCGCGTACGCACGACATGACCTTGATCCATCCCTATGATGATCCTCTTGTGATCGCCGGGCAGGGCACCATCGCGCTGGAAATGCTGGAGGCGGTGCCGGCGCTGGACACGCTGGTGGTTCCGATCGGCGGCGGCGGGCTGATCTCCGGCACGGCCATTGCCGCCAAATCGGTCAAGCCGGACGTGCGCATCGTCGGCGCCCAGGCCGGGCTTTATCCTTCGATGCACAACGCCATCAACGGCGCGCAACTGCCGACGCGCGGCGACACGCTGGCCGAAGGCATCGCGGTCAAGGTTCCCGGCCGGATCACCACGGAGATCGTGCGCCATCTGGTCGATGACATCATGCTGGTGACGGAGGACCAGCTCGAGCGCGCGGTGTCGATGCTGATCTCGATCGAAAAGACGGTGGTCGAGGGCGCGGGCGCTGCGGGGCTGGCGGCGATGCTGTCGGCGCCGGAACGCTTCG
>JAGXAF010000075.1 GCA_018971675.1 Bradyrhizobium sp.
TGACGGCATGCCAAAACAAGAAGGCCCCGGCAAAAACCGGGGCCTTCATCAGCAAGCGCTGAAGCGAGATAGAGATATCAGCGCGAATAGAATTCGACGATCAGGTGCGGCTCCATCTGCACGGCGAACGGAACGTCCGACAGATGCGGGATGCGGGTGAACTTCGCCGTCATCTTGGAGTGATCGACCTCGATGAAATCGGGCACATCGCGCTCGGGCAGCTGGCTGGCTTCCAGAACGGTGGCGAGCTGCCTGGAGGATTCCTTGACCTCGATCACGTCGCCGACCTTGACCATGAAGCTCGGGATGTTGACGCGGCGGCCGTTCACCTTGACGTGGCCGTGATTGATGAACTGGCGGGCGGCGAACATGGTGGCGACGAACTTGGCGCGATAGACCACGGTGTCGAGGCGGCGCTCGAGCAGGCCGATCAGGTTTTCACCGGTATCACCCTTGAGGCGGCTGGCTTCGACATAGATGCCGTGGAACTGGCGCTCGCTGATGTTGGCGTAGTAGCCCTTCAGCTTCTGCTTGGCACGTAGTTGTACGCCGAAGTCCGAGAGCTTGCCCTTGCGGCGCTGGCCGTGTTGGCCGGGGCCGTATTCCCTGCGATTCACGGGGCTTTTCGGGCGCCCCCAGATGTTCTGGCCCATACGGCGATCGATCTTGTACTTCGCCTCACTGCGCTTAGTCATCGCGTCCTCGTTGCAAAGGTTGAATTTGAGGAGACGCGCCCTCCTGTGCGCCGGGAATTCCCGGAGCCGACAGGTCCGCCCCCAAAGCTTGAAGGAGAAGACCACGGGTCGCGAAACGCAACGCGGGCCGAAAAACCGGCCCGCGAGCACGCGGTTTCTAGGGAGAAACCGCCGTTATGTCAAATGATAGGGTCGGATTTCCTGGGCCAAATCGCACCGGGTTCCCCGTGACCGGTGGGCACCGGCCTTGTTGCCTCAGGGTGCGGGCGTAGCCAGTGGCTTGTTCTTGTCCACGATGTAAATCGCCAGCACTTTGAAAGGTTTATCGCCGGCCTTGGCGTCGTGGATCACGCCGGCCGCGATCTGGTAGGAATCCCCTGCCTTGAGCGTCCTGGGCGGCTGGCCGTCGATCAAGAGCTGACACTCACCCTCCAGCACATAGCCGATCTCGATGCCGGGATGGCTGTGCCGGCCGGCCGAGCCGCCAGCGGGCACTTCGGCGATCCCGCTGACGGTGGTGTATCCTTTCGGAAAGTCGATCTTTTGCAACGGAGTACGCTTGATACCGGCTTGCTGGGCGACAGCCCCGCCAGCGAATGCAAAGGCCGCAACAGTCAGTCCGAGCAGAATTTTCCTGATCATGATGTTCCCCCTCTGGGGCGAGACTAGCAGTTGTGGCCGCAAGGGAAAAGCGCGCTTCACCGCGTCAGCGCTTGATGCCCTCGAAGCTCGCTGCGATGCCGCGCGCAAACAGCGACCAGTCGAAGCCCAGCGCGAGCGCGACATAGCCGCGCTCGATCATCTGGTTGGCCTGCTCCGCGGTGCGCGCCACGCCGCCGATCGGAACGCCGCTCTTGCGGATGCCGGCCTCGGCCTGCGCCATCAGCGCCGTCACTTCGGGATCATCAACGCGGCTTTGCTTGCCGATCGAGGTGGCGAGATCACCAGGACCGATCACGGCGATGTCGATGCCGGGCGTCGCCATGATCTCGTCGATGCGCTTGACCGCTTCGACATGCTCAATGGTGATCATGCAGATCACGTCGTCATCCGCGCACGCCATGTAGTCGGGCATCGAAACGCCCCAGCGGAACGGTGCATGAAATGGTCCCCACAACCGGTCGCCACGAGGCGGATAGCGCAAGCTGCGCACGGCCTTTTCGGCATCCGTCCCACTGCAGATCATCGGAAAATTGATTCCCAAGGCGCCGATATCCATCGGCGCCTTGGCGAGCCAGGGTTCGTTGGCGGCAATCCGCGCCAGCGGTACGCATGGCGTACCTGAAGTGGCGACGATCATGCCATGCGCCGAGGCCAGGTCGATCGGGCCGTGCTCGAGATCGACGATGATCCAGTCGAGGCCGGAGCGGGCCATGATCTGCACGGTCTGGATGCTGGGAATGGTCGCGATCGCGCCAAAGGTCGGGCGGCCCTCACGCCACAGTTTGCGCAGACGGTTCAGGGGCGCGGGCATTGCGGTCGTCACGTGCGAGGCTCCATCCGGCTGGCTGCTAGCTCAAATCTAACAGCGCGGGATGAGGTCGGGAAGATCGAGGCTGTTCAGGCGGGCACGTGACCGCCGAAAAACGGCATCAGCGCCTGGCTCAGCGCGTGCGGTCGTCCTGACGTGAAGATCATTTCGGCGCCGGCGGCGTCCACTTCGCTGCCGGCTGGCCCAAGCAGATCCACAACGCGTCGCGCGATCGCGGGTGCCGGATCGATCCAGTTGACCGGCCACGGCGCCAGCCTGACGAAGCGGTCGAGCAGCAGCGGAAAATGCGTGCAGGCCAGCACCACGGTATCGGTCCGCGCCGAAGCATCCTGGCCGGCACCGACGAAGCATGGCTCCAGTTCGGCTGAAATCGCGGCATCGCTGACCGTGTTGCCGCTCAAGGCCGCCTCCGCCAGCGAGGCGAGATCGGGCGAGCCGACCAGAGTCACCGCGCAACCCTGGCCATGATCGCGGATCAGCGCCTGGGTGTATTCGCGCTTCACGGTGGCCCTGGTACCGAGCACCGACACGCGCCTTGTCTTCGATGCCGCACAGGCCGGCTTGATCGCCGGCACGGTGCCGACAAATGGTACCCGGTAGGCGGCGCGCAAAGGGGCCATTACCGAAACCGACATGGTGTTGCAGGCAATCACCACGAGATCGGGCCGGTGCGCTTCCATCAATTCGCCGACCAGCGGCACCACCCGTGCGATGATCGCGTCTTCGCTGTGGCGGCCATAGGGAAAGAACACGTCGTCGGCGACGTAGATATAACGCGCGTCGGGGCGCACCTTGACGATCTCACGCAGGACGGTAAGGCCGCCGAGGCCGGAATCGAGCAGGAGAATCGTCGGGAAGGATGCCACGCCGCGATACTAGCCGATCCCGGGTTATCATTCAGCTGTCATTGCGTGCTGTTGTCATTGCCTGCCAGGGTGGTTGGCGGAGCTCTGATTCCCTTAAAGATTGTATCTTGCTTTCCTTGCAATTTCAGACGAGCCTTGCGGTTTTACGGCATCCGGGGCCGGGGCATCCATGTCGAAGAAAATCGTTTTGCTGTCGGACGGAACCGGCAACAGTTCGTCAAAGCTGTTCACGACAAATGTCTGGCGCCTCTATCAGGCCCTGGATCTGAGCGATCCAGCAGGGCAGGTCGCCTACTATGATGACGGAGTAGGCACCTCGTCGTTCAAGCCATTCGCGATCCTCGGTGGCATTTTCGGTTTCGGTTTGAAGCGTAACGTCATTGACATCTACTCGTTCTGCTGCCGCAACTATCAGCAGGGCGACAGGCTTTACGGTTTCGGATTCAGCCGCGGCGCTTTCACGATTCGTATCGTCGCAGGCTTCATCGCCCGCATTGGATTGGTTCGCTATAACGGCAACGAGCAGGATCTCGCGCGCGACGCCGAGATCGCCTACCGGCAATATCGCCAGAACTTCAGGTCGGGCGCCAACATTCTGATCGGGCCATTGCGTGCGATGCGCGATTGGGCAAGCGAGCACATCGCGCGCAAGCCCGCCTTCGAAGAACTCGATTTGGTCCCGGTCGAGAAGATCGAGTTTCTCGGCGTTTGGGACACGGTCGACGCCTATGGCGGGCCGATCGACGAGATCACGCGCGCCATTGATTATTTCTACTGGCCGCTCTCAATGCCGGACCGGTTCTTGAATCGCAAGATCGGGCGCGCATGCCATGCGCTGGCGCTTGAAGAGGAGCGCGAGTCATTCCATCCCGTGCTGTGGGATGATCGCTACGTGCGCGAGGGCAAGAAACTCTACGCCGCAGGTGACGACTGGGAACCAGCGCCGGAGGATCCAGCCAAGCCGCTGGCCGACATCGACCGCGAGCGTATCAGCCAGGTCTGGTTCGTCGGTGTTCATTCCGATATCGGCGGCGGCTATTCGCGCGCAGGCCTCTCGTATCAAGCGCTGGCGTGGATGATGGAGCGCGCCGGGGTCTACGGTCTCCGCTATCTCGCGACACAAGAAGCCTGGCTGCGCAGTCTGGTCGATGGCTGGGACAAGCTTAATGACTCGCGCCGGGGAATTTCCGGCTACTACCGGTATCAACCGCGCAAGCTTGCCGACATTTACAATTGGCCGCCTTACAAACTGTCGCTCGGTGGCGATCTTCATCGTATCGTCAATTTGTTCAGGGCCCGACCCGACCCGGAGCACAAGGTGAAAGCCGAACTTGCGACGCCGCGGTCCTATATCGCCCATCCGAAACCGAAAATTCATCGTAGCGTGATCGAGCGCATCCGGAATGGAAACGACGGCTACGCCCCGATCGTATTGCCGGAGCAGTTTGATGTCGTGGAACTGACCGGGGCCATCGTTCCCAACGGTGGGATCGCGCATCAGGTGGCCCATTCCCGGGCCAACCGGCAGGAGAAAGTCTGGGACTGGGTCTGGGGTCGCCGGATCATCTACTTCCTGACGGTGCTGGCCTCGCTGTTTCTCGCCAGCCTGCCGCTGGTCGAACAAGTGTGGCCGGGGCGAGGCGCGGCCAGCCCGGCCGAGTTCGTCATACCGATCATCGATCTGGTGGCGGCCTTTCTGCCGAGCTTTGCAACTCCCTGGCTCGATGCTTTCCGTGATTCACCCGGACGCTTCCTCGCCGGTGTCACGCTGGTTGGCGTGTTGATGTATGCGGGAGGCTGGTTTCAAGTCCATATTCGCGATCTGATGCGGGCGATCTGGAAGACGCCGCACGCTCCGTCGGCCGGGCCGGCGGGCATCATCTACCGGTTTCGTTCGTCCGGTGCCTATCGCGCCTTTTTCTACCTGTTGAAGTACTGGATATTGCCGACCGTATTTGCGGGCTTGATTTTTATCGTTCTGGCTTATGCGGCGGTCATGCTGGTCAATCGGGTATCCTTTGCGGCGTTCGATCTAGCCGGGAATACATGCACGCCCAGCGAAAACCCGCCGGCTCGAATGGTCGTGGGCAGCGATACGGCAACGTTCCAGACCATGACGATGTGCTCGCCGACGGGGCTTTCGGTCCAACGCGGCAGATCCTATCGGATAAACCTGGTCGTGACACAGAAGTGGGAAGACGGTCGCGGCTTCAATGAGAGCGATCCGGAAAAGGCAAAAGGGATCGAAACCGATCCCCGAGGTTTCGGACGCGACAAGATGACGATGCCGATGTGGTTCGGGCTGCCGCTGCGGCGGCTGCTCGCATCCAACTGGTTCGCGACCATCATTCGCATTGGCAACAAAGGGCCGGGCGAGGTCGTGTTGTCGCTCGACCGTCAAGATTCCGGGCCCTGCCAATGTCCCGCGACGACGAGCTATAGCGCGACGTTCAAGGCAGGAAAGACCGGAGAGGTGTTCGTCTACGTCAACGACGCGGTGATCGGCATACCCGGTTATTTCAATTATCTTTACTTGAACAATGCGGGCGCCGCCACATTGACGCTGCAACAGCTGGACGGTCCATGAATCAGCAAGGCGGGGCGTGCCTTCACGTCGCGCCGAACACCCGCCTGAAGATCGTATCGACGTGCTTGAGATGATAGGCGAGGTCGAACTGCTCCTCGATCTCGGCGTCGGAGAGATACTTCTTCACATCGGGGTCTGTTTTCAGCAGCGTCTGGAAGTCGCCTTCGCCGCGCCATACCGGCATTGCGTTGCGCTGCACGTATTTGTAGGCGTCCTCGCGGCTCGCGCCTTTTTGCGTCAGGGCGATCAGTAACCGTTGCGAATGCACGAGGCCACCGAGCCGATCGAGGTTTTTCTGCATGTTGGCGGGGTAGACCAGCAGCTTGTCGATCAGGCCGGCGAGGCGATTGAGCGCGAAGTCGAGCGTAACCGTGGCGTCGGGGCCGATCATCCGCTCGACCGAGGAGTGCGAGATATCGCGTTCATGCCACAGCACGACATTTTCCATCGCCGGCGTCACATATCCGCGCACCATGCGCGCGAGGCCGGTGAGGTTCTCCGACAATACCGGGTTGCGCTTGTGCGGCATCGCCGAGGAGCCTTTCTGGCCTTCCGAGAAGAATTCCTCGGCCTCCAGAACCTCGGTGCGCTGCATGTGGCGGATTTCGGTCGCGAGCCGCTCGATCGAGGAGGCGATCACGCCAAGGGTGGCGAAATACATCGCGTGGCGATCGCGTGGAATCACCTGGGTCGAGATCGGCTCCGGCACCAGTCCCATCGCTTTGGCGACATGGGCTTCCACGCGCGGATCGATTTGGGCAAAGGTGCCGACCGCGCCCGAGATCGCGCAGGTCGCAACTTCCTTGCGGGCAGCGACCAGCCGGTCGCGGGCGCGGGAAAATTCCGCATAGGCATAGGCAAGCTTCAGCCCGAACGTGACCGGCTCGGCGTGGATGCCATGGGAGCGGCCGATGGTCGGCGTCATCTTGTGTTCGAAGGCGCGTTTCTTCAGCGCCGCCAGAACCTTGTCGATGTCGGCGATCAATAGATCCGCCGCGCGGGCCAGTTGCACGTTAAGGCAGGTATCGAGCACGTCGGAGGAGGTCATGCCCTGGTGCACGAAGCGCGCTTCGGGGCCGACGATTTCGGCCAGATGGGTCAGGAAGGCGATGACGTCGTGCTTGGTCTCGCGTTCGATCTGGTCAATCCGCGCGACGTCGAAAGTGGCGTCCTTTGCCTTGGCCCAGATCGTTTTGGCGGCTTCCTTGGGGATCACGCCCAGTTCCGCCAGCGCGTCGGCGGCGTGCGCCTCGATCTCGAACCAGATCTTGAATCGGGTTTGGGCCTCCCAGATGGAAGCCATCTCCGGGCGGGTGTAGCGGGGAATCATGGCGTGCTTTGACGTTTTGAGGGATTACGCCGCTGTTTAGCAGAGCGGTGCCAGCGAGACAAACGGGGTCACGGGAAGCCCACGAGGGGGCGACGTCGGACGTGAGGCCTTCCCAGTCACCGGAAATTGAATGACAGATATTGAAATCTGTTATCAAGATGATTACAACGGTCATGGAGCCACCGCGAACACGCGGGGACTAGCCAAGAGACCTCGCCGAGAAACTGCCATGACCACTGAACTTCTATATTTTACCGCCCGAATCCATCACTGGCTCAATGCCCGGGTCGCCCGCCATCTGGCGGCTCAGGCGGCCAAATTCGACCGCTGAATGGTGTCTGACAGACCGAGGGAAATGGTGCCCGCATGAATGAAGCCGTGGTTTTGACGCCCGAGCGCATTCTGGAGGTCACCGAGGACGTTCTGCGTCGCTTCGGGCTGGCCAAGGCCACCGTCGTCGACGTTGCGCGTGCGCTGGATGTCAGCCACGGCAGCGTGTATCGGCATTTCCCAAGCAAGGCGTCGTTGCGCGAGGCGGTGGCCAGGCGATGGCTTGACCGCGTCAGCGCGCCGCTCGCCAAGATTGCCGAGGGCTCGGGGCCCGCGCCGGCGCGGCTCGAGCGTTGGCTGCGGACGCTTTGTCTGGCCAAGCAGAAAAAGGTTTGCGACGATCCCGAGATGTTCGCGACTTACCTGGCGCTGGCGCGCGAGGCCTGCGTGGTGGTCAAGGCGCACAGGGAAAAGCTGGCCGATCAAATCGCGACGATCCTTTCCGATGGCGTTAAGCAGGGTGCCTTCCAGGTCACCGACATCAAGGGATCGGCGCGCGCGATCCTCGACGCCATCAACCGCTACCATCATCCCGCGCATGCCGAGGAATGGAAAGATGCCGACCTTGCCGTGCGGTTCGACGCGCTGCTGGCACTGCTGCTGAAGGGTCTGGAAGCTCCGCGCAAGCGCTGAGCGTCCGACCGAGAGCGTTTTCGAGCGAAGTGGATACCGGTTCGCGTAAAGAAAACGCGTCAAAACAAGAATCTAGAGCCCGTTCCGTTTCTATCGGAACGGATGGGCCCTAGACCGCTTCTCCGCGCGCCAGCGCCGCCGCCTGGCGGATCGCGGAAATATTGGCCTTGTAGCTTTCCTTGGTGCCGCCCTTGAACACGGCGGAGCCCGCGACAAAGGCGTTGGCGCCGGCGGCGGCCAACTGGCCGGCCACGTCCGGCGCGACGCCGCCATCGATCTCGAGATCGATCGGCCGCCCCGCGATCATCGCCTTGAGATCGCTGACCTTGCCGAGCGCGGAGCGAATGAAACTCTGGCCGCCGAAGCCGGGATTGACCGACATCACCAGCACCAGATCGACCATGTCGATGACATATTCGATCGCCGAGAGCGGCGTTGCCGGATTTATGACGACGCCGGCCTTCTTGCCGAGCGCGCGGATCGCCTGCAATGAGCGATGCAAATGGGGGCCAGCCTCGGCATGGACCGTGATGTGATCGCAGCCGGCCTTGGCGAAGGCCTCGAGGTAGGGATCGCAAGGCGAGATCATCAGATGCGCGTCGAATATCTTCTTGGTGTGCGGCCGCATCGCCTTGATGACATCGGGACCGAAGGAAATGTTGGGAACGAAATGCCCGTCCATCGGATCGAGGTGAATCCAGTCCGCGCCGGCTTCGTCGACGGCGCGAATTTCCTCGGCCAGCCGCGAGAAATCAGCCGCCAGGATCGACGGTGCGATGATCAGGGGACGCGGCGCAATTTGCTGGGACATGTACGCTTTCCAGAAGGGGATTTCGGCATGCGGAACGGCTTCGCGTAACATGCGCCAAGCCCGTGGGCAATGCGGTCGGTACCCAGTGGCAACCGCCTGTGGATGCGGCAAGCGGGCAAAATCTGCCTTGCACGGCATCGGTTGCCGGGGGAACCGGCGCGCTCGAATTCAAAAAAGCCGGTCTTTCCCGGGCTGTTTGCCCTGGCACGGCGCTTGCTAACAGATTTGGGCTAAAGGCTTGGGCTAACAGACTCGGGCATGAAGGCATCTGCCGCTCGGGCGGCGCGTATTGGAGTTTGATCATGCTGTTTGCTTTGGGCGCCGCGTCGGCCGCATTGGGTGCTGTTCGGTCGTTGATTGAGTCCGCATCCGCTCCGGCGCCATCCGGTGTTTCCGCCCCCGGTTTTGGACAGGAAGGCCCGTTCAAAGTTTCCAGCCCGGCATCGGCTGCGGCGAACACCGGTCCAGCGACGGGGTTCGGCCGGGCTTCGCAGATATCGCCGGCTACGATGCAGGCGCTGCTGGTGGCGCAAAGCTCGTCCACCACCAGTCCCGCCGCACCTTCGTCGGCTGTCTCTGGCGGCGCCGCCTCGTCCTAATCACCGGCGCCGCCGCTATCGTTCAGCGCATGAGGCGAAGGCGCCGGCCTCACGCTGTGCCGGAATATTCCTGCATGCTATCCGAAGCGATCCTTCCAGGCCGGCAGCGCGCCGGCAAAGGGCAGGGCGGTTGCCGAATAGACGCCACGCGCGATCGCGCGTGCGGTGACATTGGCCGCGATCATGCCGAGTTCGGTCAAGCCAGCCAGCGGATCGATCGGCTTTTCGCAGGTCGCGGCGGCGAACACCACATCGCCGTCGAGCGGTGCGTGCACCGGGTAGATCGCGCGGGCAAGCCCGGTCTGCGCGATCATCGCAAGCCGCTTGGCCTGGGATTTGGTTAGAACCGCATCCGTCACGACAACCGCAAGCGTGGTGTTCTCGGGCGGCGTTGCATTCATGGCTCCCTTCAGTCGCATCGCCAGCATGTCCGGCGTGAACGATGGCGGCAACCCGCGCCCGCCATATTCGCCGCCGACCTCGAATGGCGCCGCCCAGAACCACGGTCCGTCGCCGACCGTGACGGTGCCGGCCGCATTGACGACGGCGAGCGCCGCAACCCTGATGCCGCTCTGTGTCGCTGCCGATGCCGAGCCGAGACCGCCCTTCAGATTGCTCGTGGTCGCGCCGAGGCCCGCGCCGACGCTGCCGAGCCCGAAGGATGTCGCCGCCGCTGCCGCCGCGGCGTAGCCGAGATCCCGATACGGCGCGAGGCGGCCCCATTGCTTGTTGCCGCCGTTGAGCAGATCGAAGCAGATCGCGCCCGGCACGATCGGAATGACGGCTTCGCGGATTCGATAACCGTGGCCCTGCTCGGCGAGCCAGGCCTGCACGCCGCCGCCGGCTTCCAGCCCGAACGCCGAGCCGCCGGCCAGGGCGATGCCGTGGATCTGCTGGACCGTTGCGACGGGATCGAGCAGCGCCCCCTCGCGGATGCCGGGGCCGCCGCCGCGCACGTCCATCGAGGCGGTCGCGGGGGTGTCGAAGATCACCGCGGTGACGCCGGAGCCTAGCCCGGCGTCGTCGGCGTGGCCGACGCGGACGCCGGCAATGTCAGTGAGGAGGTTGTTCACGGCGCATGCTCAATGTCGGGCGGCGCTGCGGCCTTGCGCGTCAACGAAAGCGCCCCGGCAAGCCGGGGACGCTGGGGTCGAAAGCTGTCTCCGAAAGCTGTCTCCGAATGCTGTCTTGGGCTCATGAACCCTTCGGGTTGATCTCGGTGTAGCCGCCCTTGGAGTCCCATTTGTAGACGACATAATCGAGTTGCTTGATGTCGCCCTTGGCATCGAACTCCAGCGTGCCGATCACCGTGTCCCACGCGTTGCCCTTGATCGCGGCCATCACCTTCTTCGGATCGGTGGTGCCGGCTTTCTTCGCGGCGCCCGACCACACCTGCATCGCGGCGTAGGTGTAAAGTGTATAGCCTTCGGGATCGATATTCTTCGCCTTGAAGGTCTCGACGATCGATTTCGCCGTCGGCTTGTTGCGCGGGTCGGGACCGAAGGTGAACAGCGTGCCTTCCGCGGCCGGTCCCGTGATCGAGGCGAACTCCTTGTCAGCCAGCGCATCGCCCGCCATCAAGACCGTCTGCAGGCCCTGATCGCGCATCTGGCGCAGGATCAAGCCGGCCTCCTGATGGTAGCCGCCGACATAGACCAGATCGATGTTGTTGGCCTTCAGGCGCGACACGATGGCGTTAAAATCCTTGTCGCCCTTGGTGTAGGATTCGTAGAGCTTTTCGGTGACGCCGGCCTTGTTGAGCGCTTTCTTGGTCTCGTCGGCAAGGCCTTTGCCGTACGTCGTCTTGTCGTTGAGGATGGCGATGTTCTTGCCCTTGTAGGCCTTGGCGATATAGTCGCCGGCGACCACGCCTTGCTGGTCGTCGCGGCCGCAAACCCGCGCCACGTTCCAGAGGTTGCGCTCGGTGAATAGCGGGTTGGTGGAGGCGGGCGTGATCTGCAGCACGTTGCCGTCGGCATAGGCTTCCGACGCCGGGATCGACGACGACGAGCAATAATGACCGGCGACGAACGGGATTTTCGCGCTGGCGATTTTTTCCGCGACCGAGCGCGCCTGCTTCGGGTCGCAGCCATCGTCCTCGACGTCCAGCGCCAGCTTCTTGCCGAGCACGCCGCCGGCGGCATTGATATCCGCTATCGCCTGTTCGGCCCCGTTCTTCATCTGGCGGCCGAATGCGGATTCGCCTCCCGTCATCGGGCCGGCCACTGCGACGGTGATATCCTGCGCCAGCGCGGCGGTCGACAGTGCCAGCGATGCGCCGAGCGCCAGGCCGATGAGCTTCAACGATTTCATGAGGAGTCCTCGCGGATGGATCACTGCGGAAAATTCCCCGGCGCACGGCCGGGGGTCGGAAATCAGTTCATTGTCGGCGTATTTTGCCGCCAAGTCACCGGCAATTTTCGGGCAAATCCATGGTCTGTTGGCAGCATCCTGCCGAACGCCGACCTTTCCGGGAAGACCCGCGGTGCCAGAGCGTTTTCGAGCGAAGCATGCCCTCGGACTTGATCCGTGGGTGGACACCGGTTCGCGTGAAGAAAACGCGTCAAAACAAGAATCCAGAGCCCCGTCCGATTCCATCGGAACGGAAATGGCTCTAGGCGCGTCGGCCGCCTTCCAGATAGGCCGATCGCACCTCCGGGCGCTGCAGCAACTCGTTGCCGGTTCCGTTCAGCGTGATCAGTCCGTTGACCATGACATAGCCGCGATGGGCCAGCCGCAGCGCATGATTGGCGTTCTGCTCGACGATCAGCACGGTGAGGCCGTCCTGCCGGTTCAGTGTCCGGATCGCATCAAAAATCTGCCGCGCGATCAGCGGCGCGAGCCCAAGCGAGGGCTCGTCCAGCATCAACAGGCGCGGGCGGCTCATCAAGGCGCGCCCGATCGCCAGCATCTGCTGCTCGCCGCCCGACAGCGTGCCGCCGCGCTGGGACAAGCGTTCCTTCAGCCGCGGAAACAGCGCGAACACCCGCTCCAGCGCACTGATGCGATCGGCCTCGCTGGTATCGGTGGCGTCGGCGCCCATCTGCAGGTTTTCAGCCACGCTCATGCGCGGGAAAATCCGCCGCCCTTCGGGCGACTGCGCAATGCGCAACCGGGCAATCTCATGCGTCGCAAGATCGGTGATATCGCGACCGTCGAACAGGATTTGTCCGGCACGTGCGCGCGGCTTGCCGAAGATCGTCATCATCAGGGTCGACTTGCCGGCTCCGTTGGCGCCGATCAGGGCCACGATCTCACCGGGGCTGATATCGATATCGACGCCCTTCAGCGCTTCGATCTTGCCGTAGGCGGCGTGCAGGCCGCGGATTTCGAGCAGTGGCCCGCTCACAGCCCGAGCTCCTGCTCGACGCTTTCGACCTCTCGGTCCTCGACGCCGAGATAGGCCGCGATCACCTTGGGATCGTCGCGGACGTCCTTGGGCGAGCCTTCCGCGATCTTGACCCCGTAGTCCATCACCACCACGCGGTCGGAAATCTCCATCACCACGGACATGTCATGCTCGATCAACAGGATCGAGGTGCCCTGGTCGGTCCGGATCGAGAGCAGCAATTCGCTCAAAGCGGCGCTTTCACGTCCATTCAGTCCGGCGGCCGGCTCATCGAGGCAGAGCAGCACCGGCTCGGTACACATCGCGCGCGCGATCTCGAGGCGGCGCTGGTCGCCATAGGCCAGGTTGCCGGCGGCATCATCGGCGCGGTCGAGCAGCCCGATCCGGTCGAGCCAGAATTTCGCCAGCTCGATCGCGCGTTTTTCGGCCGCGCGCCAGGACGGCGCGCCAATCAGGCCGAGGAAGGTCAGGCCCGAGGCCCGCATCAGCGTGTTGTGCTGCGCGACCATCAGGTTTTCCAGCGCGGTCATGCCGGGAAACAGGCGGATGTTCTGGAAGGTTCGGGCGACCCTGGCCTGCTTGGAGATCCGGAAATCGTGCAGCCGTTCGAGCCGGATCTGCGTGCCGTTTTCATGGGTCAGGCGCATCGTGCCCGAGGTCGGCCTGTAGAAGCCGGTGATGCAGTTGAATACGGTGGTCTTGCCGGCGCCGTTCGGCCCGATCAGCGCCGTGATCTGACGCCGCTCGACGGCAAAGGAAAGGTCGTTGACGGCAACGATGCCGCCAAACCGCATGATCAAGCCATCGACGTCGAGAATGCCGTCGCCGCTCATCCATGTCCCTCCTTGACGAGGTCGGATGAGATCGCCTGCGACTGTCGCAGGAACACGGTAGGGGAGCGGTGACCGATCAGCCCGCGCGGCCGCCAGATCATCAGGAGTACCATCGCGACGCCGAACACCAGCATGCGATATTGCTCAAGATCACGAAACAGTTCGAAGCCGCCGATCATGATCAGCGCCGCAAGCGCGACGCCGAGCTGCGAGCCCATGCCGCCAAGCACAACGATCGCCAGCACCAGCGCCGATTCCTGGAAAGTGAAGGATTCCGGGCTGATGAAGCCCTGCCTGGTGGCGAAGAACGCGCCGGCGAAACCGCCGAACATGGCGCCGGTCGCGAACGCGGTCAGCTTGGTGGTGGTGATGTTGATGCCGAGCGCGCGGCAGGCCACCTCGTCCTCGCGCAGTGCTTCCCAGGCGCGGCCGATCGGCAAGCGCCGCAAGCGAAGGGTTACCCAGTTGGTCAACAACGCCAGCGCCAGGATCAGGTAGAACAGAAAAACGATGCGGTGGGTCGGCGAGAATTCGATGCCGAGCCTGGCCGCCAGTCCGTCGTCGGCGGGCGTGAGGGGAATGCCGAACAGGGTCGGCCGCGGAATCCCGGAAACGCCGTTCGGGCCGCCGGTAAGGCTTTCCCAGTTGATGATGACGAGACGGATGATCTCGCCGAACGCCAGGGTGACAATCGCGAGATAGTCGCCGCGCAGCCGCAGCACCGGAAAGCCCAGCAGCATGCCCCAGAACGCGGCAAGGATTCCGGCGAGCGGCAGGCAGACCCAGAACGACAGGCCGAAATACGTCGCCAGCAGCGCATAGGAATAGGCGCCGACCGCGTAAAACGCGACATAACCGAGATCG